>NZ_JAKSYN010000047.1:0-487 GCF_022829565.1 Methylobacterium sp. J-001
GGCCCGATCGCGCTGCGCTACCCGCGCGGCGAGGGCGTCGGCGTCGAGCTGCCGGAGCGGGGCGAGGTGCTGGCGATCGGCAAGGGCCGGATGGTCCGCCAGGACCCGGAGGCCCGGGTGGCGATCCTGTCGCTCGGCACGCGCCTGTCCGAAGCGCTGAAGGCGGCGGATGCGCTGTCCGAGCAGGGCGTGGCGGTGAGCGTGGCGGATGCGCGCTTCGCTAAGCCGCTGGACGAGGCGCTGATCCTGGAGCTGGCGCAGAGCCACGAGGTGCTGATCACCATCGAGGAGGGCTCGCGCGGCGGGTTCGGGGCGATGGTGCTGCACCTGCTGTCGGAACAGGGCGCGCTGGATGCGGGCCGGGTCCGGGTGCGGACGCTGACGCTGCCGGACACCTACCAGGACCACGACAGCCCGGAGAAGATGTACGCCGAGGCCGGGCTCGACGCCGCCACCATCGTCAAGACCGCGCTCGCGACGCTGCCGG
>NZ_JAKSYN010000050.1:0-6947 GCF_022829565.1 Methylobacterium sp. J-001
GCCTTCGCTTACGGCCCAAGCGTCCCGATCACGTCTGGTCCTACGATTTCGTCGAGCACCGCACGCACAACGGGCGCAAGTACCGGATGCTGAACGTCATCGATGAGTTCACGCGTGAGTGCCTCGCCATCCGTGTATCCCGTAAGCTGAAGGCCCTCGATGTCATCGATGCGCTCTCGGACCTCTTCAGCCTGCGCGGTGTGCCCGCTCATATCCGCTCGGACAACGGGCCGGAGTTCATCGCCAAGGCCGTTCAGGACTGGATCGCGGCGGTGAGATCGACGACCGCCTACATCGAGCCGGGCAGTCCGTGGGAGAACGGCTATTGCGAGAGCTTCAATGCGAAGCTGCGGGATGAACTGCTCTATGGCGAGGTGTTCTGCACTCTCAGGGAAGCCAGCATTGTCATCGAGCAATGGCGTAAGCACTACAACAGCATCCGCCCGCACTCGTCGCTCGGCTACCAGCCACCTGCGCCGGAGGTCGTCATCTGGCCAACCGAACCGAGCAGCTCAACGCCGCTCATAAGCCCCGCCATCGTCACGCGACCGACGATGCACTAACTTCGAACTCGGGCCACCGTATGGAGGCAGGCCACGGACACGGGCTGACCCTCACTGAGTAACCTCGCTGGCTTCACTCCAGCGGGCAACCCAAAGATACAAGACGGATTGTCGGGCAATCCAAGCTCGTAAAGAGAGTGTGAGAGCCGCCGCGAAGCACTATGGGATCAGCCCGACCACCGTGCAGAAGTGGCGGCCACGTCAGACCAGCACCGATGCGCGGATGGGACCGACGGAGCCTCGCTCCACGGTGCTGAGCCTGGAGCACGCGCGGAAGGATGGGCGGACCGCGCTCAAGCCCATAAGCGGCGATCGCAACTAGCAGCGCCTGGAAACGCAGGCCGCCCTGATCCTTCGGCGCAACGAACTACACTCGCTCTCCCGGCTACGGGGACTGCGCGACAGTCACCAAGAACACTATCGCTGCGCAAGCACGAGCAGGCTGTTACGCTTCTTCGCCCGATATGAGATCCCCCGCAAAAAGAGGCTGTCCACGCGGCCGAGCAGGAGCGGTAGGATGTGAGGGCCACGCGCGAGAACTGGTTCGATGGGCAACCCGACCTTGATCCAGATCGCGTGGTTTTCCTCGACGAGACGGCGGCCACGACGAAGATGGTTCGCCGCCATGGTCGTGCTCCGCGCGGTTAGCGCTGCCGGATCGCCGTGCCTCACTTGCACTACAAGACCACCACCATCACCGCCGCCCTGCACGCCATGGGACTGATCGCCAGGACCGTCTTCAATGAAGCCACGAATGGTATGCGCTTCCGAGCCCACGTCACCGACACTCTGGCTCCGATGCTGAAGCTCGGAACACCGTCATTCTCGACAATCAGAACGCCCATGATGTCGCCGGGGTGCGCGAGACCATCAAGGCGGTCGGCGTACGGATTCTCTACCTCCCGGCCTCCAATCCCGACTTCAATCCGATAGATCCTTCGACAGGCTCAGGATAAGGAGGTCTTTGCTATGGCCAAGGCTGCTCCCCGTACAACTGTAGCATGAACCGCCGCCTACCTGACCATCGCCATCAGGACGCATTCGCCGCCGTCCGACCGGACAAATACCGAAACTACTCCACTACTGCGGGATATGATAACTATGAACCAACTCGAAGGGGCACCGGTTAGCTAGAGCTGACATAGCTCCGCGTGATGGGGCGCGAGGGCACGAATGGAAAGCTCTTGGCTTGGTTCACCGCCATCCTACAACAGGTCGGCGACGATTCGGACAGGGGCAGCAACTGCTATCTGCCGGGCACGGAGGGCCGCTTGTGGGCGAGTGCCGCTCGTCAGGTCAGCGGGTGTACTACTCGTCCCGCCTGCCGCACAGTACATCAAGACGCGCATTATCCGGTATGCTAAAGGCGCGTTCGGCCCGCAAAAAAGTCCTCCAGCAGCTCAGCATAAAGCTCAACCTCGATCACTTCAATCGACACCTCTGAGAAGGCTGCATCGAAACGGGTTGATGACGTGCATAGCCTGCGCCTCCCTTCAACACCTGCACCTTGCCGAGCATCGTCGGATGGAGCCGGGAAAAATGATAACTTGCTTTTCGGAGCCGCCGCCGTGAACCAGCCCGTCCGCCGTGCATAAGGCCATCACTGAAATGCTGTTCGCCAAACTCTTACCCCGCCCTGTGTCCGCCGCCGAACGCTCTTCAAGCTGCCCAATATTATCAGAATGATCAGATGGTACTGGTTGTCGCAAACCTAACGTTTGTGTAAGTAGCCTTCGAAATTTAAACAACACACACAGCGAGCAAATCTAATGGCGACGACAAATGTAAAAAGACAGAAGCTGAAATATCGCCTTTTATGTCAAAAATATTTCGAATAAAAATTTTTATTTAACTGAACTCCAGCCAAATTCAAGCAAGGGATAAATTGAAATATGCTTATGACAGATTCATTTGCAATCAATGGCCGATTTCTTACACAGTCGATGACAGGCGTCCAGCGTTACGCATTCAATGTAACGAGTTCAGTAGGACGAATTATGGATTCCAAAGGAAGGGCAGTCCATCTGCTTTCTCCCATCAATGCCACAGACCCTATAATAATTGGTTCTGAGTTTAAACCAATTGGTACTTTCAAAGGACAGGCATGGGAACAAATAACACTCCCGTATTCATGGCAAGGCAACTTATTAAATCTTTGCAACACTGCGCCGGCTATCAAAACCAATCAAGTAGTATGTATGCATGATGCCAATGTGTTCATTGAAGGGAACTCCTATGGGACCGCGTTCCGTTTGTTTTATGAAAATCTTCAGCCGCTACTCGCTCGACGCGTTACTAAAATAACGACGGTCTCAAAATTTTCGGCTGGTCAAATAGCTCAATTTTTATCAGTAAAGCTTTCGAATATTAGTATATTGCCAAATGGGCACGAACACGTGCATAGTTGGAACCCAATGTTGGCAACGTTAGCCCCTTCGATGCTGAGGCAAACCGCGGATGGTCAGTTGCGTCCTTTTATATTGGCCCTAGGATCACGCGCAAGGCACAAAAATCTTGCCATGCTACTTGGCATAGCCGAGCAGTTGGCAGCCATGAATGTTGATCTTGTTATCGCAGGCGGCCAATCCAATATCTTCGCGTCGGAAGATTTTGCTCGAAATGAAAACGTCCGGCACCTCGGTTTTGTGACGGATCACGATTTGGCTTATCTTTTCGATCGAGCTCTTTGCTTAGTTTTTCCATCACTGACAGAAGGGTTTGGATTACCTGCCTTAGAGGCTATGGCCCTTGGCTGTCCCGTTATTTCAACGGATCGGGCCAGTTTACCCGAGATCTGTGGCGATGCAGCGTTGCTGGCACCGCCGAATGAGCCTGAGCTGTGGATCAAACACATTGAATCCCTACTTGAAAGATCTGACCTCCGTGAGGAGCTTATCGAACGCGGTCGCGATCAAGCTCTTAAATTTTCTTGGAATGACACGGCACAAGGTTACCTCGATCTCATGCAATCACCATTCCAGGCAATTGTGGGGAATCGCAAGAAATCTTCATTTGCCCCTAAAGTCGCTGTCGTCGTCGCAACGCTAGGTCGGCCCGAGATAGTTGCACAGACATTGCGCCGAATAATAGATCGGCAAACCTACGCCCCTGAGTCAATAATAATTTCGTGTACAAAACTGGAGGACGCCGGAGAAGCCTCGGAATGGCCTCAAGTCAAAGTTATAATAGGTCCGAGCGGTTTGGCTGCTCAACGTAATACGGCTCTCTCAGCAATCACTGAAGATATTGAAATCGTCGCGTTTTTTGATGACGACTTTATACCTGCTCCGGACTGGATTGAAGTTGCGGTTCGGATATTTGATTTTGACAACAATATCACCGGTTTAACTGGTCGTATACTGGCGGATGGAATCAAAGGACCCGGCTTAAGTTTTGCTGATGCAGATCGTTTTATCAATGAAGCGAATACTCTGGACTCGATACCATACATAGAGTTATTTAGCCCCTATGGTTGCAATATGGCCTTTCGTACCTCTGCCATAGGTCAATTGCGTTTTGACGAACGCCTTGTTTTATATGGTTGGCTTGAAGATCGGGATTTCGGCGCACAGTTGAAATCAGATGGAGGACGGCTTGTGAAATGTTCTCTCGCGCAGGGCGTGCATTTAGGCGTTAAAAGTGGTCGGATCGCCGGAGATCGACTCGGTTACTCGCAGGTTATTAACCCGTTGTATATGCTAAGGAAGGGTACAATGACCCTGCCCCAAGTCGCTGACCATTTGTTTCGAAATCTTACTAGTAACTTCATAAAATCGTTCTCGCCTGAGCCCTTTATCGATCGTCGCGGTCGCCTTCGCGGCAACTTACGCGGATGCGTTGATGCGATGTTAGGGCGCTTCGAGCCGGAGCGTGCGATTAAAAAGAGACGCGATTAGTATACCGCGTCAAAAAAAATGTTTGCTCCGCTCGATCGATCGACTCTCGCGATATTTGATACTCATGATTGCTTGCAATTTACAATATTGGTGGACTGTCCAAAGTTATCCATTTTGCCCATGCGATCTTGTTTGTGAATCTATAGCTTTAATACGAAAGATCATTACAATTGAAAATCATATAGCCATTAATTTGTGACTCGCAACCGCTCGCAAACTTGTGTTTAGGGATTGCCAATTTATCTGTCATGTGACTACCTAATACGATCTTAAATGGCTTAACCGCGCCCAGCTCATCAAACTGTGGGAGCAACGCCAGCAGCGTTCCATGCCCTTCGCGCTTCACCTCAGGGAAATGCACCATAATGATTTCATCCGTTATAACGGCTGTTTACATAAAATTATATGCGCTACGCGGAGTCCGATAGATATGTCCGGCTGTTGCCTAAGTGCAAAAATGCATTTAAAGACTTTAGTTCGCAAACCGACATTATACCTTTAGTTCATTTAGCTAAAGAAGATATTTAAGATCGCTTGTTCCTCCATTAATTGTTGCCTAAGATTTTTTTGAAGATATAAATTCGGAAGCCTGCCCTAACTCATTTTCAGCCCGGCTGAATCGCGGTCTACTCTGATATTTCCGCATATATCAGTCCAAAGGAACAGGATGTATTAATTTTAAACGCCGATACGATCGAACAGACTCTTTAAACTCGAATATGAGGCAATCAAATGGCACATACCTGCTGGTGTTATACGACCGACTTGAATTATTTATTACCGACTTTAGTGAGCGCGTTTCAGACAAAGGGACGCTTAGAATGTCCTAGTGACATCGTTTCCATAATCTATTTTGGTGAAGTAAATAGCATTGTTTCTCGGTACAAGCCGTTAATTGAGATGAATGGGATTGTCTTGAATATTGTTCCCGTCAGTACGCTTAATGGCTCAGGAATGGTTTGCGCTCGTTTTCATATTTCAGAGATACTAAGAGATGAAATCAAATCGGTGGTGTATATAGATGCGGATACACAAATAGTTGGAAATTTGAACCTGTTATCGAACGCGACTCCTAAAGCCGGCGGGTTGCTTGCCGCGCCAGATTTAATGAGTTTCACTGCAACAAGCGGCAAGAAATCGTCCCAACAACGTTCGCAATACTTTAATGGCTTGGGTATCAACACCGTAAATCAGGAAAAATACTTCAATGCGGGAATAATTAAGTTCAATCTTGCCGATTGGCATGAAATAAGTCGGGATTGTCTAAGAATATTGAGAGATAGAAGATCAAATCCTCTCATGTTTCATGATCAAGACGCTCTCAACATTGTTATGTCAGGTAGACAAGAATTGATATCCCTCCGATGGAATTGGCCTGCATTTTTTATAGGCCGCAACCTGGACGATCTCGTAGATCCCAGAATCATTCATTATATGTCGAAGCCACGTCCATGGGATGGAGCGTTTCGTCCCTGGGGGATTTGCGGAAACGCGCCCTATCTTGACATTATTGCAAAGTACCCGGAATTAAGTAGCCTTTATAAGCCAATGAAGGGGATTAGATACATGCGCTATGTCATTCAGCAGTTTGCGAAAGGGATTTATGAGGACTGGGGTAGCGAGGATATGCGTAGGCAAATTTCTAGAAGCGAACTTAATGCGAAGTTTTAATTCGAGAGGCTGTTAATTACTTATCCGCCGCCGATTAGCGACATTTTAAATCTACTTGTTTCCAATAATGTGTCTCGTTAGAACTTCAAGGCAATCAATAGAAGTAACTGTCGTATTTTTATTGAAAAATTGATCATCGAACAGACTTCGCGTTTAGATCGCCTCGATCTTCTCAGGAAAGGGTAAACTTTATTTTTCTTCAAGGCGTCGAATTAGCGCAAAAACTTTGTGGTCTTCGCGCAACGTATCGATAAGGTTTCGCATTTCAGCACTAAGATTAAAAGTTGGAAGTAGATTATACGAAGCTTTACGCGTTTGAAGCTATGAATTTCTACCGGGATAGTTTTGCATTTATTATAAGGCCGAACTTAATCTATTTATTAAGATATGTCACGCTCTTCTATCAAGGCCGTAACAAACATGACACCTACCTGAGTTGGGTTGAGCAATTTTAGCCATTTTATTTTGAGCATAGTCGTTCTGAGTTCATATTAGATTAGACTATTGTTCGCAGAATGAGGCTATGTATCACGAGTCTTTAGTGTAGGCAAAAATTGACTCGGCAACTTTGAGGCTGCCTTATACAATAATCGGCGTAAATAGATATAGAATTATCTATTCAAGGGGCGTTACATATTTAACGTCGTTAGCTTTAAACAGTAAGGTGTCGTACCGGACTGGCCTGCCTCCATAAAAGCGGTGCTCCTTGAAGTATGGCTTTGGGCCATGTGGAGGATGTCGTCATGGGACGGAAGAAGCCTACGGCTGAAGAGATGGTCTCCAAACTGCGCCAGGTCGATGTCCTGGTCTCGCAGGG
>NZ_JAKSYN010000052.1:2500-3681 GCF_022829565.1 Methylobacterium sp. J-001
CCGGTAAACTCACCACAGGCACTGGCCTGATCCGCGTTCGCTCGCCACTACTGACGGAGTCTCGTTGATGTCCTTTCCTCCGGGTACTGAGATGTTTCAGTTCCCCGGGTTCGCTTCAAACCCCTATGGATTCAGGATTTGATACCTTCATGTGACCAACCGTATTGAGAGTTCAGGCTCACGCCTGAACCCACAATACGGAAGGTCGAAGGTGGGTTTCCCCATTCGGAAATCCCTGGATCAAAGCTCGTTCGCAGCTCCCCAAGGCTTATCGCAGCGTACCACGTCCTTCATCGCCTCTCAGCGCCAAGGCATCCACCGAATGCTCTTAAGACACTTGATCGCTCTCGTGATCGATGTCCGCCGATCGGCAGCCATTCGGCTGTCGATCGCGACACGGTCACAAAAAGACCAGTGATCGGATCGTTTCCGATCCAATCACCGTATGCTTGCCGAACATGACCGCCGGGGCTGACGCTTTCGCGCCCCCAACGGCCACATTCCCTCTTCACGATGTCACTGATGTCTTCGCCAGACGGCGCGACCGACCGAACCTTACGGTTCTCATCGATCGTCTGCCGCGGCAAACTGTGTTCCAGATAGCCAGGCTCGACACCCTCTCTCAGGCGGCAGCCGCTACAGCGGCGCCAACTCCCAAAAGAATGGTGGAGCCAGACGGGATCGAACCGACGACCTCATGCTTGCAAAGCACGCGCTCTCCCAACTGAGCTATGGCCCCAAGGGGTCAGCGCCGATAGTCGAGCGTCCCGTGTCGTGGTGGGCCTGGGACGACTCGAACGTCCGACCTCACCCTTATCAGGGGTGCGCTCTAACCACCTGAGCTACAGGCCCAGAGCGATCGAGGCGCGCCGCCCGGCAAAGCCGGAGCAGAGCGCCGATCGCGCTATCTGGTGAGGAAGAGAAACGAGGACGGCGCCTGTCCCGCCAAATGGGTTCTGACTGAACCCTGTATCTAAATGATCTTCGATGGATGAACTGACGTTCGCTGGGTGCCGGCGGAGCCGGCGCCCATGTCCAAGAAAGAATCCTTAGAAAGGAGGTGATCCAGCCGCAGGTTCCCCTACGGCTACCTTGTTACGACTTCACCCCAGTCGCTGACCCTACCGTGGTCGCCTGCCTCCTTGCGGTTGGCGCAGCGCCGTCGGGTAAGACCAACTCCC
>NZ_JAKSYN010000057.1:0-2205 GCF_022829565.1 Methylobacterium sp. J-001
TGGCCCTGTGAAATCAGAACGTCCGCCTGACGTAGCTTCGCGACGATCTCCTCGGGCTTCGGGTGCTTTGCCATCTCGTCCGTCCTCCAGGCTCAAAAGCCATACCAAAGGGCGGACCACTTCAATGGGGGCTGACCATGAACAAGCAGATGCAAATCCCGGCAAATTTCTGGGCCGAGCTTGAGCGCACCGTTTCGGAAAAGGTAGGCGACGCTCTTAACACAGATGAAGTTCCGCACGAGCTGCTGATCTCATATCTGCGCGACCTAGAGGTCATGGCGCGGACTGCATGCCATAGCCGGCAGACCGTTCAGATCATCGCTTCCGGGCGTAGCCTTCTCGGCGACCGACAAGTGATTGGGCCGAAGGATTGCGCGTTCTCATACGCGCACCTGTGAACGGGATGAGCATCGGGACGATGGACTATGCCATGACCGAACAGGCGTTCGCGGTCCTGCTGGCCTCCGCTTTCACCTTCGGATGCGCAGCGATCTACCAGTTGCGCGAGCACGCCCGGCATCTCACGCCGATCCTCGCCAGCGTCACGACCGGCTTGGCTCTCCTGGCTGGTATGATGGCGCTCGCTCAGAACGGGGCCATCAGCCCAGCCGACGGTTCAAAACTGGCACCCATGGGCCGCGCCCAAGCGTCCTCGTGGCGCTCGGAGACGAGAATGGCCGCGGCTCAGAAGCCGACCTCGGCCGAAACCCGACAGGCGGCTCGCGAAGAGTAGAGCAGCTTGTGCGTCGTAAGCAGCCTCGCCGGTTGAAATAAAAGCGGTGCGCTGTTCGCAGTCACTGCAGGCCTTCCAGTTCGGCCTCGAACGCCACCATCTCCTCGTCGGTGAAAGCGACGGCTGAGCACCACGCCATGTGGGTCGGGATCGTCATCCCGTAGAACGGCACCCGGTAGGAGCCGAGGGCGTCGTGGCGGATCTGCCCGCCCGTGTCCTCGATCATCCCGGCATCGATCAGGGCCTTCAGCGTCTTCGGGGAGCAGGCCGAGCAACATCACCGACTCGTGGTCGGCCCCGAGCGAGAGCGGGCAGGCTAGCCAGTCCGGCGGGATCCTGTCGTGGCGAGCCGACCGGCTCAAAGCCATGCGGGACTTCACGGCGGGCGCGAGCGACCCGGTGGTGGCGCAGGCCAAGTTCACGCTGACTGAGAACCCCGCGCTGATCCAGGCCCTGCTAAGCGCCCAGAGCCCGCAGGAGGCCAACCACCTCGAGGGCGGTACCGTCGTCGGTCCAAAGGTCGGCAGGCACGAGGGTCACGGCGAACCCGAGCCGCTGTAGAGAGCGCATGTGCGACAGGATCGCGTTCGAGCCCGCGTCGCGACCCCCGTCCGACATAACGGTGACGACGACGAGGGCCCGCGGCTGGTTCTGGCTGGCGGCCAGAGATCCGTGCTGCTCGGCGCGCACTCGGCGTAGTACTCGAGCCTGGCCCAACAGGAAGGCGAGGCGGCGGTCCGCCGCCGCGTCGTCGACAGGCTCGGCCAGCGGATGCGCCAGCTGCGCCTGCAGGTCCTTCGAGAGGGTCCGGGCGCGCCCGGGAGCATTGCACCATCACCCTCACGGCGGACCGCGATCGTGAACCGGGCCAGCGCTGGCAGCGCGCCATCAGGGAGGGCGAAATCGAACCCGTGCCGGCCGTGACCGATGCCTTCGCGCACGAGGTCGTCACGGGGCCGATCGGCGAGGCAGCGGCCCACCACCCGGCCGTTGATAGAGACGAACAAGCTGACGGGGGTGTTGGGCGCAGTGGTATCCTACGCCCGACCGATCATCTGCCGGCGGGACAGCCAGTCGACGTGCCCGCGTAGCGCCATGGATCAGACAGCGACGGCGATCGCGGCCTCGATCCTCATGGCAGCAGCTCCTCCCGCTGTATCACTCCCACCGTCCATGCATCTCGAGCGGGGTCGATGGACTCCCCAGCATCGAGCTGATGGATCACGTCGATTAGGCTGGAGATCTTGTCATCCGTGAGCCGATGGTAGCCCGGGGCCATGTTCAGGTGGCGCCGCTCAACCGAGGCATCATGGTTGTGGCAGAATTTTCTCGCAAGCTAGAGCATCGGAACTTTAATTAGACGCATATCCCTTGGCTTTGAGGAAGTTCCAGCATTCCTGGGGCTCGAACAGGTCGCAGATGTCGCCGATGGCGCGCCAGAGGGCGTCGAAGGTACGGGCCTTGGCCTTGCG
>NZ_JAKSYN010000074.1:0-44604 GCF_022829565.1 Methylobacterium sp. J-001
TAAATTAAACCAGGCTCACCGTGGGAGAACGGCTACGTGGAAAGCTTCAACGCGCGGCTTCGCGACGAACGCCTGAACGGCGAGATCTTCTACACACTCAGGGTAGCGCAGGTCGTCATGGAAAGCTGGCGACGTCACTACAACGGCGTGCGCCCGCATGCCTCTCTGAGATACCGACCGCCGGCCACGGGGGTGTTCATGCCAGCCTTCTCCGCTTGGCCGGCTGCGCTTGCCAGACCAGCTCCGCCGGCAAGCTACCCGTGGCGGAGCGGCCCACCGTGCACTAACTCTACCCTTGGACCACCTCGTGGGGGCCGATCACTGGTTGCGCCCTACCTGACGCTGCTGCGTGAGGATGCCGGTCAGCGTGAGCATGCGTTGCGCGAGGTGTTCAACGGCCTGCGCTACGTGGTCAGGAGCGGCTGCCCGTGGCGGCTGATGCCCCACGACCTGCCGCCCTGGTTTGCCGTGTATCAGCAGGCCCAGCGCTGGCTGGCGGCCGGCTGTTTCGAGCAGCTGGCCGAGGACCTGCGTGCGGTGCTGCGCATGGCGGCCGGTCGCCCACCGGAGCCGAGCGCGGCCGTGCTCGACAGCCGGACCTTGCGCTCCTCACCCGAGAGCGGCGAGCGGGCCGGCTACGACGGGGCTAAGCGCAAGAAGGGCTCGAAGCTGCACATGGCGGTGGATACCCTCGGCCACCTTCTGGCGCTGCATGTCACACCCGCCGATGCTGATGATCGGGCTCAGGTTGGCCGGCTGGCCAAGGCCGTGCAGGCAGCCACGGGCGAGAGCGTCGAGGTCGCCTTCGTCGATCAGGGCTACACGGGCGAGAAGCCGGCCGCGGCAGCCCGCGCGCACGGCATCGAACTGAAGGTGGTAAAGTTGCCCGAGGCCAAGCGGGGCTTCGTACTCCTGCCCCGCCGCTGGGTCGTCGAACGCTCCTTTGCCTGGGCCACACGCTTTCGCAGGCTCGTCAAAGATTACGAGCGCTATGCAAGCACCCTGGCAGACCTGCACCTCGTCGCTTTCGTCTGCCTCATGCTCAAAAAGGCCGCTCAACTCGCCACAGGTTCATAACAGCCCCTAGGGCGAGACTAGCGGTCGGAAAGTTTAAGGTGCCTAAACCTGAGCGAAATTCCTAAAACAATCTGACGAAGTTGCTAGTTGCTTTCTGCAACCAAGAGGCGATGCAGCGGGCGCTGAGGCATTCAAGGATTGCTCTCTGAAGAAAGCCGCTCCGCGAGTGCCCTTTGAAGGCGTTCGCTCGTCGAATGTGCCCGACCACAGTCCGGAGATCCCGGTGCCTGGCTGGTCGATGATCCGGGCGAGATCGGCGGATCGTACCTTCGCCTTAGATCGCATTCACAGTGACTGCCCACGTGCGAAGCCAGGCGAACATTCATGCGACCTACCCTCGCGCTCATAGCCGCCTTGGCCGCCCTCACCTGCCTTCCTGCTATGGGAGCCGCACAGGGCCGGCCGGAGCCTGATGAGGAGAACGCCTCAGCCGCATCATCCCCAGGCGAAGAGGCGGCTGATGTCGTCGATCCGGAGGTGCTAGCACGCTGCCGCCGACAGGCTGCGGATCAGAAGCTGAAGGGCCCTGCTCGGAAGGCCTTCATGGGGACCTGCGTCACGCCGGAGGATTGAGGTCGAGAGCCAAACGGCTTTTTCACGATAAGACATGACAACGCTGTCACGTGACCACGTGGTCACTCGCCCCGGTTCAACGCGTCGAAATCGCGCCCGTGCTGGCGCAGCACCAGCCGCAGCCCCTCGATGTAGAGGTCATGCGGTTTGCAGTCAGTGGCGGCCGCGATCTCCCGAAGCGCCTTGAACACTTTCGGGTGCGCGTAGATCGAGGCGTGGGGCTTCTCGTACCGGACCCGTCGCTTGTACCCCTCCGGTCCGGCGGGCTCTGGCACCACGTTGTCAGTCACAACGCTAACCTGTGGATCCGTTGCCACGCCATCACGTTGTAACGTGGTAACGTCGTCACGTTGACGCGTTGTAGCGGGGTCACGTGGCTGCTCGGATGCCGGCGCCTGCGTGGCGATCCTGGCGAGCTGATCGTTGATGGACGGCCGCGGTTTTTTGCTCATGCCTTCGCCCCTGCGAGCTGCGCTTTGATCCACTGCCAGAGCAGCCGGACCTCAACAGCCGCCTTGCCCTTCGGCGCCAGTTCAGTGACGCCTAACCCTGTCGTCATCGAGTCGAGGAAATCCGAGCGCGTCGCCACCATCGACGGGGCAAGTGCACCTGTGCTGACCAGAGCGGTAGCCGCGTCCAAGGTGCGGGCCTGCGTAGTGGCATTGCATTGGTTGAGAACGAAGGCGAACTGCCGCCCGAGAAGCCTGAGCTGCTCAACCGTCGGCCTTGCTGCTTCGACGTCGAGGATCGACGGCTTAACTGGCAGAAGGCACAGGCTCGCCTCGCGCAGTACGAGCGCGACGTCGGGCCCGAACCGGCCGGGCGTATCGACGATCACGAGTGAGACTTGGCCAGCACCGCGCAACTGCTTGAGTGTTCCGGCGAACGCCGACGGCTCCACCCGCTGCACGTCCAGGCCATTCGCCTCTCGGCGCCGTCCCCATCCGAGGAGCGACGCTTGTTGGTCCGTATCTAGTGCTACGACGGTCTCCCCGTCCTGCATCGCCGCAACGGCGAGCGAGGCCGCGAGCGTGCTTTTGCCCGATCCGCCCTTTTGTGTGGTGAGAGCCAGAACGCGCATCACAGCCCCGCCATCCCGGCCGGGTTCTGCTTGAAGAGCTGCCCGGACCGGATGTAGCCGCTCGTCGTGTCGAAGCGCTTGTGTCGGAGCTGTCGCTGGATCGCGTGACCCGGCGCGTCGTTGGCTGCGGCCGACGTGGCGAGCCCGGACCGGAGCGAGTGCCCCGCATAGGCTGCCGCGAGCCGCCGCGCTTCGTCCGGTGAATGCCCCTCCGCCAGGGCCGCCGCTTCGACTGTGCGTTGGACGATCCGAGCCACGGCCCGATCCGTCACCGCCTCAGCGCCGATGTGCCCGTGCCTGTCGATCGGCCGGAACGCCGGCCCCTCCGTCAACTGAGCGGCCTTGATCCACGCGCGATAGCTGCGCACTGGGCATGTCTCCATGTTCGAGCCATAGGGTACGCCTATCTCGGCGCCCTCCCCCGATTGATCGGTCTTGCTGCGGGCGAGGTGCACCACGAGGCCGTCAGGCTGCTCCTCGACCCACGCACCACCGTCCCGCCGCGAAACCTCGAGCCCTGCGAGCTCGGACCGGCGCAGCGCCGCGGCAAAGCCCACCAAGATCAGCGCGCGATCGCGCCGGCCAGCCAGCGTGTCCGGTAGAGCCGCCACGGCCCGCCGCAGGTCCACCGTCATTAGGGGCCGCTTCTTGGCCGCCGGCTGGCCGTGCGCCCGTTTGATCCCGCGCCACGTGTCGCGGAACGCTGCGGACGAGGTGTCGAGTTTGAACCCCGCCGCAGCGTGCTGCTCTCGGATCGCAGCGAGACGACGTTGCAACGTGACAACTTTCAACGTGGTAGCGTGGTCAATCAGGTATGATAGCACTGCAGCTGGGCTCGCCGGCAACGACGCCTCGCCACGTGCCTCGCACCAGTTTGCGAAGGCTCGCACATCCGAGGCGTAGGCCCGGCGCGTGTTCGCAGCCCGCGACTGGTCGGCATACTGGCGGGCCCGATCAGCGAATGCCTGCAGGCCAATCGGTGAGGGGAGGGTGATTTCCGAGCTCAAGGCAGCGTTTCCTCGTGCAGCGGCTCACCCTTGTCGATCGCCGAGATGATCTGGCTTCGAACGAGCTTCAAAGCTGCTTGTACCGGATCGGCCCAGTCAGGCCGTTGGGCCTTCTGGATGGCCTCAGACGGCACGACGACGAAGAACCGCGTCCGTCCCCTCGAGCGAGCATGCCAAAAGCCGCGAACCTCAACGCCAGCCGCCGTTGCCCGCGCCTTGGCGATGAAGTCCTGCCCGGCGTGCGAAAACGAGAGGCGAGGGGGCGTTGGCGACATGCGAGCTGCTGGTGTCCGATAACCTCTTCTTATCGGACCTTAGTCCACCACGCGGAAACTGGCAACGGGATCGCGTCACCACGTTGTAACGTGGTCATGTGGTGACGTGGTGCAGACAATGAGAGTTCGCTATCTGCTTCCTACCGGCCGTGGACGCGACCGGGTTATGCTCAAGGCCGGGCGAGCCGTGGTGATATGGCCGCCCGGCCGTCTACGCTCTAGCTAAGTCGCTCATGAAGGGGGAAAATCCTGGGTGGGTGCGCGCCAAGCTGGCGACGGCCGCCATGCTGCTGCTGTTCGCGTTCTTCATCGTCCTGGCGCGTGGCATCGCGCATTTGTCGTGATGGCGGGTCAACGCGAACGAGCCTCATGGACGGGGCAGGGGAGCTGCAGTAGCTCTCCGGCATGGCCAGCAACCCGACCGTGTCCGACCTGCGCAAGGTCTCCGAGGTGACGGACGACGAGATCACCGCCGCCGTCGACGCCGTGCTCGCGGATCTGGCCTCAGAGGCCTACCCGCTGGCCAAAGGGTGGGTGCTCGACCTCGGCGAGGCCGTCGCAGGCCACAAGGCCTCACAGGACGCACTGCTCACCGACCGGGACGCCTACAAGCGCAACATGGTCCGCACCGCGATCCTGCTGGCACAGCCGGTGAAGGGATGAGGCATGAGTGAGGCTGGAACCTCCGCTGCGCCTTCGCTCCCCATCGGGCTGATCATCCGAAGGAGGCGACGTGAGTTGGGGCTGTCTCAGAACGATCTCGCCCGTCAGCTCGGCATTGCACAGAGTTCGATCAGCAGATTAGAGCGCGGGCTTGAAGGCGCGCATCATGTCTCTCGCATCTTGAGTGCTCTAGGAACTGACGCTGATACCGCCCACGCAGGAAGCCCGGCACATGGCTGATCAACCCAATGCAGGCGTGGCGATCCAGCACATGATGCGCCGGCTCGACGGGTTCGCCCGTGGCCTGGGACTGGACGAGGCGGCCACGCGGCAGATCGTCGAGAAGGTCGCCGCGGACATGGCGGATCAGCCAGACGAAGAGCGCATGATTGAGGCGCGGACCCGAATGATCGTGGCGTCCGCGTAGCCGCATGCTTGAGGAGGATCCCATCGCCGAGGCCGTGACAGTGCTCACATCCCGCGGCCACACCGTCGAACCCGACGACGATCACGAGAACTGGCGCGTGGACGGCGGTGAGCCAATCACTGCCGGGGACCTGCTGGCCTGGGCCATCGTGCTCGGCCTGAACGGCGGCGTCGGCCGACTGCAGTAGTGCGCGATGCCTCAGACCCTCACTGGCTGGATCCTATTTGCGGCCATCATGGTCTCGTCGACATGGACGATAGCCGCTGGCATCAAGCTGACCAGGGTCATGCAGACGCGGGGAAAAGAGGATCAGCGCGACCTCTACCTGGTCTACGCATTCGGAGCGCTGCTCATGTTATCGACGCTGGTGTTCATGTTCGTCGAGTCGCCGTAGCTCGACGCCGCTATGCCCACCGAACCGCACGCCCCGATCCGTGGCCGCGCCCTCTTGGCGCTTCGTGCCTGCGCCGCCCATTCGCAGAGCCTCCAGCATGAAGCCTACCCGACCTACATGCCGATGCTTGCTGAGATGGGCCTAGTCGTAGAGCGGCATGTGCACGGAGTTGGTCGCAGCTAGCCGGCGTGGTTTCTGACCGCGGCCGGGCGGGCTGTGATCGCGGAACTCGGGTCGAGCGAGGTGCGGGACTAACCTCTCTTCGCCCTGAACTCCCAGATCGGTGGGCCCCATTCCTGTCCCTGCTTATCCCGGCGTGCCGCGGTCCGCTCGAACACGATGCGGTCGGCATCGACGGCATGAACCCGGTCGCCGGCAACCATCAGCGCTCCGCAGTAGTCGACGCGCAGCGTGCCGTGCTCAGGATGGACGCCGAACAGTTGTCGATCCGTCCAGCCGTGCCGCTGAGCCTCCGCGCCGAACCGGTCGCAGAAGTCGAGCGCCGCTTCCCGCATCTTCGCCCACTGCGCCGGCGTTAGGTAGCGGCAGGGCGAGGCGTGCGGGGAGATATTCTCAATCGCCCCATGCCACATCGCGACGGGGTTCGGGATCAGGGTGGGGGCGAGACCGGATGACATCCGGCCGAGCTACGCCAGGTGCTGCAGGCAGGCCATGCGACCAGAAGCGGGGTTGCTCAGCGTCGAGACCCACCGACCCGTTCCGAGTGAGGGGAGGGATTTGGACCGGGCCGGTGGGTGTCCCTCGGGAGGACGCACCATGGTGCACCGCAGTGCTGACCTTTCAAAGCCCAAAACGAGCAAGGCCCGCCCAGGGGGATTGAGGTGGGCCTAGAGCAACCACACCGGCTAAGCCGCATTGTGACATCTACCGTGTACCGGCCCTGGCACTGCTCTTCCGACGATCACTCTCCAGCCCGATCGCTGCGGCTATCCTGCGCCCGCATTCTGGCAGCCCTGACAGCGGATCAAACGACGATCCCCGTGAAAGGAATACCCTGTGTTCAATCGCGCAGCCTAATACGTATCGTGGTCTTCAACGCTTTTTAGCAATGCCCTGTGCTGTAAGGCTGCTGAGTAACAGCTCGGTGGTCGGAAACACTCATGCAAACCGTCGGATCCGTTCTCGACCGGCGAGGCGGGCTCGCCCCCGGCTTCGACTTGCTGCGGATTGTCTTAGCTGTGTCCGTCGTGATCTGGCACGGGCGCGCCATCGTGAATAATGAGATCACCCGCGTCGGCGGGTTCTTTGAACTCGGCAGTTATAGCATCATCGCTGCCTTCTTCGGGCTGAGTGGTTTTTTGATCACCGGCAGCGCCCTTCGCCTCCGGCTCCGCGACTTCCTACTCAACCGAGCGCTGAGGATTATTCCCGCGCTTGCAGTGGAAATCGTACTCAGCGCTGTCGTTCTTGGCCCGCTGTTCAGTGATCTACCATTGTTGAGATACGCCACCGATCCTCAGGCCTACCGTTACTTCGCCAACATCCTAGGACTGATCGTCTATACGCTGCCGGGCGTGTTCGCGCACAATCCCACTGACGTCGTCAACGGCTCGCTTTGGACCATCCCTCATGAAATCGCCTGCTACGCACTGATGTCGGCCTGCGTGCTGACCGGCCTGCTGCGGCGGCCAGCTTTAGTCCTTGGTGCGGCAGGGGCGGTGATCCTGCTCGGCTTCATCCTGGGCCTCGGCGCCATAGGTGACCCCGTCAGCGTCCCGGCTCGACTGGCCGACAAGTTGTTCGTCGACAAGGCCTCACGGCTCTACGTGGCATTCCTGCTCGGGATCGCCGCCTATCTATATCGCTACCGGCTGCCCTACGACTGGCGATTGATCGGCCTCGCAGCAGTGATCGTGTTCGTCGCAGGCGCCTTCGACTTAACTGCCGTCACAGCAGTGCCAGTCTTCCCGTTCATGAACCTTATGATCCTGCCCGCACTGATTTACCTCATCGTATGTTTGGGCGTGACGAACCTCTGGGTCCCCACCCTGCTTCGGCGTGGCGACTATTCCTACGGGATCTACCTGTACGGATGGCCACTTCAGCAGGCTCTAGTTGCCCTCGTACCTGTGCGCGACACGACCCAGCAAGTTCTCTTGGCGCTGCCGTGTATCATCCTGTTTGCGATGGTGTCCTGGCACATGATTGAGCGGCCGATCCTTAGCCTGCGGCGTCGCTTTTCGTTCGTCGCATCACACCGTCTTAAGGCTGAACTGGCTCAGCCGACGGCCGCGACTGCGACAGGTCTTGGACGTATGCGATAGAAGTCACATGTGAAGCGGGGTCGGCTGACGTCAGGGAGCTACGGCAAGCAAAGTCGATAGGACATGCGGCCAGAAGCGGGGTTGCTCAACATGGATGGGGTCAGACGTAGCCCTTGTAGCCGACCCGCTTGGCCTCCTGTCGGGCTATCTCTAGGACACGATCACGGTCCTGAACGTTCTTGATCTCCGACCAGATGCGCACGAAGACGAGAAGGTCGCCAACTTCGTTGACGCGCGGCTCGGCCAGGAATTCTTCTGACGGCACATCGAGTGCCTGAGCTAGCCGCTTTAGCGCAGGGGAGTTGCAGCTGATAGTGGGATCAAGCGTGTCCATAATCGCGCAATGCGCCATCGGACGACCTGGTCGCATAATGAATTCAAAATACCGTGAGGTGTAGATGCCCACGGTGTTCTACCGGCTCGGCCCCGCCGCCCAATCTGATCACGGGCTGGCGGGGGAGGTCGTCGATCTCACCAGCGTACAGGCAGAATGGCTGCCCGTGGTTGAGCGAGCGTGAACGGCTCTGCTCTCAAGCTTGGGGCATCAGTGGGAATTCCATGGCGGTATCTCGCGCCAGTTGTCAGGAAACCCCATCGCTTTCAATGGCACGCCGGGCCGGCGGTCAATCAGTTGTTCAAGCCGTGACGCCCACGGCGATGAATTGTCGATTAGTTTTGTTAAGTGCCATGTCATTCCACAGATAACAAAAAGCCTGTCGTGCCCAAAGGTCGGCCAATGAGGTGAATAAACACGTGGTACCTTAGGCTTGATAGTAAACGCCCTGTTCCATATACGATTGTGATGCGCGCAGACATTGCGTGCGAATGATAAGGAATGAAGCCAGCTTTCCATTACGTCATGCTGCAGATCGAACTTTGATGATACGGCTTGCCGTATATTTCCTTTTGAAAACTTATATATTTTCGATATAGATCCGAATGACATTATTTCAGTCATCATCCAAGAGGGTGGATATGGCTGAGAATATTTATTCATAAACTGATTTATGAACATGTGCTGATGCGGCTGGTTTCTATCGCCAACGCAGCCGTCGAGAACTTCGGTAATCAAACGGTGCGAGCCGCGGTCAAAGTTCGACGGTTCGCACAGCCAAAATGGTCCGTGCGTTTGCGCGCCGGCATCAGATAGCGTGGCTTTTACTGCTACTTCCACCCTTTCGAATGCCCGGGTGAATAGCGCCCTTAGGCGGCGGTCGAAATTATAGATTTCGACCAGCTGCTCGAACGATATGCCAGGGACAAATCGCTCTCTCTTAGGGTCCGCTGGGTCAGTATAATATTTGTAATAGCCCGAAAGCCTATAGTAACCAACAAACTGTAGAAAGTGTTTAGCTTTTCCTGCGTCTGAGATTTCAAGACCGCGCTGTCTAAGGAGATCAAGCTGCGCATCGAGTGTAATGGCAGGTTTTGTAAAGTCGACTTTAGACAAAAAGAAACCCCCCTGAGGCGCTTCCATGGAGAGGCGTGGGGGGTGTTATTACCCGCGATAATTGGCGCCGCCTCGCCCTGAGTCAAGAGGAGGTTATGCACAATCGGTTGCGAAAATCACATGTCCCACAGGCTCAGTTAACGATTTTTTGCATCTTCGCCGCATGGGCGAGGGTTGGCATGTAGGACGCTGGCGCTAGCAGCCCGCAGAGCCTGCAGGAGGGCGTTGAGCTGGGCGATCGTGACCGTCAGCCCCTCGGGGCTGCCCTCGGCACGCGCGACAACGCTCACAGGCACCTTGGCGCGCTGAGCCAGATCTCTGGGCGTCCAGCGAATGGAGAGCCGTGCTGCGAGAAGCTGCGGGCCTGTGATCAATCCTTCCGCTCCCCGAACCGAGATCTGAGCCTTGCTACTCACGAGCGCGCCTGTCGCTCTCGATGAAAGTAGGACGCCACGCCGGTGGCGATCAGGACGGTCCCGACCCCGATGTAGGCTATCTCGACGATGCTGATGATGAAGTCCGTGGGCCGCGCGAGGGCGAGCCACACCATGAACAACAGGCCGGCGACCGGCACGCTGAGGGCTAGGACGCTGATCACGAACATCAGCCAGTGCGGCATCGCTCTAGGACGGCGCGGCGCCGGCAGATTGCTATCGCTGATGCGTGTCACGGCCCCTTCCTCTCCCGGAACCGGATCCCGGCCCCACCGCCGTTCTCGGGGATGAACTCTAGGCCGGCGGTCATGCCTCGCCTCGACGCTTCCGCACACGAATGTTGGCCGGCGGATCGCGCCGCAGCCGAACACCGGGAAGGCCGCCGTTTTCCGGCAGGAATATCGCCCCCTCGTGCTCCAGCGCCTTCTGCAGCCCGGCCAGGGTCATCGAGTTCGCGCTGAGCGGGCCGTCCAATCGCTCCAGCCGCTTGATGGTCTCGGCCGACACGCCGGACAGCTCGGCCAGTTCGCCCTGCTCCAGTTTCAGCATCGCGCGCGCGGCGCGCAGCTGCTCACCCGTCAGCATTTTACACCTATCATGCAAAAACATACGCGTTGAGTGTTGACGTGTTATCGGGATGGGATTACACGATAAGGGCAAGCAGTGACCCGCGCAAGGCATATCCGATGTCCCACCGCACCGTCTCCTGGAACACACTCTCCCGCAGCCTGCACGACAGCCGGCCGGCCGTCGCACCCGGCCTGCTCTCGGCAAAGGCTCGCATCGACATGACAGTGCGCACCACCCGCCGACCGCTGTTCGCTGCCGGCCAATTCGACCGCGGCGCCATCATGTCGGCTGCCGCCTCTGCTGCCCGCGCCCATCAGGAGCGGTTCGGCTGCACCTGGGGCGAGGCCATGTCGGTCTGCCTCACCGCCGCGTGGCGCGCCGCCAAGATGGCCCGCCACATGGCCGCTCACTGATAGCATGAGTCCAGAAGCCGTTTTTGGGCCCTTGAGCGCCTGAAAGCCCAGACCGCCCAGACACTTGGGCGAGTGAGTCGACCCTCCCCTTTTGATCCCCGCCACGAGCCCTCACCGGAGCCCGAACGATGACGCACGCCCGCATCCCCGATTTCTCGCAGCCCGCCACGGCTCGCAGCACCAGCGCCCGCACCGGCCGCCGCCGGCTCTCGGCCGATGGCCGACACCTGAACCTGCCGAACGAGCAGCAGCCCGGCACGATCGACGCGTGGGAAGGCGTCTATCCGGTCCGCCCGGACACCGCGCACAGCCGGTCCCTGCGCTTCCTCGACACCGCCGGTGAACTGCTGGCTGCGGTCGCCATCATCGGCGGCGGCATCGTCGTGACCGGCTTCGCCACGCTGCTCTGACCCGACCCGCACCCGAGCGGGCCGGTTGCCCGCGCCCCTCACTCTCGAGGATCCCGCGATGTTCCTGCGCACGTCCCTCAAGAACCTGATCCGCCGCAATCCAACTGCCAGCCTGCGTGAGCGCGCGGCCGAGCTGCGTGGCACCTTGAGCCGCCGCACCGTCGTGGCTGGCTCCCTCGCTGTCGCCGCACCCTTGCCGGCGATCTCCGCGCCAATCGGGGCGCCCCCCGCGCAGCCGCATCCCGACGCCGCCCTCGTGGCGCTGGGCGAGCGGTGGCTACGAGCGCACGACGCGCAAGAGAGGGCGCGGGAGGAATGGGGTGTCGCCTATCAGCAGGTCTACGCGGTCATCGTCACGTGCCCGCCCGAGCTGTTCGCGACCCGCGATGAGCAAATTCGGGTGCTCGGCGGCTGGCGCTGGCCCACGCTCCTCGGCGTGAACCTCAGGCACGTCGCTCTGGATTGGGGAACCGAGGAGGCTCACACCGAGCGGGCCTGGACCGGTGAGGCGTTGCGCATCGCCATCGCCCGCGCGGTCCCGATGCTTGGCCAAGGCGGCAAGACGCCGGGCCGGATCCGCCGGTGGAAAGCCCTCCTGCCGATCGCCGACGCCTTCGATACCCAGGTGGAAGCCGTCGAGACCGCGACCGACCGACGGCGCCTTGAAGCGGCCCGCCGGACGGCGGAAGACGAGTTTCGCGATCTGAACCGTGAGATCGGGCGGCACGTCGCCACTACCCCAGAGGGCATGGCCGCCCTGGTCCGGGTGATCGGCCTCTATCCGTGGAAGGACACGGGCGGCGCTTGGCCGAACCTGCTGCGCAGCGCGGCTGCCGTCTCCGGCATCGACTCCGCCAGCCTCGAACACAAGCACGCGTCGACCCGCGCAGATCGGGCCTGACGCCGCCACTGCGCGGCGCTCGCCCTGCCGCGCCTCCCGCCATCCTTATGACCTCGGAGGCCGCCCGTGCCATCTCTCAAGCTGTCCAGCCTGTTCCGGCGTGATCCTGACCGCCCCGACCTCAAGCAGCGGGCCGCCACATTAAGGGCGAGCCTCGGAAAGCACCCCCACCTTCAGCCGCAGCCTGGCAGTAATGAGGCGAAGGCGGCGTTCAAGGCTGCCTGCCACGAGCACACCATCCGGACCCAATTCGCCAACGGCTACCCCGAACTGAAGCGCACCACCTTGGAGTGGTGGACTGCGAGCAGCCTCGGCAAGGCGCTGGAGACGGGCGAGCTGACGCCGGCTGAGTGCGCCCGGCTCTACCCGCTGGCGACCGAGCGCGAGTTGCGCATGGCCGAGATTGAGCACGAGCTGAACCTCGGCGGCCTGTTCGCCCTGGCGTTCGCCGATGAATACCCGGTCACGCCCGTGGCCGACGATCCGGATCCGATCCACGCCGTGATCGCGGAGAGCTACCGCGCCGAAGACGCGATGAAGGTGTTCGGGTTGGACCCGACCTCGACCTCGCGGCCAAACTGGTTCCTACGCGAACGGGCGCTGACGGAGGCGCAGAGCGCGACGCGAGATGCTGTGTGGCGCACCACGCCGACGACCCGCGCCGGTCGGCTCGCCCTGGTCGACTACGCTCGGTTCCAGATCGCGCTCTTCACGGGCAGCAGCGTCGAGGATCCCGACTGCCCGGCCTACCTATTCCGGGAGATCATGGGCGCCGTCACCGCGGCGTTCGAGGCCGACTGCGCCCCGCCGGACGATGGCGCTACGCACGACCTGTCCGGCTGCGACCTCGCCCAACTCGCCCGCCTCTACGAGACCTGGGAGGGCGTATTCCACCATCTCACCGGCGCTGGCGCGATCCCGTGCTTCACTGCGGATCGGCACAGCGGCTTCACGCCGGCCGGCGAGGTGCTGGACCGCGAGTACGACCGAGCAGGGGCGTTCCTCGGCGCCATCGCCAGCGAGGTTCGGAGCCGCACGGCCGTAAGCGCCGACGACCGGCACGAGCGCCTGGGCGTGCTCATCCGACACGAACTCAACACGAACGGCCGGCCTGTCGACGAAGCGCTGCTGTCCGAGCTGAACACCTCGGACAATCGCTGAGCCTCTCTTCCCGTAGCCGTGTGTACCGCCCCGGCCGGATCCCGCCGGGCTTCCCCTTCACTGCGACCCGAGACCTGACATCATGGGCGACGTGCTCACTTTCACCCCGCGTCCGAAACCGGCCGCTCCGGAGGCCCTGGAGCCGCTGGCCGGAGCAGCCCTCCGCGCCAGCCTGGAGGAGGCCGCACAGGTCGCCCTCGACGCCGCGGACCGCATCATCGCCGTGCTCGACCGCATGGACGGCGATACGGACCTTGAGGACGGCGCCGACGCCGAGCCATCTTTGGCGGCGCCCGAGAACCACACAGGCAGCCAAGTCACGTGGCTGCGGGGGAACGACCAAGACCGCGAGGCCGAGGCGGCCGAGACCACCTTGCCGGAGGTGACCACCGTGATCGAGGTGGAGCCTCTGCGATGGGGCGGGCGGGGCAATGTCCTCGCCGCGGCCGCCTCGTACCTCGTCGACCTGCTGGAGCGGGCCTAATGCCTTGCATCAGTCCGCCATGCCGCCGCGCCTTCGTCCACGTAGTTGCCGATGGTTAGAACGCTGGCCTGCTGCAGGTATTTCCGTCTGGACTTATGGCTGAATTAGGCGATCTGAAATCAGTTCAGACTGTCGCTCACACAGCACAGGTGGCGATAAACGGTGGGCTCAAGGGGCTGACGACTACGTTGTGATCGCTCCCGCCATCGACTTGTCGAACCGACAAGCGTCACGCTGACGGCAAGCATCCGCACACGCAAAAGCGTGGCTGACGGGTCCGTGTAGGGCGATTGGGAACGCGACGATGGCAGGCGGTCAGGGCGGAAACGGCGCGGGTGCAACCGGGACTGGGGGGCAGCCCACCGCAGACGATTTCGTTGACGCAAATGCCGGCGCCGCTGGTGGAAACGGCGGCTCCTCAACGGCCGGGAGCGGCGGCGGGGCGGGTGGCTCATCTGGAGTGACCGGTGGAGCCGGCGGTGCCGGCGGCGGAACTGTCGCTAACACCACAGGGACGGGCGGTGCTGCCGCGACGGTTACAGGCGCTGGATATCAGGGGGGCAATGGCGGGATTGGCCTCGCTGGGCCGAACGCCGGCGATGGCGGGGGCGGAGGCGGAGGCGGTAGTCACGCGTTTTACATCAATGGCTCAGGTTTAGTCGCTTCCACTACGAGAGTAGGCGGCTCCGGCGGCATCGGTGGGGCCGGCAACGGAACCGGCGGCGGTGCCGGCGGTGGCTCCGGCGGGTCCGGGCTCGTCGCACCCAGCCAGCGGTTCGCGCTCGACTCCTATGCTACGATCACGGGCGGCGTTGGAGGAGCCGGAGGGGCTGCCGGTGGTCCGGGGGCTGTCGGAGGTAACGGCGGCAACGGCGGGATCGCCGTCGTCATCGGCGGTGGGGATGTTACTAATAGAGGCTCAATCACGGGCGGCGCAGGCGGTCTAGGCGGCGCGGCGAACGGAGGCACGGCCGGGATCGCAGGCCAAGGTGGAGCTGGTCTTTCCGGTGCAAACCTCGCAGTCACGAATACTGGAACGATCTCGGGTGGCTTCGCTAATGCTGGCAACGGTGTTCAGGCCGATGCTATTGATTTTACTGGAGGCGCAAATACCCTCACGCCCAGCACCGGCACGCTCAACGGCGGCATTGGCGTCACCGGCACGCTGCGCGTCCTAGGCACGAATACTACACTGGCCAACCCCATCCGCGACTCCGCCGCGGGAGCTGGCTCGCTGATCAAGAACGACGGTGGCAACCTTACGCTAACCGGCACCAACACCTACACCGGCTCGACCTCGATCGCGGCGAACAACACGCTTGCCCTGTCGGGCACTGGCTCGATCGCCAATTCCAGCGGGGTCGCCAACGCCGGCACCTTCGACATCTCGGGGACGACGGCGGGTGCCTCGATTACCACCGTCTCAGGCGCCGGCGGGACGACACTCGGCGCTCAGACGCTGACCGTCACGAATGGCTCGACCGGCTACAGCGGCGCGATCTCTGGTACTGGCGGCGTGGCGATCACCGGCGGCACGCAGACGCTGACCGGGGCCAACACCTACTCCGGCGGCACGACGATCGGCGCGGTTGGGAGCACGACGTCCAGCACGCTGCAGCTGGGCGGAGCAACCTCGGCCGGCACTGGAGCTATCAATTTCGCCAGCATGTCTGGCACCGCCACCGCTCGCCTGGGCCTCAACGTCGCTGCTCAACCCACGAACGGCACCTTCACCAACACCCTGGCCAACTTCGGCTCCGGCAACGAACTCGCGCTCGCCGGCCTGACCAATTCCAGCGTCAGCTACAACAGCTCCAACAGCTCGATCACCGTCACTGGAACCCGTACCGGTGGCGGCGGCCAGGTGAGCCAGAACTTCGTGCTGTCGGCCCCGCGCACTACCAGTTTTACGGCGACGGTCGACGGCCAGAACAACACGATCATCCAGGCCACGCCGCCTACTCCGCCGCCTACCCCCACTCCGAACCCGGCGCCAAACCCTAACCCGGCTCCGAACCCTACGCCGGCCCCGGCCCCCTGCTACGTCACTGGTAGCCACATCCGGGTGTTACGCGGCCATACGATCCAAGACGTGCCCGTCGAGACCCTGCGTGTCGGCGACCTCGCCGTGACCGCCTCAGGCAAGCCCTGCCCAATCCGCTGGATCGGCAGCCGCTCCTATGCGGGCCTCACCGCCCCGCAGCATGATCGCCCGGTGCGGATCAAAGCCAACGCCTTTGGTGATCGCGTACCCGCCCGCGACCTGCTCGTCTCGCCCGACCATGCCCTGATGGTCGACGGCATATTCGTGGCCGCCGGGCACCTCGTGAACGGCACGTCGATCACCCGCGGCGAGGCAGTAGTGGATCTCACCTACTGGCATGTCGAGTTGGATAACCACGACCTGCTCCTAGCCGAGAATACCCCGGCCGAGAGCTTCCTGGCCGCCCCGGGCGTGCGCGCTGGCTTCGCCGGCGTCCAGGCCCTCGACGCAGGCGCCGCTCCCGTGCCCTACGCCCAGCGCACCGAACTCGGTCCGGAACTGGCGACGCTGCGTGGGCGCTTGGCCCTTCGTGCCGTCTCGTCAGGTGAGGCTGGTGGCCTGCCGGGCCCCGTGCGGGCGTGGCTGGATCGGTGCACTGTCGGCACAGACGGCGTGCTGCACGTGGCCGGCTGGGCACATGAGGCCTCGCAGCTCGACGCACCGGTATGCCTGGACGTGATGGTGGATGGGGCTGTGGTGGCGTTCACCGTAGCGAGTGAGTACCGCGCGGACCTCGCCGCAACCGGCATGGGAGACGGCCGATACGGCTTCGACCTCGGGCTGGACGTGCAGTTGGCGCCAGGCGTGCCACACGTCGTCGAGGTGCGTCGCTCGGCCGATGGGTCTCTGGTGTGCGCCAAGCAGGTCGACGCAGCAGGGGCATGGACGGCGCTGCTGGCGGCGTGAGCGCCCAGTTGGTCCTGCGCGGGGGCATCGACCTCCTGAACCATCGCCGCATTATCGGTTGGGCATGGGATCCGGGCGCGCCGCACGTGCCCGTGCCTATACTCGTCGTGATCGAGCGGCGCGTGTTGGGCCGGGTACTGGCCGACCTGTACCGTGAGGATCTGGCGGCTCAGGGCTTCGGGACGGGTCGGTGCGGCTTTGCCCTCGACCTGCCGGCGGAGCTGCTGTCACTGCGGCAGGGCTACGAGATCAGCGTCCGCCGCGAAGGCGACGGCGTCCACCTACCTGGCTCGCCCTACGTGCTGGATCCATTGATCCGGGTCGTGCGAGAGGAGTAGCGTCAGAGCCAATCGTTTCGTCATAGCGGCTATTGGAACGTCATCGCTACTGCTGGCACGTCCTGCTTCATCAGGCTTCTAGAGCGTGTCTGATGCCGACTGCCTCACCTCAATGCGCATGCCCTTCCGCTCTCGCGCGTCATCGTCAGCCGCTGGGATACCCATCAGAACTCGCGCAGGATGCGTATGTACGATCCGAACGCTCTTCGGCGCCCAACCACACCCAATGCAAACAGCGTAGGTCCATCGCCCCCAAAGATCTGAGTTATGGCTGTCAACAGATTTCTGTCTTTCTCTTGCTTTTGCAATAAGTTGCTTGGTTTCTTCCGCCTTTTCATCGCTAGTTATATCAGAGTTATTTGCGGGAGCAACCCTCCGGGGCTGTACATGCTGCGCCAGTGTCGGTGACGCAAAACCGATAAAAACAATCGAGATTAGTATTAAAGTGCGCATTAGATGCTCCAAGAGCCTCGTTGGCACCCCCCTGTTGCGGCCTTGACGAAACTGAGCTCCGATAGGTTTCAGGAACAGCGAAAATAATTACGAGAAATCAATTTTAGATGATGGTGCATTGCAGCGCAGGAGCGAAAATGGGCGAGCGGAAACCTTGCGATAGGCCCTACTCCCGCGCGGGCTTCGGCTCTGGCTTAGCCGCTCTCATGGGGCTCTGGATCACTCGTGGCGTCGGACCAGCCTTCTCGGCGATCTCGGCCTCTTGCTGCTCGATGAGATCGCGGGCTGGCTGATCACCGTCGAGACTGCCTAGTGGTACAAACTTGACGCCTGATACCCACTCGCAAGGTCGGTTTGAGGTGGAAAACGGAACTAGGCGTTGAGGCTTTCTGTGAGACATTCGGCCGATGAGCTCCACGGCTGAGCTGAGATGATCACGAAGCGTCGCAAAGCTAGTACATTCCTGGCATTCGCCCTCACGCTCGCGGTGGAACCCCTGAACGCGCAGACAGAGGAGCAGCAGCGCCGAATTGAAGCTGTGCAAGCGCCGTTCGTGAAGTGCATGCGCCGAAGTGTCGACGAAATTTACGCGTCAGCCTCAGATATATCTCGCTCGGCCGATCAAATTCTGGAGACCTGTCGCCTGGAGCTCGGGGCGTGGCGCTCAGGTGTGCAGGCAATGGTTCAACAACCCAATCCGGCCGATCGCCACTATCTTGAAGATAAGGCATTCGAAGAAAGGTCGACGCGCAATATGATCAAGAGCATGATCATTTATAGGATCGCGCAGAAGCGGTGCGCGGCTGGACTGCCAGCTACAATGCTTGATTGTGCCTCGCTCAGTCGCCCACTCATTCCACCACGGCGCTAGAGCAGGCACGAGGGGCGCGAATGCGGTCCCGGGTTCAGCTTCGGCGCGCCGGGTCGGTCACGAGGGATTTGACTTGCTCTATGTGTTGGCTTGAACCCGGCGATCAGGATCCTGCGTGGAAGCGTAGCACTCGGGGCCATGCTGCCGACGGTGCCATTTGCAGGCTGATCGGCGGCATGGTCGCGATTTGTGGGGCAAGGCCCAAACAACCTTTGGGATTGTAGCAGGCGACGCCTACTGGAAGCTGCCGTCGGGTAGGCGACCGTGGAACGGCGTGTTGCGGCAATGACCCCATGGCCCACGCCAGTAGCCCGGAGGGCACCCATTCCCTGCGCGCACTTGGTACCAGCCGCCGGGGAGGGGGCCAGAGTACGGCGTATTCCGGCAATGCCCCCACGGACCGCGCCAAGCGCCTGGGCCGCAACCACCCGCAACAAGGGTAATGGGAGCAGTGATGCCCGGATCTGCCGCGATCGGCATCGCATTCGCGGAGGCCAGCGGCAGAGTGGTCAGCGCCGCGGCGGCAAAAATTGTATTCATTATCTTCATGGCCGGTTTCCTCAGTACTCCGTCGCCAAGATGCTCGTGGCGGCTGTCCCTACAACTTGGCAGGAGGGCAGCCGCTGCATTAAATCTTGGCCATGAAACCGTAGGGTTTCTGCAAAGAGGAAAATTTGATGCGGATGAAGCTAACGACGATGTTGAATTAAGTTCGCAGGAGCTCGGCTCATGCGCCCCGCTTGACGCTGGAGCCCAGCCGAACGGAGTATCGAGCACGACCGCGCCGCCGAACGTCAGGACCGAGACCAAGGTTTTCTCGACATAGCTGCTGAAGTGCGCGTTTGGCGATGTCGGGCTGATAGGTCCTCAAGCTCGACATACTAGGCCGTCAAATAGCAATGGTTTGAGCATGGCGGTGATCGATAGAGGTTCCTATGGTCGCTGCCATGCCTCGCCGGTCCTGTCAGAACCCCAACAACTGCCATGCTGCCGGTCGCGGTGGGCCGTGCCGAACTTGTGACGCGGAAGCGATCGCGCGCCGGGCTGTCCTGCTGCGGGAGCGTATTCATGCGAACCAAGCGGAGGGGCGCCCGCTGTATGCCGAACGCCTTGCACAGCCCCCGGAACAGGAACGTAGTCTCGATCCTGAACTCTGAGCGAAGCTTCGCTACTCCGCAGCAGCCCCGACGCTATCGGCCATCTTCGCTCCCCGCGTCCCTAGGGGCTGCGGTTCGCCAACAGTCGTGTCCTCAGCCGTCTGATGTTCCATCTCGGCGTTCACCTGGGCGCCCAACAGCACGATCGTCGTCGAAATCCAGATCCAAGTCATGAACCCGATCGCCGCCCCGAGTGAGCCGTAGGTTTTGTTGTAGCTGCCGAAATTCGACACATACCAGGAGAACAACAACGAGCCGCCGAGCCAGAGTATCGCCGCAACGGTGCTGCCCCCGGTGACCCAACGCCAGCGCGGCGCGTCCCGACTCGGGCCGTAGCGGTAGAGTACCGCCAAACCGCCGAGCACAGCCAACAGGAGTACCGGCCATCGCAGGAGAGCGAGCCACCATGCGTCCTTGCCGACGCCAATGAACTCGAACACCACCGGCAACACCACGACTGCGCCGAGTGCCAGGACCAGGAACGTCAGGGCGCCCGCCGTGAAGGCCAGCGAGACGAGATTGAGTACGAAAAAATTGCGCCTCTCACGCTCGTTGTAGACGAGGTTCAGTGCGTCGAAGATGTGCTTCATGCCGCCGTTGGCACTCCACACCGACAGAACGATGCCGACGATCAGACTAAACCCCAGCGTCGCGTTGCCCTTCTCATCCAACGATTTGATTTGTTCACCCACAATGTCGAGAGCGCCTTGGGGTAGGATGCCCTGCAGGCTGGCAAGCTGGTCGTTAATGGTCGAGGTATCGGCCACGAGGCCGTAGACGGATACCAAGGCGGCAACCGCGGGGAAGATCGCCAGCAGCGCGAAGAAGGTGACGCCGGCCGAGACCAGCATGATCCGGTTCTCGCCGACGTCCCGGTAGGTACGCAGGGCAATGTCCTTCCAGCCCTTGGCCGGGATCTCAGTTGGTCTCGATGCCTGGCGGCCGCGATCGGCCTGCGTGTGTGCCACCTCTTCAGCATCGCGGCCGACATGGGAGGGCGACGCTTGACGGGCGTCGTTCGCCCCTTGGTCGCCTGATGTCACACGTGTCGTGGAGCGGCGCGGAAGCGCCACGAGGCCGATGAGAGCGGTGGCGAGTGCCAGCGTCCAGACCGCTGAGGCTTGTCCGTCAGGTTTACCGGACGGATCCGAATTCGAGGGGGTAGGGGACATAGTCTGGCTTCAGCCTCACGCACGAATGCTCAAGATCGCCGCCACAACGACGAGGCGTCAAACCGTGTTGCAACGAACGTAGCGTTTTGCTGAGGATGGAGGGTGATTGGGGCACTCAAGACGCCCGAACCACGCCATCCGTCATGTGCTCCCGATTTGCCGGCTTGAGGTTCAGCCTTCCACGCATGGCCTTGCCCGGCTTAAAGTGGACGCTCGTCCTTTGCGTAGAGGTGCGGGTTTTGCTCCGCGATGCGGGCGACGAGCTCGGATCGGACCATGGTCGCTCGATGCCGCGTCGTTCACCGGACCGCAACGGTGTTGGGGGCGTTCCTGGTTACGGGCCGGTTGCGTATCGGCTCGCGGGATGATGTCGGTCGCTCCCCTGCCCCAACCGGATCGGGGTCGGGTCGAGTGGCCGACGGGTCACAGCGCCGTCGGATGCGCCGCCATGACGACGGCCGCGACCGCGTTCCGGAACGTCTTCTCCTGCGGACCGGCGCGGTTCGCGACCTCCGTAGGGTCGATCGTGGAGGTCACGAGCGCGGACACGTCGAGGCTGTAGCCACTGGCGAACAGGTAGGGGCCGGCCGTCGGGTCGATCATGTAGGCGTCGATCGCCGCGACGATCTCCTGGCTGCTGATGCGGCCGGACCTGCGCAGGTCGGCGACGGTCGGTAGTGCGGCAGTCATAGGCGCGCTGATCATTCCCTGACGTTGACTTAACCGTGCCGCCCGGTCGACATGGACCGTTCCGGCCGGGCTCGCCTCGGCGAGTCGAGAGCCGGCAATTCAGGAGACCGTCGCCGCGAGATAGACCCTGAAAAGCCAACAGCCCCTTCCCGGCAAGGAAGAGGCTGCTGAAAATCCTGAGGCCTTGTGAGACCCGGCGTAGCTGCCCCTCACAAGCCATGAGACCCCCCGGGGTGTCAAGACGGAACCTGTTTCCGTCAACGGGAAGGCTTTGCCTGGACCCTAGCCGCGGCCCGTGAGGGACCGGGTTCGATGAACTATGCCGATGAGATCCGCCGACAGGCGGAGGAGGCTACGCGCGCCGCGTTGCCGGCCGTCACGGCTGCGCTCTGGCGCGCGTACAGCGACGGAAAGATTACGGAAGCCGAGGCTGAGTCGCTGTCTGGGCTGATCGAGGCACGCACGGACGCGCCCGCGGCTCGTCGGCTGCCGAGCGAGGCCCATACCGATCGGCATGCCTCCCAGGATCGCCAGAGCAGCCCCAGGAGGCCCGGCGTCGGCTCCCGGCCACGCACGGACGCTTCGATGGAGCGCCGCCGCCGTTGGGCCGCTTCTGGCCGCCTACCGCCCGCCATCGCCGCGCGCTTCACCCTAGCCGAGCAGGGCGTGCTCGCGCTCGTGGCTGCTGAAGTGGTCCGCCGGAAGGATTGCCGGTTGGCCGTTGGGCATTTGGCGGCGATCGTCGGTGTTGCCGAGACCACTGTGCGTAACGCCATCCGCGAGGCTCGGAAGCTGGGCCTGCTGACCGTCGAGGAGCGCCAGATCACGGGCTTCCGCAACGACACCAACATCGTGCGGATCGTCTCGCCAGAGTGGCTGGCCTGGCTGCGGCTGGCCAGGAAGGGGGTTGCTACCTGGCCTACCCCTGCACGAAGGGAGGGCCGTCATGACCCAGCATCCCAGGGGGGAGGGTGCAAATCCGCGCTGGGCACGCCTACTGAGGTTCTAGGTCTGGGAAAATCGAGGCCAGCGGATCCCTCAAAGGGCTGCCGACAAGCGGCTGGCGACCTCGACCAATCAGGCCATCCGAGAATTCGCGCGGGTGGTGGCGCGGGCCGAGCTATGCGGTGAGGGTCTGCGCCCGTTCGACAAGGCGGACGCAGAACAAACGCTCGAATTTTTTCAGGCTGCGAGGTTCTGAACCGGCTCGTCCGCGCATGGTCCAGTTCGAACCAGAGCAGCCATAAGCTTCATCGCGGCTGCTGCGGCGTCAGCGAGTTCGACCTCAACCCCGATGCGGTCCAGCAGCGCCCCGGCAACAACATCTGGCACGAGGTAGGTCATTGCGCCGTTGCCAAAGCCCGGCTCCAGCACCGGACCGCACTCGATCACCTCTAGGCCGGTATGGCGCAGGTCGCAGCAGATCCGATCGAAGATTGCCTCGACAGCTGCGGCCGATCCCTCCAGGGCCTGCACGAAGAACAGCCCAGTGAACATCAGCGTCCCCGTGACGCCGGCCTCGGCATTGCGGCGCTGTGAGGCGGCTACCACCGCGTCGATGGTTTGCTGCACCGCCTCAGCGCCACCGGCGATCGCGCTGCGGCTCCGATAGACCAAGCGGAACAGGTCGGCATTGTCCGGCGGTGTCATGCAGCCTCGCGCGCATCGACGAACGACAGGAACTCGCCGAGCGGCAGCGGGCGACTGACGTGGTAGCCCTGCACCTGGTCGCATCCTTCCCCAGTCGTGAAGGCGAACTGCTCTGCCGTCTCGACCCCCTCCACCGTGATAGACATCCCAAGGCACGTCCCCATGGTGATGATTGCCCGCACGATCGCGGCACTCTCCGGATCGGACGGAAGCTGGCGCACGAACGACTGGTCGATCTTGATCTTGTCGAACGGGAAGCTGCGCAGGTAGCTCAGCGACGAGTAACCGGTGCCGAAATCGTCCATCGAGATGCCGACGCCAGCCGCTCGTAGCTTGGTCAGCGTGGCTAACGTGCGCTCCTCATCCGCCAGCAGCACGCCCTCGGTGATCTCGAGTTCCAGGCGGTTCGCAGAAAGGCCGGATGCGGCCAGCGCGGCCTTGACCGTGTCCGCGAGCCGCACATCACGGAACTGCGCGGGCGAGAGATTGACGGCGACCCGGATGTGCACCGGCCATTGAGCGGCCTGGGCACAGGCCGTGCGCAGCACCCACTGGCCCAACGGCCCGATCAAACCGGTTTCCTCGGCAAGCGGGATGAATTCAGCGGGTGAGACCAGGCCACGGTCCGGATGACGCCAGCGCACCAGCGCCTCCGCGGCGTTGATACGGCCGGTGCGCGCGTCAACGAGCGGTTGGTAGTACAGCTCGAACTCCTGAACGACGATGGCGCGTCGCAGATCGGCCTCCAAACCACGGCGGGCCTGCATGCGTGCGTCCAGTGCAGGTTCGAACCTCCGGAACGTACCCTTGCCGTCCGCCTTGGCCTTGTAGAGCGCGAGGTCGGCGTTGCGCAGGAGCTGATCTGGATCGATGCCGTCCATCGGGGCGAACGCCGCACCCACGGACGCGCCGACGTTGACGAGCATGCCGTCGATCAGGAACGGCCGGCCCATCAACTCGATGATGCGAGTCGCCAGTGCGTCGGTGGCTTCAGGGCCGGCAACGTCGACCTGCAGGATCGCGAACTCGTCGCCGCCGAGGCGCGCGACGATGTCGTGCACGCCGAGTGCCGCCTTAAGGCGCTGGGCGGTCTTGCGCAGAAGCGTGTCGCCCAGGCCGTGACCAAGCGTGTCGTTCACCAACTTGAACCGGTCCAGGTCGAGCATGAGGATCGCGAAGGCGCGTCCGTGCTCGCGGTACGAGGCTGCGTGCAGCGCGACCAGATCTTGAAAATGAGCTCGGTTGGGTAGGCCGGTCAACGCGTCAGAGAAGGCCAGCAGGCGCATCCGGGACTCGGTCTGCAGGCGCTCCCGCTGGTCGCGGATGGCCAGCACAGTCTGCGGCTTGCCGCCCAGCCGGACATCGCTGCGCAGGACGCGCACTGGCACGCGCTGTCCGTCGGCACCAATCAGCTCCGCCTCGCGCTCCTCGCGCTCAGGCAGCGCGGTGACGTCGAGCCCGGGAAACAGCCCGAGCAGGTCGCGGCCGTTCAGCGCGCCGGCGTCTAGGCCCGAGAGACGTTCTAGGCTCCGGTTGGCGGTCGTGATCACCGTACCGTCGCAGACGGCCAGCCCTTCGACCGCGAGACTGGCCAACTCGCGCAGTCGTTCCTGGTCCCGCCGGACCTGCGCGCGGAAATTCAAGGTCAGGCGCAGGCCGACCAACCCCAGGGCCAGCAGGCCGAGGGATACGCTTGCCACCACGGGCGCCATCAGCTCCGGCGGGACCGCCCCGGACGGCAGCAGGCGAGCCGGATCGAAGGTGAGCGTCATCGCCGCCATTCCGCAGAAATGCAGGATGGCGATGGCGGCGATCAGAAGCGGCGCCCCAGCGCGTCGGAGGTCGCGGCGGCGCTCTCCCGTCACGACCATGGCGGTGCCGAATACGAGCAGGCTCGTGGGGATAGAAAGGGCCAGCAGTTGTGGATCCCACGCGACCGTGCCGGCGACGACATAGGAGGCTTCGCCGAGATAATGCAGCGCGGCGACGCTGGCGCCAAGGAGGAGGCCGATCAGGAAGCGATAGACGCGACTGCGCTGGCCGATCGCCAGGGCGACGCTGATCCCGATCCCCGCAATGGCCACCAGCAGCGACAAGGCGGTCAGATAGGGATCGAACCCCGCAGGCATGCCTGGACGAAAAGCCAGGAGGCCGATCATGTGGGTCGCCCAGGCGGTGCAGCCCGAGGCGATAATGCTAGCACACGCCCAAACCGCAGCCGCGCGGCCTTCGGAGCGCGCCGCATGAGTTGCGACGGAAAAAGAGCCGTAGACCCCGACGATGCAGACGCCTGCAGCGAGCAGGATCAGCGCATGATCGTGCGCCTGAGTGAGGCACGTATAAACTGATCGCATACCAAGCTCCGAGGCCTACAATCTAAGCTTGGTCAGTTAATGAAAGCTGCAAAGTCTAGTAGGCTGCAAAAGGCGCGGCTACCATTCAGCTGCATGGTCTATGAATTCGAACTGTTTCGAAAATAACATGGGTTGAAATACCGCTGGTCCTCGGCCAGCCGTTCTTGAGGGGCCCGCGACACCACACGGCGTGCGGCGGGCAAGCACGTGACGACAGGAGACCGTGGGCCAGTTCCCCGTGTCTCGCCCGTGAGGCCTTGGGCGGGCAGTCGCATGAGGGTCGGTGTGGCGGGGGAACTGGACACCGCAAGCGCCGGCTCACGGCCCTAAATCTAGACAGTTAGCTGTCAACTCTGATGTTGTCCGTGCCCGCGCCTGGCCGCGATGATGTCCACCGCCGGCACATCCTGCCAACACGCTCAGGGCAGGCAGCACCTATCGCCTCCCACCCTACAAATTGTCATGGTAAGGGTAAGCGATTGGCAATTGATTTCTGCCTTTCTGCGTTGGGATCTTTAAACCGCGTAGGCCTGAGGTGGTACACCTTAAGACCAGCCCGCCAGGGCGCTTTTACCACTTGTGGCTCGGACGATCCTTAGCCAGGTGGCTGGTCCTTGCCAACTTTCTCACCGTCGCCGGTCTGATCAGCGTGGCCGCGTTTCTGCTCTGGCAGATGCGCACGGACGCTGAGCATCGTAGCCAGCTGACCGCCAACAGCCTCGTTCAGGTGCTCGGTCGCGATATTGCCCGCAACGTCGAACTCTATGATCTGTCCCTACAAGCAGTTGTCGACAGCTTTGGCCGAACCGACGTCGCACAGGCGTCACCCGAGTTGCGCCAGCTGATCCTGTTCGATCGGGCTGCGTCAGCACCAGGCTTCGCTTTCCTGCTGCTCCTCGACGCGAGAGGCGTCATCATCTCCGGCTCGAACGACTTGGTGCCAAAGGGTCTTGATCGTTCCGATACCGAGTACTTCCGTCACTTCGCTGCCCATTCTGACGACGACGGTCTGCACATCAGCCCTCCTGCTATCTCGAGGGTAAGCGGCCAGCAGATGGTCATGCTCTCCCGCCGCCTTTCGAACCCTGACGGTTCGTTCGCCGGCGTCGTAGTCGGAGGCATCAAGACGGACTACCTGCGCAGCCTGTTCACCTCGGTCGATGCCGAGCATGCCGGAACCGTGACGCTCTATGGACCAGAGGGCATCGTCCTGATGCGCGAGCCGTTCGATCGGAGCGCAATCGGCATGAGCGTAGCCGATTTGCCGAGCTATCGGCGCATGATCGCAATGCGGGAAGGTAGCTTCGTCGGACCCGCGATGTTCGGGGAAGGGCAGCGCCGACTCACCTTCGCGCGGCTTGGCACGGAGCCCCTAACCCTCAGTATCGCCGTGGAACCATCCACGATCTATGCCGAGTGGTGGCATCGAGCCCTCGGCCTCGGCATGGTACTGCTCAGCCTCTGCGGCGTCACGGCTGGGCTGACTTGGCTGCTGCGCCGGGAACTGGTTCGACGCGAGCAGGCCGAGACCAAACTGCTCGCCGCCAACGCACGCCTTGCAGCACAGGCAGCTACCGATGCCCTGACCGGCCTCGGTAATCGGCGGCGCTTCGACGAGACGGTTGCGCAGGAATGGGACCGCGCAGTGCGGGGCCACCGGCCGCTGTCGCTGATCCTGATCGACGCAGATTGCTTCAAGGGCTTCAACGACACCTATGGCCATCAGCGCGGTGACGAGGCGCTTCGCCTGATTGCGGGGTCGATCCGGGCGGCAGCAAACCGTGCCAGCGACATGACCTGCCGCATTGGCGGCGAGGAATTCGCTGTCATCCTGCCTGAGATTGACTTAGCGGGCGCTGAGATCGTGGCCGAGCGGATCCGGACAGCGGTTATGGGCTGGGCTATGCCTCACGCAGCGGGGCCACACGCGGTGCTCACAGTGAGCTGCGGCGTGGCCAGCGTTCCTGAAATCCTGGTGCCCAACGCGGCCGCGCTTGTCGCGAAGTCAGACGAAGCACTGTACGTGGCCAAGGAAGGAGGCCGAAACCAGGTTCGCACCGCCAGCATGATCGCCCGTTCTCTACGACTGGTGAGCTGAACTCGGTACGTGCCCTTTGGCGTCACCACTTCCAATATGTATTAACACCTTTGCAACGTAACGTAGATTAATTCACAACCCTGCGTCGTGGCCGACCCATGCTCGGTCAAGCTCCACCGGGAACGCCGATGAGCCTGCCGCCGACCAAGGTCCGCAAGCCTGGCATTAGAGCCAATTCCAGCGTTTCTGGATTGCTGACAGACGCGCAGGTGCAGGCCGTATTTCAGCCGATCGAGAACCTCCAGACAGGCGAGATCGTCGGGCTCGAAGCCCTGGCCCGCCTTGCTCTCGGCGATCAGCTCTTGAGCCCAGCCTCCTTTCTGCCGGGTCTATCGCTGACCGATCGCACTGCGCTGTTTCGTGAAATGCTCAGGCAGGCCATCGCCCTACAGGGAGCGCTCCCGTGCTCTGGTAGCGAGAGATACGTCGCCGTGAACGTCGAGGTGCCACTCGTGCTCTCGGACGGCTTCCTCCACCTGGTGCACAGCGTCCTCGATCAATATGGCCCCGTAGGCGAGGGCGCGATCGTTCTTGAGCTGCTCGAAGGTCATGCCACGACCGATTGCGCGCGGATGTCCAAGCGTCTGCATGCGATCCGTGCGCTCGGCATCCGTGTCGCCCTCGATGACATCGGCAGCGCCTACTCCTCGTTGATCAACCTGCGCGACTTGCCGGTCGATATCATGAAGCTCGACCAGTCATTCGCGCGCGGCCTCGGAGATCGGCCCAGAGACCTGCACTTTGCGCTCAGCTTGCAGAGCCTGGCGCGCAGCATCGGCAAACGGCTTGTAGTCGAGGGCGTCGAAACGGTCGAGATCCGCGACGCTCTGCGCGTGCTTGGGGTTGATCTTGGCCAGGGGTACGGGATCGCGCGGCCGATGCCGGGGGAGGCTGTCGCCGCTTGGTTGGCTGGACGCCCGGAGATCGGGGACTTCGACAAGACACCGACCTCGCTGCTGGGGGCCTATGCTGGCCATCTGCGCGTGGTGGAAGCGTGTCGGACGTTGATGGGGCAGCCCTTGCCGATAGCGTGGGAGGAGGCATCGAAGGACCCGCATGCCTGTAGCATCGGGGTGTTCTTCGACCGTCAGGGCCTACATGAGACTGTCTTCGGTCGCGCGCATAAGCGCTTCCACGAGGTTATGGCGCTCTACGAGGCCGATCCGAGAGGTTGGCACAACGGAGCTGAGGATTTCCGGCAGGAGCTGGAGCGGGCGCTCAAGGACCCTTCCCTGCGGTTCCGGTGTGAAGCCGTAGCCGCTTGAGCGGCAGCATAGCCCTGAAGCAGGTAACGCCGCACTGAATTAGCAGTTGACCCTCTGCCCTAGGTACTTCCTCGTTACACTTACCAGTGGCTGACAGGAGCGCATGGTCACCCGGCAAATCCGCTCCGAGAGATCAGGGCTTATGCCTTGCGCTATGCGCCTTAGTCGGGCGCTGCAACGCTTGGGCTTGATGAACCTTGAATACACACGGCAGAGTAGTGCAGGCAGATAGGTTCAGCATCACAGGAGAGCGGATGCCACGCTACTTTTTCGACGTCCTGCACGTTGGCGATGACGTGACGCGCGACCACAGTGGGATCGATCTCCCCGATCTTGAGGCGGCAACGATCGAGGCCTTGGAGGTCTGGAAGCGCATCCTCAGGGAGCGCGCCGCAGGTGCTGAAGACCCGTTTCATTGGCAGGTGGCCATCTTGGATGAGAATGGGACGGCCTTGGCTAAAGTCCCCTACCCATCCGAGCTCGCGAACGAAGCAGCACACTGAGGCGAATTTCTCGGCTCCACCCGCACCTTCAGTGCGTGTGGTGTGATACCTCTGCTCCTACCGTAGCCGCTACCGTACCGTTGCTTGACCTCGACAGCAGCCTCACTGCTCGCAAGCAGCCCGCAGACGAGTTGCATTACACTGGCGACAAGGACGACTCGGCTACGATGAACGTATGGCTGCATAAGCAGGGGGTGCAGAAACTCGCAAAGAACGGTGGCAAGATCCCCGCCGACATGCAGCACGCGTGAGGCGGCTGTCATCGGGCGTCTTCTTTATAGGAGGCACCGATGACTCGGTACGTGGTCCGAGGGGTTCGCGACACTGCAGAGTGCGCAGCGGGCAAGCACGTCATGAAAGCCGACCGTAGGCCAGTCCCCTGCGTCTTGCTCGTGAAGCCTCGGCCGGACAGTCGCATCAGAGTCGGCGCGGTGCGGCGGGACTGGAGACCACAAGCGCCAGCTCACGACCAGGATCTATGGCCGGACCGGTAGGGTTGTCCATTTTGATTGCCCTTCGCGGCAATTGTGCCGTCCTCCAGGCGCCCCGGCACGCGCCTAAGGGAGATCTGATGCCGCTGTTCCGCTTCCACCTACGCTCACCAGCAGGCCTAGAACGCGATGATGAGGGGCTGGAGTTCCCGGACTTGGAGACTGCCTATCTAGAGGCTTGCCGCGCAATACCGGGAATGGCCATGGATTTCGTGCGTTCAGGACTGAACCCCATGCCCTACGCCTTCGAGATCGCCGACGTGGCGGATCAAAAGCTAATTGAGATCCCCTTTTCAGAACGGCTCAAGGATGGACGGCGACCGCGCCGACCGAGGCGCCCGAGACGCCCCGCCCCCACGGCTTTGCCGCGCGAGCGCCGATCAAAGGCCGGCGAGGTGTATCATCTTCGGTGTTCGTACCGTTTCTCCGACGCCCGGCAGGGACTGGTGGCCGACACGCGTGAAGTGAAAGCTCGCGACGCGAACTCCGCCATCGTGGTGGCGCGGAAAATCTGCCTGGACCTGCCCAGTATGCAACTGGCATCGGCGTTCCTGATCTCGCAGGAAGGCGCGATCGTGTGGTCGAAGCAGGTACCCTTCGAACCGGTCTACTGGGCTGAAGCGACCCGGGGTATTCCGCGCTTCGCCCAGGTATGAGCGCATTCACAAACAACCCTCAGGCGTATGGGCCGCCGAACAGGTCACCGAGCGCCTTCCGCCGGAACAGCGTGCGCCAGCGTCGCCTCTGATGCTCCGGCCGGTCGTGGATCATGTGGCATCGCTGGCAGAAGGCCGCGAGGTTAGCGTCCGCGTTGTTGGCCGTATCGTGATCCCGATGCGCGGCCGCTAGGACGACATGGGTCCGGCGAGCGCGGCCGAGGATGTCAGTACCCGATCTGACCCAGATCCGGCGTCCCCATCCATCGCGCCAGCGGCCGGCCTCTGCGTCCCACCAGCGGCCATCGCCGAGGTGATAGACCATCTGCCCGTGCGGTCGCCCGCAGCTCTCGCAGCGACCCTGCGCCCTGCCGAAGCGGATCGCCATCGATAGCTCGCGCCAGTCGATCGGGTAGAAGAAGCGGTGCTCGGGCCGGATCGGCATGATGGCGGCACTCTGCCATCGGTCCGGGCGAAAGCGTAGCGGTTGGACGTCCTGTCGACGCGCTCTTGCTCGCGAGCCTTTCTGAAGGACGCATGCAATCCTGCTGTGGACCAACCCACCTGCAGAGATCCCGAACTCCCATCCTTTCCAACGCGGTAACCATGGCGGTCCTACCAGCCGCGTCCCTGAGGTAGTGGGTGGGTGCCGGCATGGGTGACGACGTAGCAGCGATCCTGCTGACCCTGGCGGCTGAGAACGCCGACCTGCGCAAGCAACTGGCCGCCTCCCAGGACATGCTGGTCGAGACCGCGATCGACGCCGGCAACATGCACGCCCTGGTCGAGGCCATGCGGACCGAGCGGGACGCGTGGCGGGAGGAGGCTGAAAGGCGAAATATCCAAGCTGCCTGATTGTGGTGCTTCGACTCGCACACGCCAATCGTTTCGCGGTTCTGTCTGCCGATTGCTGACGTCATCGGACTCGCCGCTACCGCATGCTGTGTGGCCGAGGTGTGACAGGACGCAATTTCTACCTAGGTGAGATCAGCTTGGCATTTATTTGCTGGGGATAATCCGATAGGCAAAAAAGAAATGTCATAGTTTGCGAAATGTGAAGACGATGATGTGCCTGTCGAACGCAAGCTTGCGGTCTTTGACTGTAAATCTCCTCGCCGGAACAACATCTTTATTTTTCGTTAACGCGGTGTTTGTACGTGCGGTTTCCGCAGCCCCTATCGAGTATGTTCGGGTCTGTGACAATGCTGGTGTAGGCTCTAGCTTTGCCCCTGGCTTTTATTATATTCCTGGGACGGACAAATGTGCTTACAGCAATAATCTGCCTTACACCTATCAGACTCCTGACGGTCAATTCTCTACCCAGCCAGGCACTGGGGCCGCAGCTTATGGCACGGATGCTTTCTCGAATGGCACGAACAGTGTCGCGATAGGGGATCATGCATTCTCAGGCGGGGATCCGTTCAGCGCTAGTCCCGGTGCCAGCAATGGTATCGACGATCAGACGCCGAACAGCGCCTTCTCGAACGCCAACACCACGGCGATTGGTCAGGGCTCTCGTGCAGGTGCGACGGCGGCCGGACAGAACAACGCGACTGCCATTGGCCAAGGCGCGCTCGCGAACGCCCTGAACACGACCGCGATCGGGCAGGGCGCGACCGCAGCCGGGGCACGCAGCGTGGTCGTTGGGCAAGGTGCAACGGACAATGCCGTAAGCAACTCGGTTGTCCTCGGACAAGGGGCCAGCATCGCGACTACCGCCACAGGAGCCAACGTCGCGCTCGGTCAAGGTTCCGTAGCAAATCGAGGAGCCAGCGCGAACTATGTCGGCTTTGGCTTGCCTACGGTGCAGTCGTCCGTAGGCGAGGTTGCCATTGGGACAGCGGTCGGTAATCGCCAGCTCACTGGCGTGGCCGCTGGAAGCAGCGCGACCGACGCTGTCAATGTCAGCCAATTGCAAGCTGTCGGAAGCAACATCGCAATTGCGCTTGGTGGTGGTGCAAATCTCAATGCAGTCACCGGCGCTTTTACTGCGCCGAGCTACAACGTACAGGGCGGCACGTATAACAACGTCGGCAGCGCAATTGGTGCGCTCGACGTGGCTACCACGGCCAATACGCAGAATATCACGAGCCTTCAGAACGGTACTTCTGGCCCTTTCCGCGCCAACAACACTAGCGGCTATTCAGCTGCACAGGCGACTGGTGCGGACGCGATCTCGGGTGGCTTCGGTAGCGTCGCGTCCGGTACGGCCAGCACAGCAATCGGCACGGGTGCGCAAGCCACACAAGCTGGTGCAGTCGCCATCGGTGCTTTTGCTCAGGCGAGTGCTGATCCGACTACGGCGGTGGGCTTCGCCGCGGCGGCCACCGGCAATGAAGCCTCAGCATTCGGCGCCTTCGCGACAGCGTCCGGCACCAACAGCACCGCACTTGGTCGTTCGGCGAACGCTGCGGGACCGAACAGCGTGGCGGTCGGCTTTGGCGCGTCCGCGACCCAGGCCAATAGCGTCGCTATCGGTACCGGTGTGGCGACGACGCGGGCCAACCAGGTCGCGATCGGCACGGCGAGCCAGACCTACACCCTAGCGGGCCTGACCTCTGCTCAGAGCCTAGCCGCACAGTCCGGGTCGACGGGCTTCGTCACGACGGATGCGGCCGGTAATCTCGCTGCATCGAACTATGGACCGAGCAGCATCGCAGCCCTGGACGGACGTGTCGGCAACCTTGAGAACAGCGTAGCCGGGCTTCAGCTCGCCACAGCGCGCCTACAACGGCAGGTGCGCGACGCGTTCTCCGGTACGGCTGTCGCTCTTTCGCTTACGGGCGCGGTTCTGCCGGAAGGCAAGACGTATGCTGTGTCGGGCGGCTTTGGGACGTATCACGGCTCGACGGCGGTCGGCTTCACCGGCATCGTGCGCCTGAGCGACAACGTGTTCGCCTCCGGCGGTGTCGGGTTCGGCACGAGCGGTCGGAGCAACGTCGGTGGTCGCGGTAGTTTGATGTACGCATGGTAATGACGTTGTGCCGTTGGAGCTCGATTGCCGGAGCGATACTCGCTTTGGCAGCGAGCCCAGTGCTGGCTCAGCCGAAGCCGCCGGTTGAGACCACGAAGCCTGCTGGCCCCCAACCCGCTCAAATCGATCGGAACGGTGTTCTAATCCTCGTGCGCTCAGCGCTGCTAGCGCTGAACCAGGCCAACGAGACCGGCAATTACACCGTTTTGCGCGACCTCTCGGCGCCAGGATTTCGCGACCTCAACACAGCCGCGCGTCTGGGAGAGATTTTTGCCAGCCAGCGCGCACAGAAGCTCGATCTCTCCGGCGTGGCGGTGATCGACCCGCAACTCACGCTGCTACCGCAAATCGAGACGAACGGTCTCCTGCACATGGCGGGGTTCTTCCCGTCCATTCCATCGCAGGTAAATTTCGAACTTCTCTTTGCTCCGGTAGACGGCCGTTGGCGCTTGTTTGGCGTTTCTGTGAGTGTTGGGTCGTCGACGCCGGCAGCTCCAGTGCCAGCACCAGCCGCGCAGCAACCGCCGACACCTCCCCCCGTGAAGCCAGAGGCGGCCAAAACTCCTCCGCGGCCCGCCGCTCACGCCGCGCCACGTCGGACCGGAACGCCGCCAGAGAAGGCTGCAGCACCTGAAAATCAACTTGTTCCGCCCGCCGGCAGCGCGGCTCAGGACTGAGAAGCAGAAAGCGGCCGCCCGTGCGCTCGCTATGTTGGATTGCATACTCGGGCAGCACAGCCAAACCTACGATCCGCGAACCTGGCCACGCACTCCAGCACCATGCAGCATCCCATAGAACTTGCCCGGGTCGAACATGGCCCGAGCCTGCTGCAGCGAGATTGGTCGGGTGCCAACATCCGGCGCCCCGGGCATGCCACCTCCAGCCTTCTGCCCCTGCTTCTGCTGGCCGCCGGCGATGCTCTTCAGGGCGTTGCCGATCTGCGCGTAGGGGTTGGTCTCCTGCTGCTGCACGGCAAGGTCGGTCGAGAACCCGGTCGGCGGGGGGGCAACCGCAAGCGGCTGGGCCGACAGCGAGGCGACGCCAGGCGCCGAAGAGGCCTGACCTGGCACGGCGGCACCCTGACCGACGACACCACCGAGCCCGAAGCCGCCTTGCTGCGCCGTCGAGCCCATCGAACCACCGCGAGGAGCTGATACTCCCGGCAGGGTCTGACCACTCGCGAAGCTGTTGGCGTAGGCCTGCGTGGTCGCCAGCCGCGCCGCGTTCTCGCCGCCGGGTCGGTTGTAGCCCGCGAACTTCCAGGCGTCGGCCATCAGCCGATTGGCTTCCTGCGGGCTCTGAGCGCTCTGCAGGGCTGAGATCAGCGCGGGGTTCTCCGCGAGGGTGAATTTGGCCTGCGCCACCACTGGATCGGGCGCCCCAGCCGTGAAATCCTTCATGGCCTTGAGCCGATCGGCGCGCCACGACAGGATCCCACCGGACTGGCCCGCCTGGCCGCTTTCGCTTGGGTCCGACCATGACCCGGTGATGTTGCTCGGCGAATACCGGCTCTCGTGCTGGGCGTAGGCCGCCACCGCCCCAAGGCCGTTCGGATTGGTCAGGCCGCCGCTCTGCAACGTGCTGATGAACCGGCCGCGGATGTCGCCCGGGTCCGGCGTCGCCGCCTCGGCGCTGTTAGGGCCGAGCATCGACAGAAGCCCGGCACCGGCCGCTTGGGCGCCTGGCTGAACCACGGGCGTCGGCACCCCGGTCGGCGGGGTCTGTGGCGCGTAGCCGGTGAAGCCCGGCGGGGTGGCCGCAAGGACGTCCTGGGGGGGCGCAGCCGGCGCCTGGGCCTGGGCGAGCTGCTGCTGTTGCAGAAACTGCTGCAGGGTGGGGCTCAGCGGGTTCTGATCATCGCCTCCCGCGAAGGAGGGCAGGGAGCCGAAGCCAATTGTCATGCAGAATGCCCCATGGCTGCGAAATCCGCCCCACTGGCGGGCGCTGCGGGAATACGGGTGGCGTCGTGCGGTTTCAGGCCGGCGCCAGCCCGGGGCCAAATCTGCCGAGGCTGGTGGCTATCGACAGAATGGCGGGTCGGGGCCATCTTCATGGGATGCGCCGCTGGGCTGAACCGCTGACCGTCCTTATCGTCTTCGCCGTCGTGATGACGGTGATCGGGTGGGCCGTGAACGCGGCTGTGCCGAATGTCGACGCGTGGCTTGTTGACCACATTGGGAAGGCCGGCGCGTGGGTCGCACTCATCGTCGTCTGGCTCGCGGCCGGGGCCTACGCCTGGATCGGTCATCGTCCGAAAGCCGGTAGAGCCGCCGGGAAATAGGGCCGGGCTCGGTCCGCCTGAGACATGAGCGCCGCCTGCGTCCCGCGCGACGCGAGATCTCCGAGCGCCGTCGCCTGCTGCTGAGTGCGCCCGCGAGCCTCCAAAGCCGCGAGCAGCATGTCGAGCCGCTCCCCTTGGGTCATAGTCACGGCGTCCGCGAGCTGCCGGTTGCGAGCGATGTCCGAAGCCTGACCGGCAGCGTTGATCCCGGCCTTACCGGCGCGCGCGACCTGGGCGAGGGCATAGCCTTTCGGCCCACCCATCAGGCCGGCCATGGTGCCACCGAGGTCGTCACCCAGCGCGGTTCGAGGTGCGATGGCGTCGGCTGCCCGTGTGCGCTGGGCCGTCTGCGACCCCTCGACGATACGGCGGTTCGCGTCCGCGAAGGCCCGTTCCCGAGCGACCGCATCGACGACACGCTGGGTCGGCGCCTCCCCGTGCAGCATGCCCATCTTGGCGGTGTTGAACCCGCCCTCGCCCTGCAAGGTGCTCGACAGAGCCGTGAGGTCGTTGGCGTTCGTGCCGAGGATCCGGCCGATGTCGGCACGGTTGCCGCGAGCCATGGCTGCCCGCTCGGCTGGCGACATGGCCGCGAGCTGCGCCTGCAGATCCTGCGGGAACAGGGCGCTCGGCCCCGAGCGCATCACCTCGTTGTATCCAGCCTCGGCCGCGTCAGCCTGACGGGCGAACTGCGCCGAGGCGTCGTTGGCCGCGCCATAGCCTGGCACCTGGTCGCGTAGGTGCTGGTTCAACTGCCCGCGCACGTCCCGGACGGCGCTCTGCTGGCGCTGGAGCGAGCCCGGCTGGATCCCGATCTCCGGCGCGCCGTAGTTGATCAGATTGTCGAGCTCCTGCTTCACGCCGTGCAGCCGCTGCGGGTTGCTCTCTATCGTCACCCACCCGCTGTCTGGATCGGTGTACGCCAAGAGACCACGAGCACGCTGCAGGGCGGCCGCCTCGCCGCCGACGGCCGTCTGCAGGCGCTGGTCGATCGACGACAGCACCGGGCGGATGTCGATTGGGTTCGAGGCGTTGCGCACGGCGTCGCCGATCGCGGTGTTGGGTACGCTGCGCAGCGCTTTGACCTGGGCGTCCAACTCCCGCGGGCTGCTGGCCGGGCCGAGGGCGCCGTCCACATCGGCGGCAAGGCGGGCCGTGGTGCCTGCGTCGCGGGCGCGGATCGGATCCACGATCTGCTGCATGGTCTCAGGCCGGGCCGCCAAGCCCTGGGCTCGGCCCTGGAAGGACGGCGAGGCGTCGAGCAGCATGGCGGGCGTGCCGAGCTGCGCCATCCGATCCCGCACCGCCTGCGTGCCGCCAGAAGCCGCCGCATCCTCGCCGAGCATGCGGGTGGCGGCAGAGCCGAACCCACTCTCCGGTGCGCGGAGGCCGCCGACCATGTCGTAGAACCGACGGATGCCTGCGCCGACGACGGAACCCGCGACAGGAGCGGCGACGCCAAAAGCAGCGCCGGTCTGGGCGCCTTGGCGAACCGCATCCAGATCACCGCCGCTCCGAACGGCAGAGTCCGCTGCGCCCACTCCGGCACCCGTGAACATTGAGGCGGCCATCCGAGCCGGCAACGCAGCCGTGCCTGCACCGAATGCTGCAGGCGCCGCCGCGATGGCGGGCGCGGTGGCGATAACACCACCGGCGATCTCGCCGCCGGTCGTGGCGTAGGGGTGCGCCTCAGCGGTGCCCTGGCTGAAGCCCTGGACGTTCTTGAGCTCGTCCGAAAATTTGGTGTCGTTCTGCAGCGAGCGGACGCCCGCTGCCGCGCGCTCCAGACCGGACAAGGCGTAGGGGCCGACCACGGGGATGCCGTTGATGAGACCCCGCCCGACAGCGGCCGAGGCGTCGCCGGGCAGGCCAGCCGCGGGCGCATCCTTCGTGGTTGCAGCCGGCGGGTTCGAGGCCGCACCGATGTTCTGATAGGCCTTGTAGGCCAAGCCTTCGTCGGGTGCGTCGATCTCGTACTCGGCGCCGTCAGGGCCAGAGAGACTGAACGTGGGCATCAGCGAACCCTCTTGATGGAAATGCCCTGGAACTGGTGCGTGCCGCCGACATCCAGGCTCGGGATGGCGCTGGAGTTCGGCAGGCGCGTGCCAGGGTCGGCCAGCGGGTTCGGTGTGCTCTGCCCGTATTTGTAGACTTCGGGCGTCTCGACCTTGAAGAAGCCAGTCCGGGCTGCCGCCTCGGGGGCGATCTTGGCGTACTTGTCGAGCGCCGCGTTGTGCCGGTCGATGGCGTCACGGGCCAACTGCTCCTGAGCGTCCACGATTTGGCGCAGAGCCTGCTCCGTCTTCGACCGATCACCACCCGCGATCGTCTTGCCGAGCTGCAGGTCCATGTTGGTCGTGTGCCCCGCCTGAGACACGGCCTTTGCCAACTCGGCCTGCTTCTGAGTGGAGGCGGCATCGAAGCTGTAGGAGGCGTTCAACTGGCTCGGGTCGATACCGAGAAGCTGCGCCCCGATGGCCTGGGCCTGGGTCCGCCAGTCAGCGCCAGAGCCGGCGATCACGCCCTTGTCGAGGGCTTCCTTCTGTCGGCTGATCGCCGCGAGCGTGCCGACCGCGCCCTGCGCCTTCTGGTAGCCACCGGTGATGTTGTCGCCGATGAGCTTGTCCAAGCCCTCGTTGGCCTTCTTGTCGGGATGGCCAGGGATAATCGTCCGCGTGGTCGCGTCGCCACCCGCATCGCCACCAGCAGCCCCGGCATCTTTGCCGGGGAACAAGTTGCTCTTGTTGACCGCGATCGTGCCGCCCTGGCCGTCGGGGACCATGACGATATCGTCCTTGGCGTGGGCGTCCTTCACACCGGCCAAAGCCTCGGCCTCTGCGACCTTGTCTGTGAGCTGCGGGCCACCCAGCCGCGCTCCGCGCGCCGAAGCGGCCGCCTCATCCTGAAGCTGCTGCGGCGACTTTTGGGCCATCTGCTGCTGCACAGCGGACAGGATCGCGGGGTTGAGAACCGCAGCCTCAACCTGATCCGCAGGCAGACCCCGGCCGGCGAGATACTTTCGCGTCGCCTGCAGGCCCTGCTGCTGCTGGATGAAGCGAATTTGCTCGAGCTGGTTCTTAAGCGATCCAGCCTGGCTGCTGTCGTAGTGCTGCATCGCAGCCCCGACCGCCGGGCCAATGCCACGCTGTGTCAGCAAGCCGATGCTGAGAGAGCGCAGGAAGTTAGATCCGTCCGGGCTGTTCATGCCGCTGATAAAGCGTTCCATGAAACCAGGCTGTGCGCCAGCACCACCTGCCTGACTGGTCGATGCCGCGGCGCCGACGGGCGAGACGGCACCCTGCGGCGCCCCGAACGGACGCGACTGGCCCGAGACCGGCTGGCCCGTGAGCGGGTCGAAGGCGCCCGCGAGAGGAGTCCCGCCAGTAGGCTCCGCGGCACGATCAGCCGGCGTAGCGGGCAGGTGCTGGTTCGGCAGCGGCCCAGGGACCGCCTTCGACGAGGCGACCTGCTGCGCTTGCGGCATGCCGGGGTTCGTGCCCGACACTGAGCCCGTCGCGGTCGGGGACGGCGGCGCGGACAGTAGGTCGGCATCGCTCGGTCGACCGGGCGGTAGCGGCGTCGGCCGGGCACCAGAGGGGTCGGCCGAGCCCGCGAACGGGTTAGCGCCACCACCCATGCTGGCGCGGTCGTACAGAAGCTGGTCAGGCGATCCAGGCACGGGGCCGAGCGCAGCGCGATCCTGCGTCGACGCCATCGCCCGTTCCATCCTCTGTGCATCCGCTTCGGACATGGCCGTTGGAATGCTCCGGCCCGAGGCCCCGCCCGTAACTTGCGGGTCGACCTGGCCGAGCAGACTGGTCGGCGCGGCCGGCGGCGCGCTGGCAGGTTGCCCCTGTCCCTGCAGGGCCGCCATCACTGCGGCTTGCTGATCAGGGGTCAAATCGGCGAATGCGGGGAGCCCCCCGAAGCTGAGACCAGCGCTCACGGGCGAACCTTTCGAGTCGGAGGAGAGGTGCGGGCGGTCATGCCGACCCCGCAGAGGAAAGGGCGGCACCGAGGCACGCCAGTCGCGCTCCAGCAGGCGCTTGAAGCTGCTCGTAGGCCTGCACGAGGCCGCACAGGTCTTCTGACGTACCGTTGCCGGTCTCCAGAATTCCGGCGATCTGCGCGCTCACTGCTGCGATGGCCCGAAAGCTCGCGGCGGTGTCTGCGCAGCAAGTCCCGATCCGGGCCTGCAGCGGTGTCTGCGGCCCTAGCTCGGGCGCCGTGGTGTCCGGCACGATCTCAGGTGCGTCGAGGTGATCCATCACGTCCTCCCTCAAGCCGCCGCGCGGCGCTTGCCGCCGGCTTGGTGCTTCGGGCGTTCGCGCCGGATCGGCTCCGGCTCCTGCGGGATCATCGACTGCATCGCGTGCACGAGCAGACCAGCCGGGGCGCCACCCGAGCGGGCGCTGGCGGGATCCAGAGCCGCCATGATGGCTTGGCCCAGGCCGGTCGCAGTCTCGACCGCATGCGGGCCAGAGGCGCCGCGGATCACCATCGTCAGGCCAGGCTCAGGGCCGCCGGCAGGGGGCGCAGCCGGAGCCGAGGATCCGCCGCCGCCCTTCTTGGCCGCGTCCTCTGTCGCCTTGGCGTAGTCGACGCCCAGAAGGTCGCCGAGACCGATCGGGCCGACGGCGCCAGGCTTGCGGTCTGCCACCTCTTGAGCGAGCAGACCGATCTGGGTCCGGGGCTCGTCGCCGTAGCGGTAGGCGTAGACCTTCTGGCCGTCGTGCAGTTCGCCGACCTCGCGGACGTCGGTCTTCATCCGCTCGTCGCTACCAAACAAGCTGCCGATGCCGCCCAGCAGCTTGCCGCCGAGGGTCGCGTTGTTCGTACCTGTGCCGAGAGACAAGAGCCCGGTCCCAAGGCCCAGGATCGACTGCAGCGGGCTCACACCGCTCGTCTTGGTCTGCTGCGTGCCCTGCGAGACCGTCGTGCCGCCCTGGCTGCCGATCGCCAGCGGATAGGAGGCGTACTGACCCAGAGCCTGCCACGGCACCTGTTGGGTCTCCTGGAAGTACTGCTGGGCCGCGTCGAGCCCAGCCTGGTTCTGCTGCTGCTGTAGGCCACCGACTTGAAGCAGGTTGCTCGCCGGGGTGTACCGCAGCGCATCGACGGACGGCAGGAGGCCGGCGGCCTGCAGAGCTTGGGTCTGGCCCTGCTGACCGGCGCCGATAAACCCGTTGGCCTTCGTCACACCGAGGTTGCTGTTGAACTGGTCGCCTCCGAGCACCTGCCCCAGCACGCCGGCCTGAGCGGCCTGCTGCGCCTGACTGAGGCCGGCACCCGCGAGGCGCTGGCTGTTGTTCGTCGACTGCACGCCCGAGATCGCGTTGGTGATCCCAAGCCCGGCGCTTGATGCGGCCTGGCGGGCGCTGTCGATCATGGTGTTGGCGGATAGCTGGTTGGCCCGCTCCTGGTTGTATTGGTTCGCGTACAGGGCGGTGTTCGTGTCGTTGACGGCCTTCGTCGTGGCTCCCGCGAAGTTGCCCGAGCCGTACCGGCCAGACGCCGCGTAAGACTCCTTGACGGCGTTGGCGGCATTCCGGCTCGAGGTATCGACCAGCGCCTGGACGTAAGGGTTGGTCGTTGGGTCGAGGTACTGACCGCTTGCCACGCCGGACAGGTTCTTCTCGGCCGCGGACATCTGCTGCGACTTGTCGAACAGGCCCTGCAACTGCGGGATCGTCGTCAGGTCGCGCGACCCAGACATGAAGTCGTTGGCGGTCCGATTAATCGGGTTCGAGGCGCTACCGATCTGGTCCGCGAGCGCCGAGAGGCGTGCCGTGCTGGCCTCGGGGACAGCCGCCAGCATGCCGAGGCCCTGTTGGGTCGTCGCAGAGATCCCGTTGGAGCCCAGGATGCCCTGCAGGTAGCTGGTGCCGAGCGCCCCGGCGTTGTCCGAGGCGGCCTGGTCCCGGGTGCTCTGGATCCCGGCCGACTGGTCGTTGCTGAAGTCCGCAACCCGCTGGCCACCGTAGATCTGCGAGCCGATGCCCGCGTTGTAGAGCATCCGCGCATCCGTCAGCGACTGCTGCAGGCCCGGGATCGCGGGATCCCACGGGGTCTTCGTCGCAACCTGTGTCGAATTCTGCGTGGAGCTCTGTCCGCCGCCCAATCCACCCGGCATTTTCAGAGTTCCTTCACGAGCGAGACGAGGAGGCGGGCGCGGTAGCCCGGGAACACGCGCTCCCAGCCGCGCCGGCCGCACAGGCGCACTGAGGCCGCGCCGACATGGCGGGCCCAGGCTTCGAATTCGGGGATGACGTGCTGCCAGAGGGCCAAGGCTCGGCCGCCCGCAGCGCGCAACTCGCAGGCCAGCGACCCGTCAGCCTGACGCGGGAAGTGGACGACGGCGGCGGCTGGGATGGTCGAGGGCTGGGTGCTGCCGTCCACGATGACGACGAGGGCGCTCGTGCCGGCGGCGCAGTCGAGGAACAGCGACTCCGGGGACATGTCGCCCACCGACCGCTCGCACGCCCGGCGCAGATGCCCCTCGGCCTGGGGCCATAGCGTCGCGACGTGCTCGGTCGGCACGGGGACGAGGGCAATGCCGGTCAGGCGCGGGGTCGGGGCGTTCATCGTCGCGCTCCCCTCACGCAGCGCTCGGCGGGGCGCCCGTGGCCTTCAGGAAGGTCACGGCGCGCCCGCAAGCGGCGAGTTGGGTATTCAGGATGTCGATCTGCGCGAACACGTCCGCAGGCGGCGCTTCGGCATCGAGAAGGTCGACGATGTCGCCGAGCGTCCCGTGCGTGATCCGCGCGGCTGCCCGCAGCGCTGCCCAGGTCTCAGGGATCGAGATGGCGGTCGGCGCAGGCGGCAGGTTGCGCGGCTGCAGGCGGTGGAGCTCACCCATGCTCAGGCAGCCACCGGCAAGGCGGCAGCCGGCGTGACCGGCGGGGGCGGCTGCGGAGGGTCCTCCGGCGCAATGATCGAAGCGACGGCTCGACGCACGAGCGCCGAAGCCGTGGTGCCCTCGCGGCGCGCAACGCCATGCAGGGCCGCGTGCAGGTTCCGGTCGGTCCGGACGATCAGAATGGTGTCGAGGTTGAGCGGTCGCACAGGCGCCTCCCTTTCCATGATTGGAAAGTAGAGGATCGCTGATCAGTGTATATACAGTGTTGGATTAATTTTTATGATTTCATTCCATCTAGTGGTACCCTGTTATACTAACTGGTTGAGTCATTGTGTCGCATAACTTGAGTGACTATGTCTTCTTCCTGACCTGTAGCCATCTTTGCCCAGACATCCGCAAGGGTCTGAGATTTTTTGATATTTTGTAGATCTTGTTCAGTGCAGGTTTCCAATTCTTCGACGTCTAGTTCCGGGGCGTAGTGATCTAGTAAAATCATGGCGCCGGCACGAATTCCCGCCCTGGTTGGCAAACTTTCTGACCAATTCTGAGATCCGATTTTCTCGCCATTTTTTGTTTTTAAATCTTGAACTGATGCAATGTTGGCCATTAAAGAAGTCGCAAAATTACGTGCCATCTCTCCATTATCAATAAAAACACTACATAAGTCGTCCAATCGACGAACAACACGATCCATTTCAAATGATCGCTCAACCCGCAGCTCAACTTCCTCCGTCACAGATCGCCCCGACTGAGCCGCCGCTTGCTCCAACCGCTCGCGGAAGTCTGCGCGCGTGCGGAATGTAAGCGTCCCGACCTTCGGACCGGAAACAGACTTCGGCGGCCGACCTCGACGCTTCGGCTGATCGTCGTCGCTCATGGCACTCAATCCCCTCTGGTGCACTCGATTTATATGTAGTGCGGAAAATGTGCAATAGGGGGTGACAAGGGGCATCCAGAGGTGTTACGAATTTCGTCCAGTTACCGCACGACGAAATGAGGCGCTGATGGCCGACGACATCATGAGGGTGCTGACAGAACCGACGGTGGACGTGGAGTTGGCAGGCCGCGTCCTCGGCATCAGCCGAAAGACCGCGTACCGCGCCCGTGAGACTGGAGAGATCCCGTCGATCAAAATCGGGCGCCAATATCGCGTCCCGACCGCGAAGCTCCGCGAAATGCTCGGCTTGCCGCCGCACTCGCTCACGCCTCAGCCCATCGCTGCCTAACGAAAACGCCGGCCCCGAAAACCAGGACCGGCGTCAGATCGTATAATCAGCGCTTCGACACCGCTGTATCTATGCGATTTGGTGACCAGCGCCAAGGGTTTTCGGACCGGCTCCCTACTCACAGGAGCCTATCGTGAAATCCAAGACCAAGACCCAATCCCTCGCCGTCATCGCGACTGAGCCCGTCCCCGATACCACGGCGGTTCAGGCCGCCATCGAGCGCCGCTTGGCCGGCCGGCTCCGCGTGTCGGACCAGGTTGCCGCCGTTTTCGCCAGTCTCGCCGGTATCGGCCCGCAGATGCGCGAGGCCCGGTGATGGCCGCTCACACCCCCACCCGCGCCTGGACTGGCGAACCGCTCGTGCAGGATGCGGTCGCCGAATACGCCAAGCTCGCCGCGTCCTACTCCATCGCGGCCAGTAACCTCGCGGATGCCGGCGATACGGTCGGCATGGTGCGAGCCCTCGGGAGCGCTGGCCGGGCTCTCCTAGCCGCTCAGGAAGCCATCGCCACCCTGCGCCCTGCTGATGGGGGCGGCCGATGAGCACCATGAGCCTGTCCCGCCGGCAGCGCCGGCAGATGAAGCGGCTCGGCGAGGAGGCCGACCGGGCCGTTGAAGGCGACCGCCGCTACTTCGATCGCTGGCCGCATCGCACGTACCGCATCCGTCTCATCTCAAGCGCCGAGCGCAAGCAGCTTGAGATTTTCCAAGGCCATCCGATCAGGCCGACGCCCGATCAAGCTGTCTTCACGGTGATGAAGCAGCTCGCCCCAGGCGTGCGGATGCGAGCAACAGTGATCGGCCCGCACGAGAGCATCGGCGAGGAACTGACCGACGCCGAGGTGTGCCGCATCTACGAAGGATACGCCGACTGGTCAGCCCCCATTGAAGTGGTCCGCCCTTTGGTATGGCTTTTGAGCCTGGAGGACGGACGAGATGGCAAAGCACCCGAAGCCCGAGGAGATCGTCGCGAAGCTACGTCAGGCGGACGTTCTGATTTCACAGGGCCAG
>NZ_JAKSYN010000079.1:0-17193 GCF_022829565.1 Methylobacterium sp. J-001
CGCGCAGGTGTGATTCGACCCGTTGTTCCGAGATGCCCATGATCTCGCCGATTTCCCAGTCGGTTTTTCCTTCAGCGGTCCACTGAAGGGTCTCCCGCTCGCGAGGTGAAAGGCCGGCGGATTGTTCGATTGGCTGACCGCGCACAAGCAGGCCGTAACCGACGGCGTAGCTCGCGACAAGCGTCAGCATTCCGCGATGCTCAGGGGCTATCTCGGGCCGGCGGCCCGCAAAGCTCATCCCGCCGATCTCACCCTCGACGGTCGTCAGGGGGACCGTGTAGCCGTCGCTAAGCCCAAACTCGGCCGCATGCTTGCGATGGCCCCTGGGCATCGCGGAATGCTGCCGCTTGTCGCGAGCTACGCCTTCGGTCACGGCCTGCTTGTGCGCGGTCAGCCAATCGAACAATCCGCCGGCCTTTCACCTCGCGAGCGTGAGACCCTTCAGTGGACCGCTGAAGGAAAAACCGACTGGGAAATCGGCGAGATCATGGGCATCTCGGAACACGGGGTCGACTCACACCTGCGCGGGGTGCGCACGAAACTTCGAACACGCAATCGGGCGCAGTCTGTTGCCGAAGGTTTCCGGCTCGGTTTGATCGTCTAGGTACGGGGCATCCCGCATCGGCCGACAGAGAATTCGAGTAGCCCTTGGCGCACGACGAGCGAGACGATCATCTTCTGCGATTGATTGCGGCAGCCCTCAGCGTACCTGTGCAAGCGTTTGCGACTGAAATTGCTGTCGAACTGGAGAAGGCCGGTGATCTGCACGGCACATACCTGCTCGCCAGGTTGATCCGGGCTTTCCGCGCACTTCCGAACGACGATGAGCGGCTCGAGGCGCTCCGCATAATCGAAGAACGAACAAACCGGACTTCCTGACGCAGGCCGCACATCACACGCCGATAAAAGATGGTTCCGGGCGCCAACGTCTGGGCGGCCACGAACGACAGGATCTGGCCGTTAACAGTATGTCCGCTTCGAAGAATAACTGCCGCCAAAGCGGACACCGAAGAGGGCACGACGATAATACGGCTGAGCCGTCCTCGCCTTTCTCAGGCTGAGAGTCCCTTCAGCCTTTCAGCGAGACTCGCCGAGGCGAAGTCGCCGCGATTGAGGATCTGGCTCGCGCCGCGAAGCTTGCTTCGGTCCACCACAGAGAATTCTCGACCTGTCAGCACGATCACCGGGATATCAGAGCACCCGGGCAGCCCTCGAACGCCCTCGAGGAATCCGAAACCATCCATAACGGGCATGTTCAGGTCTACGATCACAACGTCCGGCCTGGTATCGCCCGCGAGTTGCAAGCCTTCCTCGCCGTTCGCGGCTTCCACGACCGACCAGCCGTCTTCCTCTAGGGTGGCGCGCATCGCCATGCGGGTTACGGCCTCGTCCTCAACAAGGAGCACGGTACCGCGCCAGTCCGTCTCCGCCAGCCTGAACTGGTTCACGATTTTGCCGAACCGCGACCAGTCGACCGGCTTCAGCATGTAGTCCGCGGCGCCGAGCGATGCCGCGAGATTGCGCTGATCGACAGACGTCACCATCACGACCGGGATCGGCGCCAGCATCTCGTCGGCTTTGATCTGGCTCAGCACCGACCATCCGTCCACGCCTGGCATCATCACGTCCAACAGTATGGCCCGAGGCCGCAGCATTCGGGCCAGATCGAGCCCACTCCTACCGTTCGTGGCTGTCCGTACCCGGAAGCCCTCGCGATGAAGAAACCGCGTGGTAAGCGCGAGTTGGTCCGTATCGTCGTCGATGACCAAGATGAGATCGCGTCCCACTTCATCGTCAGCGATGACGTCCGGATCAGGCGAGGTTTGCTCGTCGACCGCGGCGACGTAGGTCGCTGGCACGGTGAAGGCAAACTTGCTGCCCTGGCCTGGGACGCTGGACACCGTGATGGTCCCCGCGAGCATGTCGGCGAAAGAACGTGTCAGTGAAAGGCCGAGCCCGGTCCCGCCAAAGTTGCGTGTTGTCGAAGCATCGGCCTGCTCGAAACGCCGGAACAAGCGCGACACTTGCTCAGCCGTCATCCCTATTCCAGTATCCGCGACTGAGAAAGAAAGCCTGTCGCCACACGGAACGTCGGTGATGCGCGCGGCGGCAAGCGTGATGGTCCCGCTTTCCGTGAACTTGGCTGCGTTGCTCAGGAAATTGAACAGCACCTGCCGCGTCTTGGTCAGGTCGGAACGCATCCGGCCCAACTCGGGCGCGAGTTGCATCTTCAATGTGTTGCCCTTCTTGCTGACCAGCGTCGCGACCGAACTCGCCACGTCACGCAGCATGTCTTCCACAGCAAAATCTTCGACATAGACATCCATCTTGCCGCTCTCGACTTTCGAGAGGTCCAACACATCGTTGATGAGCCCGAGCAGGTGACGGGCGTTGCGCTCGACCTTGCCAATGTCAGCTACAAGGTTCGATGCATCGCAGCCGTCCGCGATCTCCTCCCCCATCATCTCGCTGTAGCCGATGATGGCGGAAAGTGGGGTGCGGAGTTCGTGGCTCATATTCGCCAGGAAATCGCTCTTCGCAGTGTTAGCCTGCTCAGCCACTTCCTTAGCAGCCTCCGCCGCAGCGTTGGCGCTGGTCAGCGCCGCCTCCCTATCAACGAGGATGTAGTTCGCTGCGTTAAGCCGCTCCAGCGTGGCTTCGTTCTGCACGACGGAGCGGCGCAACGCGTGGCAGATCCACACCATGGTCGCGCCGACCGTCACGTACTGACACAACAGCGCGACGTCGACGCCGCCGAGTATCCCGTCGCGCGTATAGAACCACGTGGCGATCAAGGTGGACAACGACAGCGCCAGCGTCCCGGCCCCCCAGCCGAAAGCCAGGGTGACGACCAGGAGGACAGGAATGTACAGCAGAAACGGGGCAACATGGGCCGGAGCCAGGAACCGAACGAACGTCATGGCGCCGATCAACACCAGCGTAACACCGTAGTCGATTACCGGCGAATGACGCCGGCGGGCGACCGTCCCGATCAATTTGTGCAAGCTGCTCATGGGTAGTGAGTGTCACGACCCGTGAGCTATGGAAAGCGAGCGTTTCCCGCAGCTGCTAGAACTGGAACGAAACGAACGTTATGGCCAGTTGTCCGGTGCGGTGATCATGCTTGGGTGCACGGGCCAACCGCGTTAAGCGCGAATCAACCGGCTGGATCTGGCCAATAGCACCTGGGTAATTTGAAGTTATATGACGCAATTGAGCGAACGCTGGTTTGCACAAATAGGATAATACCTGAACAATCCAACAGCGAATGATCGTACAGCACTTTAGCTACCGGCATTTAAAGAGCGTGAATCAATGATTTTGATTAATCAACTACGATTAAAACTCTGATCGATCGGATCATTCGGCCGCAAGACACCGGTCATGTTCTTTTTAATTTGACTGCTATCACCTTCCCACGGTGTACCAGTATCTCCGCCTAAGGGTATGCTACGCTCTCAGGGCTCCATTCACCTACGCCGAGCCGTGCGCCTGGGCCGCCGACCAACTGGAGTCACGCGGAAGGCGGGATATGGATATGGCACACGTTCACGGCGAAGCGGTTCCTTTCGGCCTCGAACAGTGCGAGATCTCCTGATCCCTTTTTTGTGCTCGCTGCCGCATCGATGGTCCACACTGGCTACAATCCTGCCCTCGTCGCCCTCTCGATCGCCATCGCGGTCTTCGCTGCCTACACCGCGCTCGATCTCGGAGCTCGCGTCCGGGGTACCCCAACCGGCTTGCGGTTGGCGTGGATCGCCGGGGCGTCGTTGGCGATGGGGGGCGGCATCTGGTCGATGCATTTCGTTGGCATGCTTGCTTTCGAGATGGGTCTGCCAGCCGCCTACGACCTCGGCCTCACTCTACTCTCACTCCTGATCGCCGTCGGCACCACCGGCGCCGCTTTCGCTTGGGTCAACCGGACCGGAGGGCTCCGGCGGGACATCCTGATCAGCGGACCGCTGATGGGCTTTGGCGTCGCGGGGATGCACTACACCGGCATGGCGGCGATGCGGGTGCCGGGCAACCTCGCCTATAACCCGACCATCGTCGTTCTATCCGTCGTGATCGCGGTAACAGCGGCGACGACCGCCTTGTGGTTGACGTTCCGGCAGCACGGCCTCGGACAGAAATTAGCGGCCGCTTGCGTCATGGGTTTGGCCGTGGCCGGCATGCACTACACCGGCATGGCCGCAGCCACCTTTACCGCTGAGGAAGCAGGTGCCCATCACGCACATGCCGCAATTCTTAATCCCGGACAGCAATCTCTCGCCTTGTACGTCGCCGGCGCGACCTTCCTGATCCTGTTCCTGGCCATGCTCGCCTCGTCCATCGATCAGCAGCGAGTCCAGCGCGACCTACGGGCGAGCGAGGCGCGCTTCCGCGCCGCGGTCCAAGCCGTGCGTGGCGTGCTTTGGACCAACGACGCCGAGGGCCGGATGGTCGGCGAGCAACCCGGCTGGTCGGCGCTGACCGGGCAGGCCCGCGCAGAGTATGAAGGGTTTGGCTGGGCCGAAGCCGTCCATCCCGATGACGCGCCGGCCACGATCGCTGCATGGCAGGCGAATCTCGCCCGACAAGGCACCTTTGTCCATGAGCACCGGGTGCAGGACGTGGACGGGAGCTGGCGCCACTGCGCGATCAGGGCAGTGCCGGTGCGGGATGCGCGCGGAGTTATCCGCGAATGGGTCGGCGTTCACACCGACATCACGGAGCAGCGCGAGGCGGAGGCTGAGCTGCGGGAGTCAAACGAAGAACTTCAGCGGTATGCGTACATCGTCAGCCACGACCTGCGGTCTCCGCTGGTCAACGTCATGGGTTTCACCAGCGAGTTAGAGGCGACGCGCGAGGACGTGCGCGCCGCGCTCGATTCTCATCCGCATGCATCCCGGATCGACGCAGATCTCGGCGAGGCACTCGGCTTCATCAAGGCTGCCGTCAATCGGATGGAGGGCTTGATCGCCGCCATCCTAAAACTCTCGCGCGAGGGCCGGCGCACGTTCAGCGTGGAGCCCCTTGAAACGACCGCCCTGATCCAGAGCATCGCCGACGCGCAGCGACACCAGACTGAGGCGGCCGGCGCGACGGTCACCGTCGCGCCGGATCTGCCACGGATCGTGGCCGACCGGCTGGCGGTCGAGCAGGTGTTCGGCAACCTCATCGATAACGCGGTCAAGTACCTCGATCCCGCTCGGCCCGGATTGGTCGAGGTCACGGCCCAGTCGCTGGGCGAACGCCGAGTCCGCTTCGCCGTCACTGACAACGGACGCGGCATCGCCGAGCGCGACCACGCCCGCGTGTTCGAACTGTTCCGCCGCTCGGGCGTACAGGACCGTCCTGGCGAAGGGATCGGACTCGCCCACGTCAAGGCCCTGGTCCGCTCGCTCGGCGGCCGCATCGACGTCGCCTCCGAACTCGGCCGCGGCACGACCTTCAGCGTGACGCTGCCTCGGACGGCGGCTACAGCAAAGCCCATCGACGGCGAAGCGATGCGGCTGGCCGCGGAATGACCTGGGAGCCCGCCGTGCACTCTGTCAGCATCGTGATGATCGAGGATGACGAGGGCCACGCCCGGCTGATCGAGCGCAATATTCGCCGTGCCGGTGTCAACAACGAGATCGTGACATTCCGTGACGGAACGTCGGCACTGGCATACCTGCTCGGACCGGACGGCTCGGGCGAGGCGAGCGCGCGGCGCCATCTGCTGATCCTCCTCGACCTCAATCTGCCAGACATGACCGGCATCGACATTCTGGAAAAGGTGAAGGCCAACCCGCACACCAAGCGCTCCCCCGTCGTGATACTCACGACCACAGACGACAGTCGCGAGGTCCAGCGCTGCTACGATCTCGGCGCCAACGTCTACATCACCAAGCCAGTCAATTACGAAGGCTTCGCCAACGCGATCCGTCAGCTCGGCCTGTTCTTCTCGGTGATGCAGGTGCCCGAGAACCCATGAAGCCCCTGACCGACGGCCCGACCATGGACGCGGTGTCCGCACGCATCCTGTACATCGACGACGATCCCGGCCTCGGGCGGCTGGTGCAGCGCTCGCTAACCGCACGCGGCCATACCGTCGAGCTCGTGGCCGACGGCGAGTCGGGCTTGATGCGGCTGACCCAGGGCGGCATCGACTTGGTGGCCCTCGACCATCACATGCCGGGGCAAAGTGGGCTCGACCTTTTGCCCAAGATCCGCGTGTTGCCGAACCCGCCGCCCGTCATCTACGTCACCGGTTCGGAGGACAGTCGGGTTGCCGTGGCGGCGCTGAAAGCCGGGGCCGTCGACTACGTGTGGAAGGACGTTCAGGGCCAGTTCCGCGAACTGCTGGGGGAGGCTGTCGACACGGCGCTACGGCAGGAAGAACTCCGGCGGGCCAAGGAGCGGGCAGAAGCCGCCGTGCGCGAGGCGCGCGACCGGGCGGAGATGCTCCTTCGGGAGGTCAATCATCGCGTCGCGAACTCGCTCGCGCTTGTTGCGGCGCTCACGCATATGCAGACCGCTGCCGTGTCGGACCCAGCGGCCAAGGCTGCACTGCTGGAGATGCAGGCACGCATCTCGGCCATCGCCGGGATACATCGGCGGCTCTACACCTCGGACGACGTCGAGGCGGTTGAACTCGACGCCTACCTCGCGAGCTTGGTCGAAGAATTACAAGTCTCGATGCGAGCGAGCGGCCGCGATCACGCGATTCGGCTCAGCGCCGAGCCGGTGCGGCTTGCCACCGACAAGGCCGTTTCCCTGGGGGTGGTAGTCACGGAGTTGGTGACCAACGCATACAAGTACGCTTACCCGCCGGAGATCCGCGGAGAGATCCGCGTAGCTATCGGGCGGGCGGACGCGGGTGGCTTGATGCTAATTGTCGAGGACGACGGGGTGGGCTGGAGCGGCGAGGGCAAACCGCGTGGAACGGGCCTCGGCTCACGCATAGTCCGCGCGATGGCGACCAACCTGCACTCTGCCCTGATCTACGGAACGGGCACGGGTGGGACGCGGGCCATGCTTTCTTTCCAGGTTTAAGGTCGGCCTCGTCGGAACGAATGGTCGGCAAATGGGCCAGGGTCGATGCCCCTGGCCGGATCTGGCCGTAAGCGGCCTGTCCGCTTCGGAGCAGGTCTGTCAGAAAAGCGGACGCGCAGCTTTCGACCCATCTCGGTCGTCAGGACCGCCGTCTCCGCTTCCTGAAAAGCGGCCGTTGGTCATTCATCTGGCAGCTTCGTGGGGGTTGATAAGCAGTCGCCATCCTGATCCTGGTAAGCTTGCATCTTAAGTTTACACGGCCCAATCAAACTGCGGGAATGAGGGTGCGGGTGACCGCCCCGTCCCTACGAAATACGCAATGAGAACGATCCTTGGCTTGTTTGTTTTGTTTCTGGGTGGATGCGTCGTTGCGGCGATGCTAACGCCTCCGGGTCGAGCGACTTATGTCGGCCCGTGCACACCATTGCGCGTAGTAGAAGCCATTGTTGGCGGCGTTTCTCTTTCTATACCAAGCGCCATGCAACCAGATTTTTTGGAAAGTACGGGACAAGAAAAGATACATAGAGATCGTGAGTTGCGCCATTATTGCAAAGAGCAGGCCGCGTTCCCATTGCTGGTGCAGTATGTTTCGTTGAAACGCTACCCCAGTGGCAAACCTTTCGGCCCGGAGATGGTGGCCATTCACCTCGCCGATAATCCTAATCGAGCAGCAGGAGAAAAGGCTATTTTAAGCAGTGGAGCAACCTTAGGACCAAAATTTTTGGGCGAACCTACAATCGTCATTATGATGGTCCCTTCAAAGACGGTAAAAGGTCCGACAAGGCTCTATCGAGTTGTTGGGCGTTTTTATAATGCACAAGCTACATTCGACTTAGATACTATATCACACCCCGATCCGACACCGATCCTGCGGTCTGCGGAAGAAATATTGAGCAAGATCCGGGTCGATCTGTCAAAACCGGACTGATTGATCGTATAGTCGTCACACGAGGAGCATGTCGCGGACATGAATATTGGCCTAATAGTGGAAGTAACCGTAGAATGGCATGGGTCATGAGCGGGCTCGGCGGCGATGTCAGCTTCCATGCATTGCTGCTACAAAGCGGACGGGCAGCAAACCACCCAACCCAGCCATTCCGACGCGGCTGCCGATGTGGCTGAAGCTGGCCGACAGCGGCCGGTCCGCTTCGGGGAAAAAGCACTGGAGAAGCGGACAGCTTTTTGATGACCCAATCCAGCTGTTCGGACGGCTGTCGGCGCTCCCCCAAGGCGGCCGTCCGTTAGCCAACTTGAAATTTCGGAAGAGGTGGACATATGAAGTTGAGTCGTTACTCGAAAGCCGACAACATACTAACGCTGTACCAGCTAACGACTGCGATCTGGCCACGAAAGTTCGGATTTTTATGTAAAATTTCTAGACGCATCCGAAAATAATAAGTTGATTCTAAAGAGATTACTTTTGCTGGAACATCAGCAAATCGATGTAGACCGTCTGACGCCTGGCTCGTCGAGTCGGCACCGAAAGCCTTGCGATCTCATTGGAGCTATTCTAAAAAGGTTAGAGCGTCGCGGATGGCCTACGTCGTATGGTCGATCAGGAAGGCTTGTTCTGGCTCAGCGACGCGCAGTGGGCTGTCATTGCCCCCTACATGCCTAACTCAGTCGCCGAGCACCTAGACGACCGTCACACCGTGTCCGGCATCATCCATGTGTCGCTGACAGGATGCCGGTGGCCAGATTGCCCGGCAGTGTACGGTCCGCGCGGCTCCGTCTATCGACGTTTCAGTCGATGGCGCCATCGACCCTTCTGGTCGGCCATGCTGAAGAAGCTGTCCGATGCCGGGTGGACCGATGAAGCCCGCGCCCTCGATCCCGTGGCGATGGCGCGATCACGTCCACGCCGGCGTGGCCTGAGAATTGACCGCAAATGGCGCGCCCCCCCCGGAGCGACCATCTGACGACCGACGCACCACAGATTGAGTGGTGCGCCGCAGGCTCAACGCATGGCAGGCGAACTGCAGGAGTGTCTCCTCACCACTTATAGCTGATGCTCGCCAATACCTGTCTCGCCTGACCGTAAAAACAGGCGTTGACCGTCTGACAGGACGAGACGAAGCGCCGATCAGCGATGTTCGTCGCGTTCACCTGGAAGCGCCAACGATCCCAGTTGTAGTGAACCTGCGCGTCGAACAGCACGTACTCAGGCACGTGGAAAATATTGGCCTGATCCGCGAAGGACCGACCGATGTAACGCGCACCGCCGCCGAACCCGAAGCCGCGCAGCTCGCCTGTCGGGAAGGTGTAGTCGAAGAACACGTTGGCGAAGTTCTCCGGGGTGTTCACCGGAACCTTACCGATGAGGGTGGGATCACCGTTCTTCTCGTTGGTCAGCCCGTAGATCGTGTACGAGGCGGACACGTTGAGGCCGCTGAACACGGTGGCGGTGAGCTGCGCCTCGAATCCGGTCGAGCGCACCTCGCCGAGCTGCGACTGGAACTGTGGGTTGGTTGGGTTCGCCGTCAGCACGTTCTGGCGGTGGATGTCGAAGCCGGCCAAGGTGACGAAGTAGCCCTGGCCCGGCGGCTCGAACTTGACGCCACCCTCGATCTGGTCACCCGTCTCGGGCCTGAACGTTCGGTTGTTGATGTCGGTGCCAATCAAGGGCTGGAATGAGGTCGAGTAGCTGACGTACGGCGCGAGGCCGAAGTCGAAGTTGTAGATCAGCGCCGTACGGTAGGTGGTCGCGGTATCATTGCGACCGTCGTTCCGGGCGCCATTGGTGAGCTTGTCGTTGATCCGGTTCTCGGCGAAGTCCTGGCGAACACCGACCAACAGGGTCAGTTGGTCGGTGAGCTTGATCTGATCCTGCCCGTAGAGGCCGAGCTGCTTGAAGGTGTCGAAGTTGACCTGGTAGGGACCCGGCGTGCCGGCGGGACCACCGTAAGCAGGGGCCAGGATGTTGAGGTCCGGCGCGGAGTAGAACGGGTTCGCGCCGAAGTTCGTGCCCTGATTGTCGCTCAGCCGGTAATCCTTGTAGTCGACACCCATGAGCAGATCATGGCGGAAGAAGCCGTCGAAGAAGCGCGCCTCTGCCTGATTGTCGACCTGGAAGATGTTGACCCGGTCCTTCACGAGGAACTGGTAGCGGGCGAGCTGGGTCTGCGTCGCGTCTCCGAAGGCGTAGCCGTTGCCGATGTACGAGTTCTGATAGCTGTCGCCGAACGAGTAGCGCAGGTTCTGACGGAACGACCACGTGTCGTTGAAGACGTGCTCGAACTGGTAGCCGAGGAACGCCTGATCGCGCTGGAAGGTGTTGAAGTCGCGATCCCCGACGTTGGTCGAGCGCAGGATGCGCAGGCCAAGCGCCTGCGGGCGAACCGTGCCGGCGTAGGGCAGGAAGTTCGCCGACACGCCGGTCGTGTCATGCTGGAATGCGGTCAGGACCGTGAAGGTCGTCGCCCCGTCCGGCTTGTAGGTGAACGCGGGTGCGATGAAGTAGCTGTTGTCCTGCAGACCGTCGATCTGCGTGCCACCGTTGCGGCCGTATCCGGTCAAGCGATAGAAGTAGTGCCCCTCCTTGTCGACCGGGCCGCCGACGTCGAAGGCGGCGTACTTCTGACCATACGAGCCGCCGCCGACCTCGACGTAGCCGAACGGATCCTCGGTTGGGCGCTTGCTGACCTGGTTGATGATGCCGCCGATCGGGCCGGCGCCGAACAGCACCGCAGCGGGCCCGCGCAGCACCTCGACGCGCTCCAGCCCGAAGGTGTCGTAGCGGAAGTAGCCGAAGCCGTAGTTCAGCGTCTGCAAGCCGTTCAGGTAGAGGCCGTAGTCGCTCGCCACGAAGCCGCGCAGGAGGAAGTAGTCCAAGCGCGTGTCGTAGCCGAACGGGCTGGCGTAGGTGCCGGCCACGTACTGCGTCGCCTGGGATAGGTTCTGCGCGTTCTGGGCGTCGAGTTGCTGGCGTCCTACGACGGTGATCGACTGCGGCGTCTCGATCAGCGGCGTGTTGGTTTTGAGAGCGGTGACGGAGCGCTTGGCGACGAAGCCGTCGATTGGCCCATTCGGGTTCTCGGGCTGGCCGGGTCCCGGTTGTCCGGACGAGACCGGCCCATAGCGCTCACCGGCGCCCCGGCTCTCGACACTCAACTCGTCGAGCTGCACGCTACCTGCGTTCGCCGAGACGCCCCGTCGCGGCGTGTTCGCCTCCTGAGCGGAGGTTCGTCCCATCGCGCCGCCGAGCACCGCGAGGGAAACGCCCGCGAGGGCGAGCGAGCGTACCATGGTGTGTTGAGTGCTAATGATCTTCATAGCCCCGAGCCCGATCCAAGCAGCCGCCCGCGCTCGCCGCAAAGAGATGCAACGTGGCTGCCTTGTTGTTTGAAATTGTTATAAACTGCTGTTTTGCTTTACTTTTCTGCTTAACGGATACGGTTGAGACACAGGATGGACAAGACGGTTAGACCCCAACTTCGGTGGATACGGCGGACCAGTTGCAGCGAGGTCACAGCCGCGGACCGGTCACCGCACACCTCGCATCGGCAAACTTAGCGCAACGGCGTGTGAGGCTTCGGTCGCGAATAGTAAGCATCACAGGTTGATGCCACTGAAGATTCTATGCGACCGCCGAGGGTACAGCTGGCGACTAATTTATCTTCATTCATCCCATCTAGGCGGCCGCCCTAGAATCGTTGCGCCATCGCGATCACGCGACGCTGAGACCGCGCGGTGAGTTCGAGCCGCAGGGTGATGATGGGGAGGGGATAGTCATAGTTGCGAACGAGAGCGGGGCCTTCGTCGCCCAGCCACGCTGCTTGGCTGCAACCCTGCGGGCGAGGTGCCGAGCGATAGTGGCTGAGGATGCGGTGGGTTCGGTGTGCGGTTAAGTCCACGTTGAGCGGGAAGGTTTATTCCCTGGTCGAACCGTTGGTGTGGTCTGAGGCGGTTGGACGAGGTCGATGGAACGGTCAGCGCAGTCCACGGATACCTCATCGGCGGCGGCCGATGAGCATGAGGCGGTGATCGGAGCTGCCGAGGAGGCGGTCCTAGAGCCCCTGGCAGACTTCCCGCACATCGACCTGCGCTCGGGCGTGGAGCCGTGGGAGAAACGTCGCGCCGCCGGCAAGATCCTGCGCCTGGATCTACCGCATTCGGCTCATGCCGTGCTCGATCTCGCCCGCGACCGTCCCGACCCGGTCACGCTCATCGAGGCGGCCCACGACGGGCGACAGTCGCACCTGCTTCCGCTGCGGGTCGCCCGCATGGCGTCCTCGCCGTTCGCCTTCCTACGCGGGGCTGCTCAGGTCATGGCCTGGGATCTCGCACAGGGACCTCGCGGGGCGATCGACGTGGTGATGAACGGAGATGCCCATATCTCGAACTTCGGCCTGTTTGGCTCACCCCAGGGCGAGGTGGTGCTCGACCTCAACGACTTCGACGAGGTCACGGTCGGGCCGTGGGAGTGGGACCTGAAGCGCCTGTGCGCGAGCATCGAGGTCGCCGCGCGGGATGCCGACGTCCCGCCGGCCGAACGGCGGCAGGCGGTACTGAGCGCGGTGGCTGGTTACCAGCACACGATGGACGACCTCGCCCCGCGCGGTTCGCTCGACGTCTGGCAGCGCGCGGCGCGAGCCGAGGACCTCGCTTTCGCCGGCATCGAGATCGACGCGCGTTCGCAGGCCGTGGTGCGCAAGGCTGTCGAGAAGGCGCGGCGGAAGAACAACACGAGTTTGCTCGATCGAGTGGGCGAGCGGCGCACGGACGGCGGCTGGCGCTTCCGCGAGGAGCCGCCGATCCTCGTCCGCGTCGACGAGGCGACGCGCGAGGCTGTCACCACCGGCCTGGAGCGTTACGCCGAGACGCTGCCGCGCGAGCGGCGGTTCATGCTCAGCCGCTACCACGTGGTCGACGTCGCACACCGCGTCGTCGGCGTCGGCAGCGTCGGCACCCGGGCGTACGTCGCGCTGCTGTGCGGCAACTCGGACCAGGACGCGCTCTTCCTCCAGGTCAAGGAAGCCGTGCGACCGGCCCACGCGCCGTATCTACGCGGCATGCTCAAGCCCTACGCCGACCATGAGGGCGAGCGCGTGATCTACGGCCAGCGTCTGCTGCAGGCGGTGGGCGATCCGCTGCTGGGCTGGACGAAGATCGATGGTCGGCCGTTCTACGTGCGGCAGATGAAGAACATGAAGGGCGAGATTCCGGTCGCGCGCATGACCGGCCGGTCGCTGCTGTACTTCTCGCACGCCTACGGCGCCCTGCTGGCCAAGGCCCATGCGCGGACCGGGGATGCGGCGGCGATCGCGGGCTATTGCGGCCACGATGGCCGCGCCGACCTGCGGGAGGCCCTCGCCGATTGGGCGATGGCCTACGGTGACCGGAACGAGGCGGACTATCAGGCGTTCCGGACGGCCATCGCGGCGGGCAGGCTCCGAGCGGCCGACGACCCACATCTTTGATCTGGCGCATGCGTCGACGGGCTGATCACTCGGACGACGTCGTCATCCCGGATCCGTCGGCCTGATCAGATCCCAGCCCACCGTGTTGATGCTCGGCGGGATCGGCTCCGTAGAGCGTCGTCAGGAGCGCCGAGAGGTCGGAGAAGGACAGGCCGGCCTTCTGCACCACGCGGTCGGCCTGCCCGGCCAGCTGGCGGAAGTCGTCCGCCGTGACGTCCTTGGCCGTCAGAACCACCACGGGAATGTCGTACCACTCCGGGCGGGTGCGCAGCAGGCGCAGGAAGCCGAAGCCGTCGAGTTCCGGCATCATCAAATCGAGCAGGATCAACCGCGGCCGGTGCTCGCCGACCGCCGCCAGGCCCGCTCGGCCGTCCGCCGCCGTGACCACCTGCCAGCCGTCCCGGGTGAGCTGGGATGCCATCAACGCGCGCAGGTCGCCGTCGTCGTCCACGACCAGCACCGGCCCGTCATGGGCCTTCGGCCGGAACCGCTCCATCGCTTCCTTCAATTGTACCCAGTCGACCGGCTTCTGCAGGTAGTCGGTCGCCCCGAGCGAGAACGCGAGGTTCTGCTCGTCGAGCACCGTGACCATGATCACCGGCAGATCGCCGAGCTCCGGGTCGACGCGCAGGGTGCGCAGCACGGCCCATCCATCCATGCGCGGCATGGTTACGTCCAGCAGGATTGCGCGCGGACGCCGCGTGCGCGCCTGCTCGAGCCCTGCCATTCCATCAGCCGCCGTTGCGACGTGGAAGCCTTCCTTGGCCAGGAAGCGGGCGAGCAGGTCACGGGTGGCTTGATCGTCGTCGATGACCAAGACCTCGCTGCCGGCTATCGACTCGGCCGAGGGTTGCGGCGCCCGCGGGGATCTCGCCTGCGCCTGTCTCTCCTCGCCCTCGGCCACGCTCGCCAGCAGCGTCAGGGTGAAGGTCGTACCTTCACCCTGACGGCTCTCGACCGCGATGTCGCCGCCGAGCATGTGCGCGAACGCCCGGGTGATCGCCAACCCGAGCCCCGTGCCGCCGAAGCGCCGCGTGGTCGAGGCGTCGGCCTGACTGAAGCGCTTGAACAAGCGTGACGCCTGCTCCTCGCTCATGCCGATGCCGGTGTCGGCCACCGCGAACACCAGCCGATCACCCTCGGCGTCCGTCTGCCGGCGTGCCGACAGCGTAATTTCCCCGCCTTCCGTGAACTTTGCCGCGTTGCTCAGCAGGTTGATCAGGCACTGGCGCAGCTTGGTCGCGTCCGTGTACGCACCGCCAAGCCCGTCCGCGATGTCGAGGACCAGGGCGTTGCCCTTCTTCTCCACCAGGGCTTCCACCGTGGCGGCGACGTCGCGCACGGTCGCGGCGACGTCGATACTTTCCGGGTACACCTCCATGCGCTCGGCCTCGATCTTCGACAGATCGAGCACGTCGTTGATCAGCCCGAGCAAGTGGCGCGCGTTCGCCTCGATCTTCTTCATATCGGGCAGCAGGTCCGCCTGGCCGGCGTCCTCCATCTCCTCCTGCAGCATCTCCGAGTAGCCGATCACCGCCGAGAGCGGGGTGCGCAGCTCGTGGCTCATGTTGGCCAGGAACTCGGACTTGGCGCGGTTGGCCTCCTCGGCGGCGTCCTTCGCCGCCGCGAGGACGTGCTCGGAGCGCTTGCGCGCGTCGATGTCCGACACCACAACGACAGCGCCGATGAGCGCGCCTTCGGCATCCCGCATCGGCGCGCCGGCGAAGCCGACCCAGGCGCGGGCACCGTCGCCGCGCTGATAGTCGACCTCCAGCTCGGACTGTGGCTCGCCGGCGCGCACCACCTGGATCAGCGGCCACTCGCTCGGCTCGACCGGCCGGCCATTCTCGTGGAAGCCGACCCAGCGGGCCGGTCCCTCGCCGGGTTGCGCGGGCAGCACCCCGTGCCCGAGGATCGTCTCGGCGCGGGCGTTGTGGCCGGTGATCCGTCCGGACGGCGCGTCGGCGATGAGCACGCCCACCGGCAGTGTGTCGAGAACGCTCCGCAGCAGCGCTTCGCCCGCTCGGACCTGGGCCTCGGACAGGACGGCCGTAGTTACGTCCGCCACGACGAGGCCGACGCCGGTGGCCACAGCCGACCCTTCATCCTGGCACAGCGGGTAGAAGCTCATGCGGAAGTGGCGCATCCCGCCCGGCGCGCTCTCGCTCGGCACGCTGACCGGCACGTCAGCGCTGACGAGGCCGTGGTCGCGCGCCGCCTCCAGCAGCGGGGTGAGCTGATCTTCCAGCTTAGGGAGAAGCGTCCAGATCGGTGCGCCGAGATCCGCGCCGAAGCCGCGCTCGCTCATCGTCGCCAGGGCGCGGTTCATGTGACGGATGTTAAACCCGCCGTCGAGGAAGCCGAGCCCGACCGGGGCATTGGCGAGCACGCCCTCGAACAGCCCGCTGCTGCGTTGGCTCTCGCGGCGCCGTACTATCGTGAGGCGGACCAGCAGCACGATCGCGAGGGTCGCGCAAAGCAGGCTGAACGCCGTCAGAGCGGTGTAGCGCAAGCTGTCGCGACGGTCGTTCTCCGCCGACGCCTCCGCGGCGGATCGGTTGGCCGTCGCGGTGGCGGCACGGATCGCATCCATCAGGCGCTTGCCCGCGCCGGTCTCGATCAGGGCTTCTGCGCTGTCGAACCCCTGGTCACGCCGCGCGATCACGACCCGGTCGGAGAACACCGTCTCATCGCCGATCAGCTTGCGCACGGGAGCGAGTGCCGCGATCGCTGGATCGGAAGAGCCACCGTCGAGATTGTCGAGGAAGGCGCTCTCACCGGGGATGCGGCCGAGAGCATCGGCATAGGGTTCGAGGTACTCGGGCTTGCCGGTGAGCGCGTAGCCGCGCATGCCGGTCTCCAAATCCTTCATCGTCGAGAGCAGGCGCTCGCTGTGGCCGATCAACTCTCGGCGGTGCAACCGTTCGCGACGAGCGGCATCGCCGGCCACGAAGTTCCACCCGACCGCCGTCAAGGCCAGGGCGAGCAGGGCGTAGGCGAGCGGCGAACTGGGCAGCCCGGCGAGCGGACGCGCGCCCCGCAGGCCTGGACGCTGGATCAGCGGGTGGGTGTCGGGCATGCGAGCTACCTGCGCCCTCCACGATCGGGCATCGGCAAGTCGTAGCCGGGTTCACACATGATGCGCGAGCCCTGGCATCTAATTCGAATTTGCAATCAAAGGGCCCTGCGATGGAAGCGACTACAGGGTCTCTTCGTACCTCGTACGGTCGCGCATACCCATGTTTCTAGATCTGGCTGAAACCGGCCGGTCTGCTTCGAAGCCGTTTTGTCGGGAAAAGCGGACGACCTCCTACCGACCCGACCCTGCCGCCATGACCGTTGACAGCCTTCCCCGGCAGAGCGAGCGTACGTCTGCCATTCGGCAGGTTCGGTCTGGGGTGGAAACCGCACCCTGCTATTTCGCCCTAAAGCGAGCGCGGAGTGCAGCGTTCCAATAGGGCAAGTGCATTGGAACTGCCGCGCTGGAACGTGGCAGCTTGGACAGCATCAGCTCGACGAGAAAGTCGGCTTTGTGCCGAGCATCCGATCGGCTCTATCGATCGGCAGTCGTGACGACACAGCAATAAAAAAGCCAGCCCGAAGGCTGGCCCCGCGTTTGATCGGCCCCCACGAGGTGGTCCAAGGGTAGAGTTAGTGCACGGTGGGCCGCTCCGCCACGGGTAGCTTGGCCGGCGGAGCTGGTCTGGCAAGCGCAGCCGGCCAAGCGGAGAAGGCTGGCATGAACACCTCCGGG
>NZ_JAKSYN010000081.1:0-2403 GCF_022829565.1 Methylobacterium sp. J-001
CCGTCCGCAACGAACTGGATGACACGCTCGCGAAGGTCCAACGAGTAGCAGCCGCCCATGATCCACCTCCGCATCGAAGCGAATCAGGATCAATCCACAACTGCAACCCACGAGTCTGATTTTGCTCACGACGCTCTAGCGTATGCGCCCGAAAATCTAATTCAAGCAGAACATCAAGATTAGATTGATCATAACCGCATAAATGAAGTCCATATTAGATCATAGATGTATCACAAAATCCGTTTTTGTCAAGTATTCGCTTAATACTTGATCAATTTTTTGCTGCCATGAGGCTATTCAGACGTCGCCAACTATGTCAGGAGGAGATCAGAAGGCGGTGCGATGGTCGCACCGACCTGCAGAGGGTGCAGGCCTAAAAACACGAAAACCCGCCACGAGGGCGGGCCGCATGCCGGCCGAAGCCGAGAAGTCAGTGTCTAAGCAGCTCTGATCTTCCTCGAAATCGACGCCCGTGACAAGGGGAAAAGCGCGCTTTTCTTCTGAGGCGGAGCTTTGCCCGCGTGCGCCCACGCCCCTGCGGCTGGTCTCGCGACCAGAGGTGCGGAGCAGTGGTCATATTTGAAGAGATGCGGCGCGCCGTTGAGGCCACCGCACCTGATCGGCTGGGCGAAGTCGCCGCTGCCGTGTGGAAGGCCTACGGAGCAGGCGGGCTGACGGACGCCGAGGCTGAGCAACTCGACGGGCTGCTGGCCGCCCGTCGGCGTGTGGCCCAGGCGATGCCAACCCGGGCGCTGACCCTGGCTGCTGCCTGCGCGCAGGTGGTGCCGGCTGCTACCCCTCCCCAGCAAGGGGAAAGAACAGCGCTTGTCCGCGCGCACCACCGCACAGGATCCCGCCCCCGTAGCCCTGAAAGTATGGGCCGCCGCCGGCGCTGGGCTGCTTCGGGATATGTGCCCCCGAAGCTGGCCGCGGGCTTCACCGCCGGTGAGCAGGCGGTGCTTGCCGTGGTGGGCAAGGAAATCGCTACCAAGGGCCGCTGCACCCTGGCTGTGGGCCACATCGCTGCCCTGGCCGGCGTCAGCGCCACCACAGTGCGCCGGGCGATGCGCCAGGCCACCCTGGTAGGCCTGGTGGCCATCGAGGCGCGCCGGGTCACGAGGTTCCGCAACGATACGAACCGTATCACGATGGCCAGCCACGAATGGGCGGCCTGGCTACGCCTGCGCCTGCCGCGCAGCGCCAGGGCGGATCTGGCCATAGCCTCGCAAATTGTGTTGAGCACGAATGTCGAGATTACTTCTAAGAGAGCAACAGCCAGTTTGAGGTCGGGACAATGGCCCATTGCAGGGTCCAATCGCCCCACCCGGCCTATGGCGCGCGGTGCATGCGCCTAGCCCGGCCGCCCGCTCGTCCGAAAGCGGCGAGCGACTGGGCCAGGCTTATGGGGAGGTGTCATATCCTGCAGCCCACGCGGCCGGCGGAACCGATGAAGGGCTGCCGAGAAGCAGTGGGCGATCAAAACCGTGTGCTTCATCCAGAATTCGCGCTGGCCATGGGCTCGCTGTGTCAGCCGCGCCTTAGGCATGCCAGGAACATCGCTTCATCCCAATCAATTTCTTCGATGACTGTGCGGCCACCGCAGCGAGCCCCTGGCGTAGGATGACGGCGCTCCTTCTTGCAGTTTGATATCGTGTTCGCGCCAAGCACAATGGAGCACCGCCCTGCGATTGCGGCTGCCAGACGGATACTCCTGAGCGATCGAAGTGTGCAGCGCTACGTCAAGTCTGTGGCGGGCGTGAAGCGAACATCTGCGATGATGTTTCTCAGCGAAACGGCTCACGGTCACGATCTGAGACACTTGAGATAAATAGATCTATGCTCAAAATGGTGACCGAATGATCATATCAGATATCTATGAGATACTTCGCAGCAAGGGCTTCGCGCGTAGCAAGTCAGAATTTTCTAGAATGTTCTTTGGCTCACGTAATTCATTGACCATGATCGAGCGCCGCGGCAACATCAGTCAACGGTCATTCTCGCGCGTTCTCGAGATCCTGCGTACTCTTGGCCATACCGACTTGATGTTCGACGCGATGGTGGCGTCGATCAAAGCCCGTCTACCCGCTACCGCGTTGCCGTCAGAGCAGGTCTTCGCAGCGAGTGTGGTCGTACCCTCAGCGGTAGATCCAATCATGGCGGCGCGGGAACTGCGCGGACGAGGCTTTCCTGTCCGCCTTCGCGAAGTGACAGTGGGAGCGCACCCCGACGCCACGATCGGTGATCACATCGTCGAAACCTGTGAGTGGTCAGCCCCCATTGAAGTGGTCCGCCCTTTGGTATGGCTTTTGAGCCTGGAGGACGGACGAGATGGCAAAGCACCCGAAGCCCGAGGAGATCGTCGCGAAGCTACGTCAGGCGGACGTTCTGATTTCACAGGGCCAG
>NZ_JAKSYN010000123.1:0-163734 GCF_022829565.1 Methylobacterium sp. J-001
GGCGACGAACCCGACCGTGCGGCCCTCGATCCGGCCGAAGCCGGTCATGATGTTGCGGGCATAGGCCGCCTGGATCTCGAAGAAGTCGCCCTCGTCGACCACCCGGCGGATCAGCTCGCCCATGTCGTAGGGCTTGTTCGGGTTGTCGGGGATCAGGGTGTCCAGCGACATGTCGAGCCGGTCGACATCGTCGAAGCTCTCGATCTCCGGCACACCCTCGATGTTGTTGGCCGGCAGGAAATCGAGCAGGCGGCGGATCTGCAGGATCGCCTCCACGTCGTTCTCGAACGCGCCGTCCGCGATGGAGGATTTGGTGGTGTGGACCTTGGCGCCGCCGAGCTCCTCCGCGGTCACGACCTCGTTGGTGACGGTCTTCACCACGTCCGGGCCGGTCACGAACATGTAGCTCGTGTCGCGGACCATGAAGATGAAGTCGGTCATGGCCGGCGAGTAGACGTCGCCGCCCGCGCACGGGCCCATGATCACCGAGATCTGCGGGATCACGCCCGAGGCCATGACGTTGCGGCGGAAGACCTCGCCGTAGCCGCCGAGCGCCGCAACGCCCTCCTGGATGCGCGCGCCGCCGGCATCGAAGATGCCGATGATCGGGGCGCGCATCTTCAGCGCCATGTCCTGAACCTTCACGATCTTCTGAGCGTGCGCCTCCGACAGGGAGCCGCCGAATACCGTGAAGTCCTTCGAGAACAGGAAGACCGTGCGGCCGTTGATCGTGCCCCAGCCGGTGACGACGCCGTCGCCGGGGATCTTCTGCTTCTCCATGCCGAAATCGGTGGAGCGGTGCTGCACGAACATGTCGAATTCCTCGAACGACCCGTGGTCGAGGAGGAGTTCGATCCGCTCGCGCGCCGTGAGCTTGCCGCGCTTGTGCTGGGCCTCGACGCGCTTCTCGCCGCCGCCCAGGCGCGCCTGGGCCCGCCGCTCCGCGAGCTTGTCGAGGATGTCCTTCATGGCTGTTCCCGCCCTTACCCTGCTCGTGCCGCCTTGCCCGGTTGATGCCGGGTCGAAGCTTGTGCGTTCACCGATCCAGCGGCCTTAGCACGGGCTTTTCGGGTGGCAAACCGACGCGAATGTCTCGCGCGTCGGACCTTCGGGGGAGGAGAGAGAATGGTGGACGGTGCAGGGATCGAACCTGCGACCTTTCCCGTGTGAAGGGAACGCACTACCGCTGTGCTAACCGTCCGTGCCACCGAGGGTCGAACCCCACAGGCGGAACCAACGCGGTCGACGGCGCCAGGAACAGGCGGCGACCGGATGTCGGGCCTTCTAGGGCGTGGCGACCCGAAACGTCAAGCACCACGCGCGAGGTTGACAAGACCAGCGCTGCGATGCGCTGTGGCCCCATGCACGAGGAGCAAGCGGGCGACAGGCCCGACAGTGACGTGACGGGGGAGAACGGTGCGCGGGCTGCGAGGCCCCGCGTCGCGATCACGTACTGCACCCAGTGCAACTGGCTGCTGCGCTCCGCCTGGATGGCCCAGGAACTGCTCTCGACCTTCCGCGACGATCTGGGTGAAGTCGCCCTCGTGCCCGCCACCGGCGGTGCGTTCCGGATCGAGATCGCCGGCGTGCTCTTGTGGGAGCGGGTCCGCGACGGCGGGTTTCCGGATGTGAAAGCCCTCAAGCAGCGGGTGCGCGACCACCTCGACCCGGAGCGCGATCTCGGCCATATCGACCGGTCATGAAGCGAGGGAACGGCGAGGAGCCCGCGGGGCACCGCGTGCCGGGGACGGGCGCCGCTTGAGCCCGGAGCAGGAGGCCGAGGGCGTGAACCTCCCGGCGGTCCTTCCCGCGCGCCGGTCGTGGCTGTCGCGTCGGCTTCACCGGTTCGGGCAGAACGGCTTCTCGACTCAGGTCTACCTGATCGCCCTGGTGATCGCCCTGATCGGCCCGGGGCTGCTGTTCACCGGCATCCTGCTGATGCGCTACGCCTCGGCCGAGCGCGCCCGATTCGAGCAGGATGCGCGCGAAAATGTGCGCGGCATCGGCCTGTCGCTGGACCGGGACACCGCCGGTCTGGTCTCGGTACTGCAGACGCTGGCGACCTCGCCGCGGATCCGGCAGAGCGATTTCGAGGCGTTCGATGCCCAGGCGCGCCTCGTGCGGGAATCGATCGACCTCGACGTGCTGCTGCGGCGGCCCAACGGGCAGGAGGTCGTGAATACCGGCGTGCCGCGCAGCGCGCCGCTGCCGATGATGCCACTGCCGTTCGATCCGGAACTGACGCAGGGCGCCCAGCGCGCGATGGTGAGCGGCTACATCCCGGGCCCGACGCCGAACGAGGCGACCTACGCGGTCGGCGTGCCGGTGATCATCGACGGCGAGGTCGCGTACATCCTTAGCTTCACCGTGCCGCTGGCGCGCCTCCAGGGCATCCTGTCCCGCGAGGTGGTGCCCGGCTGGACCACCGGCATCTCGGACCGGAACGGCTTCGTCCTCGCCCGCCTGCCGGACCCGGAAGCCGTCGTCGGCAAGCCGCGGCTCGCGAGCCTGCGCCAGGTGCAGACGGCGACGCCGGGCGTCTGGGAGGGCCAGGACCGCCAGCACAAGCCGGTGGTGGTCATCGAGGCGCGCTCGCGTCTCACCGGCTGGATGGTCGCCACCAGTATCCCGCAGGCCCTGGTCGATGCGCGGGTGCGCCGGTGGATCTGGGCGTTCGCGGGCTTCGGCCTGCTGGTGCTCGCCACCTCGTCGGTGCTGGCGGTGAACCTCTGGTCCCGGGTCTCGCGCCCGCTCCGGCTGCTGGCGGCCTCCGGGCCGGCGCTTTCGCGGGGCGAGGCGATCCCCCGGGTGCCGTCTCCGGTCCACGAGATCCGGCGGCTCGGAGCGGTGCTGTCCGATGCGTCCGTGCGGCTGCGCACCCGCGAGGCGGAGCGCGACCGGGCGCTCGCCGACACCCGGCGCGGCCTGACCGCGCTCAGCGAGAGCGAGGCCCGGTTCCGCCACATGGCCGATTCGGCGCCGGCGCTGATCTGGATGACCGACGAGAGCGGGGGCGTCAGCTTCGCGAACCTCCACTTCGAGCACATGTTCGGGATCCCGGCAGCCCAGCTCACCAATGAGGGGTGGGAGCGGATCGTCCACGCGGACGATCTGGAGGGTTTCCGGGCGGCCTTCACCGAGGCCTTCGAGGCCCGCGCGCCGTTCCGCGCCGAGGTCCGGGTGATCGACCGGAGCCAGGCGGTGCGCTGGCTGCGCTGCGAGGGCGTGCCGCGCCTCGACGACGATCAGAACTTCCTCGGCTATACCGGCTGCAACATCGACATCACCGACGCGAAATTCGCCGAGGAGCACCTGCTCCTCCTGATCCATGAGCTGAACCACCGGGTGAAGAACACCCTCGCGACGGTGCAGTCGATCGCCGGCCAGTCCCTGCGCAATCTCGAGGGCCCCGAGGCGGACGCGGCCCGAGCGGCGTTCGAGGCACGCCTCCTGGCACTCGCCCGTGTCCACGACGTCCTCACCCGCGAAAGCTGGGAGGGTGCCGAACTGTCGGCCGTGGTGGCGGACGCGATCCGTCCACTCGAATCGGGCGACGGCCATGCCTCCCGCTTCGAGGTTATCGGCCCGGCCCTGCGCCTGCCGCCGCGGCTCGCCCTGTCGATCGCCATGGCGTTGCACGAGCTCGGCACCAACGCGGTGAAGTACGGGGCCCTCTCGGTCGAAGGCGGCACGGTGGAGATCGCCTGGACCGTGCGGCGCGAGGCGGAGATCCGGCTGCACCTGCGCTGGGCCGAACGGGGTGGCCCGCCGGTGACGAAGCCGACCCGCACCGGCTTCGGCTCCCGCCTGATCGAGCGCAGCCTCGCCCGCGAGCTGGCCGGCGAGGTGACGCTGACCTACGAGGAGACCGGCGTGATCTGCACGATCGACGCTCCGGTCCCGCCGCCGGGCCTCCTCGAGCGCAAGAGCGCCGCCGCGCCAACCCGGATCGCGCCGCTGCCGCTGGTAGGGTAGGGGCGCCCAGCCGTGATCCGAGAGCCATGCACGGCGGGACGTAGGCTCGATCAGTGCCGATCGAAGCGGCGGGCACTCTGCGCGTCCCGCTGAGCGTTGACGTAGGCGTTTTGCTCTCGCCGAGCTCGCTCGCTATCGCGCTGCGCCTGCTGGCGGGCAAACTCGAGTTGCTGGCGCTGGTTGGACTCGATGTCCTTCAGGATGTTGAGTTCGCGTTGCGTTTGGAAATCATCAGCCGCGGCAGGATTGATCACTGATACGACCAGCACGACAATACAGGCGATCATGCGCATAGGTAATACTTCCTAAAGCGATCGATCCACCTCTCGCCATTGGTATCGCATCGGCCATAGATCGAACATGACTGGCGTGATGCGCGGTATCCACTGACATATTTGGCGGATCGGCTCAATTTTAGGGGCCTACCGAATGAATATGCTCTGAGTGATCGCCAATGACGTTGTTAAGCTTCGCTTTGAATTCTGTCGTGATGCCAACGCAAGCCGGCTGTTCAGATGCCTCTGCGGTCTCACGATGAGCGGGGCGGATTCGATCCGCCGCCTCAGTGATACGGATCGGCCGCGTCCCGCAGTCCGTCGCCCATGAAGTTGAAGGCCAGCACCGTCACCAGCACCGGCAGCACCGGCAGCAGCAACCAGGGATAGAGCTGCACCGCCGCCAGATTCTGCGCTTCGTTGAGCAGGACGCCCCAGCTCGTCACCGGCGGCCGGAGGCCGAGCCCGAGGAACGACAGGGCGGTCTCGCCCAGGATCATGGTCGGGATCGACAGGGTCGCCGAGGCGATCAGGTGGCTCATGAAGTTGGGGATCAGGTGCCGGCCGATAACCCGGGCGGGCGAGGCGCCCATCAGCTCGGCGGCCTGGACGAAATCCTCTTCTCGCAAGGCCAGGAGTTTGCCGCGTACCGCCCGGGCGAGACCCGGCCAATCGAGCAGGCCGAGGATCACGGTGATGCCGAGGAAGACCAGCAGCGGGCTCCAGTTTGCCGGCAAAGCCGCCGACAGGGCGAGCCAGAGCGGCAGCTCGGGCAGGGAGCGCACCACCTCGATCAGGCGCTGCACCCCGGCATCGACGATCCCCCCGAAATAGCCCGCAATGCCGCCGAACAGCATGCCGAGCGTGAACGAGATCGCCACGCCCACGAGCCCGATGGTGAGGGAGATCCGCGCCCCGTAGATCATGCGGGAGAAGAGGTCGCGCCCGAGCCGGTCTGTTCCGAGCAGGAACAGGGTGCCGTCCTCCGGCGGGCAGACGACGTGCAGATCCGTGGGGATCAGCCCGAGCCAGACATAGCCGTCGCCGCGGCAGAGGAAGCGCAGGGGCTGAGGCCGCGCGGCATCGACCACGTAGTCCCGTCGGAACGTGTCGAGGTCGAGATGGGCCCGGTAGGGATACACGAACGGCCCGATGAGGCGCCCGTCATGGAACAGGTGCACGCCCTGGGGCGGAGCATGCAGGAAGTCGCCGTTGCGCCGGGCCTGGCCGTAGGGGGCCAGCATCTCCACGAACGGCACCGTCGCGTAGAGCGCCAGCAGGATCAGCGCCGAGGCCACGGCGATCCGGTGGCGCAGGAACTTGCGGATGATCAGCCGCCAGGCCGAGGCGCTGCCCGTGGGATCCTCGCCGAGCGCCTGCGGCTCGAACGGCGCCGGATCGACGAAATGGCCTCGGGCCGTCTCTGGCATCATGGGGATTGTCACCGCGCGCCCATGCGGATGCGCGGATCGAGCCAGACCAGGATGAGGTCGGAGATCAGCATGCCGACCAGCGTGAGGCCCGCGACGAACATCAGGATGAACCCGGCCATGAACTGGTCCTGGCTGCGCAGGGCGTCGAGCAGCAGCGGCCCCACGGTCGGCAGGCTCAGCACCAGGGAGACCAGCACCGAACCCGAGACGAGGTGGGGCAGCAGGTTGCCGATATCGGCCACGAACGGGTTCAGCGACATCCGGAATGGGTATTTGAGCAGCGCCCGCATCGGCGGCAGGCCCTTGGCGCGGGCCGTGACCGTGTAGGGCTTGGCGAGCTCGTCGAGGAGATTCGCCCGCATCCGCCGGATCATGGCGGCGGTGCCGCCTAGCCCGATCACCAGGGTCGGCACCACAAGATGCGCCAGGAGCGAGCGGATCTTGGGCCACTCCCAGGGCTGGTTGGTCAGCGCCGAATCGTAGAGGCCGCCGATCGACAGGTCGAACCAGCGGTTGGCGTAGAACAGCAGGATCAGCGCCAGCAGGAAGCCCGGGACGGCGAGGCCGACATAGCCGAGCAGGGTCACCACCGCGTCGCCGAACGTGTGCCGGTGGGTCGCCGAATAGATCGCCGCAGGGATCGCCACCACGTGGACGAACACCACCGCGGTCAGGTTGATCAGCAGCGTCAGCCACAGGGCATCGCCGACGACATCGGCCACCGGCTTGTCGTACTCGAACGACCAGCCCCAATCACCCTGAAGCAGCCCCGAGAAGCCGACCGGGCCGGGCATCAGGCCGATCCACATCAGGTATTGCTGCCAGACCGGCCGGTCGAGGCCGTATTGGCGGATGAGCAATTCGGCCTTGGCCACCGAGCCCGCCTCGCCGGTGGCGCGCAGTTCCATGATCCGGTTGGTAAGGTAATCACCCGGCGGCAGCTTGATGATGAAGAACACCAGCGCCGAGATGACGAGGAGCGTCAGCGCCATGGTGACGACGCGGCGGAGGATCGCGACGATCACCGGGCCTCCGCGCGCGCATCGGCGGCCTTGTCCCAGAACACCTCGTCGAGGCGCTGCACGCCGATCAGCGCGGTGGGATCCCAGGAATACAGGGCGCGCGCGGGCAGGTTGACCAGCCGGTCGGCCCCGACCACCGGCTGGAGCGCACCCGCCACCGTGCCGATCACCCAGGTATTCTGCGCGTGGTTCATCAGCATCTCGCGCCAGATCGCAGCTTGTTTCTCGGCATCGTCGGTATGGCGCCATTGCCGGTCGAGTTCGAGGAGATGCTGCACCTCCGGGACGTCGCAGGCCTCTCCGGACTTGCCGCGGCTCTCGACATGGGCGCTCCAGAGCGGCCACGCATAATGCTCGGGCTGGGCCGGGCTCAGCTCGGTCGGCGGCATGATCGCGGTCGGCACCGCGAGGTCGAGGCCCTGGGCGGCGACCATCACGGTCATGCCGGCCACCGAGCGGCGATGGAGGTTCGTCCGTTCCTGCGGCTTGGTGACGAGGCGGATGCCGATCTCACGCCAGAACTCGGTGATGAGCAGCAGCGCGTCGAGCACCATCTCGGCCTCGCCGTCGCTGTCGACCACCAGCTCCATCGGACGTCCGTCCGGCATCAGGCGGATGCCGGAGCCGTCGCGCCCGGTCAGCCCCACCGCGTCGAGGAGGCGCGTCGCCTGGGCCGGGTCGTAGCCCGCATGCAGCGTGCGCAGTTCCGGCGAGAAGAGCGGGCTGTCGGAGACGATCGTGTCGTTGCCTTCAACGCCGAGGCCGAACAACAGCGTGTTGTTGAGCGTGCGTCGATCGATGGCCAGCGACAGGGCCTGGCGGTAGCGCACGTCCCGGTTCAGCGCCCGCCAGCCGGGATCCCGGGTGGTGAGGTTCGGATAGAGGGCGATCTCGGAGCCCCGTGCCACCGGCCACAGGTTGGTGCGGTAGCGATGCGCCTTCTCGCCCTCCTTGAGGCTCGGAATGTCGGGCATCGACAGGCCGCGGAACATCAGGTCGGCCTCGCCGGCATTGGTCTTGGCAACCAGCAGCCCCTGGGAAGCGACATCCATCACGATCGTGTCGACGTAGGGCAGCTGGGTCCCGGCGGTGTCGACCCGATGATAGCTGCGGTTGCGCTCGAACCGGAAGCGTGTCGCCGGCGAGCGGGTCTTCGGCACCCAGCCCTGAAGGGTCGGGCAATCGGGATTGTTCAGCTCGTAATTGTCGTCGAGGCGGTTGTGCAGGGCCGCCCAGCCGCGCAGCTTGAGCGCCTTGGCCTTCGCGTCGGCCGCTTCCTTGCCGAGATAGCGGGCATGGACCGTCTTGAGGTAGTGCGCCGGCCGGTAGATCAGCGGATCCCGGGGCGCGGCGAGCGCCGGCAGGAACATCGGGTTCGGCCGGTCCCAGCTGTAGCGGATCGTTATCGGGTCGAGGAACTCGACCTTGGGCGGCTTGCCGTCCACCAGGAAGAAGGCCGGCGGCCCCTCGGGGCTCAGCGCCTTCTCGTTGGCGACGTCCTCCCAATAGTAGCGGAAATCCTCGCTGGTGAACGGGTGACCGTCCGACCAGCGATGGCCCTGGCGCAGCGTGAAGGTGAAGACTCCACCGGCGACATCGACCCGTTCGAGCAGGTCCGGCCGCAGCTGCAGCGTGGCATCGTAGCCGACCAGCCGCGTGTAGCCGTAGACCGACAGGTAGCGGACATCCCGGGCCTTGGCGATCAGGGTGCGGATCGTCCCGCCGGCGGTCCCGGTGCGGCGGCCCCGGGCGGCGAGGTCGATCACGAAAGGTTTTTCCGGCGGTGCGGGGGCGTCGGCCGGTGGCGTGTCGGCAAGCGCGTTGCGCGGACGATAGAGCAGGGCGGCGGCGCCGAGGCCGGCGATCAGGGCGCGCCGGGAGACGCCGGTTTCCCTCCCCCCTCTGCGGGGGAGGGTACCCTGCGGAGCCGGGGGAGAGAGGGGAGCGACGGTGCAGGATAGGGCTTCGCCCGTGACGGCGGTCGCGCCTTCTCCTGAGCGCCGGTGCCCCTCTCCCGACCGCTGCTCACGCAGGGGCCACCCTCCCCCACAGAGGAGGGGAGAGGGGAAAGCGTCGTGCCTGTCAGCCCCGCTCACGACCCGTCCCCCGCAGGATGCAGCGCCACATAGGTCAGCCGCGCCGGCGAATAGCCCGTGGCCCGGTGGAGATCGTCGAAGGCGTGCGCCCGGGCGATCAGGCCGGCCGCCTGCCGCACCAGCGCGTCGTCGGCCGGCTGCTCGAAGTGCCGGCCGTTGCGGGTCCAGCGGATCGGCTCGTGGCTGTGCGCGGGGCCGGTGATCATCGCGATGGTCGGATGCGCCGGGCCGCCATGAGCGTGGATCCGGTGGCCGGCGGCGTCGTCGTCGAACACCAGGCGCGTCAGGCCGCGGGCGTGGGCCTCCACGACCCGGCGCCCCTGGGCGACGTGATCGTCGAAGAACGCCACTGTGCGAGTTGGATCGATGCCGGACCAGTCGGCTGTGGACCAATCGGCGGTGCTGTAGCGGGCCTGGGGGTCGCGGTATTGCAGGCCGGACAGGTCGGGATCGTGGCAGAAAATCTTTGCGGAAGGCCGGGCCATGCGGATCACCCAGGTGGTGAGCCCGCGAAACACGCCTGATTCAATCACGAAATCCGGCTTCAGGGCCCGCATCGCGACGTAGAGCTGCAGCGCGCCGTTGAAGCCGCTGCCGCCCCGGCGCTGGCGGACCGGGGCGGTGGGGATCAAGTCCCAGAAGTCCCGCGCGCTCTCCACGAGATCGCCGTCCGGCGTCAGGCCGGAGGCCGAAAAATCCCGCTCCAGGATCGCGGCTGCGGATTCGAGCAGGGTGGTCACCTCCCGCGGCGAGGTCGGCCGGTGGCTCCAGTCGGGGGCGGCGGGCACGAGGTCGTAGCCGAGGCGGTCGAACAGGGGCGACAGAACCTTTCGGCGCAGGCGTTCCAGCATCACGGGCGGGCGCGGCTGCATCAGGCGGCCTCCGCGTCCTGCACGGTCGAGAACCGGACCCGGTGGCCCGGCTCGATCGCCCGCATGACCCCGGCCTCGTCCGGAGCGAGCCGGTAGGGCGCCGCCCAGCGGCTCGGGTCGTTCTGGTCGCCGGTGATCGCGGCGAAATCCAGCGGGTGGTCGAGGCTCGGGTCCGGCACGGCGGCGAGCAGCGCCTGGGTGTAGGGATGGACCGGGCGGCGGAACAGGGCGGCGTGCGGCGCTTCCTCGACGATCCGGCCCCGGCACATCACGCTGATCGTATCCGCCATGTAGTCGATCACTGCCAGGTTGTGGGAGACGATCAGGTAGGACAGGCCGAGGGCCGCTTGCAAATCCTTGAGCAGGTTCAGGATCTGCGCCTGCACCGAAACGTCGAGCGCCGAGACCGGCTCGTCCAGCACCAGCAGACGGGGGCGCGGGGCTAGGGCCCGGGCGATGCCGATCCGCTGGCGCTGTCCGCCCGAGAAGGCGTGCGGGTAACGGCCGAGACCGCTCGCCTCCAGCCCGACCATCGCCATCAGCTCCCGACAGCGGGCGCGCCGCTCGGGGGCGGGGATACCGTGGATCTCCATCGGCTCGGACAGGATCTGGCGCACGGTCATGCGCGGATCCAGCGACGCGTAGGGGTCCTGGAACACGAACTGCACCGTGCGTTGGTAGGCGAACAGGGCGTCACCCGTCAGCCCGTGAACGTCCCGCGCGCCGCTGCCGTCGTCGAACAGAATTCTCCCGGAATCCGGCTCGAGCGCCCGCATGATTATCTTCGAGACGGTGGTCTTGCCGGAGCCGGATTCACCCACCAGCCCCAGGGTCTCCCCGGCCGCCAGGCTCAGCGACACCTCGGAGACGGCCTGGACGATCTTCGGCTTCTGCCACAGGCGGCCCGACCGGAGCGTGTAGCGCTTGCTGACGTTCTCGACCCGCAGCAGCGGCCCCGCGGGCTTCTCCCGCGGCTGAACCGGGGGGATCTCCGCGCGGGCCGGGCGGATCGGGGTGAGACGCTCGCCCGGGGCCATGTCGAACCGCGGCACCGCGTGAAGCAGCGCCTTCAGATAGGCGTGGCCGGGCGCACGCATGACGGTGTCGCGGGGACCGGCCTCGACCAGCCGACCGCGGTAGAGCACGGCGACGTCGTGAGCGATGTTGGCGACCACCCCGAGATCGTGGGTGATCAGCAGGATCGCCATGCCGGTCTCGTCCTGGAGCCGTGCCAGCAGGGCAAGGATCTGCGCCTGGGTGGTGACATCGAGCGCGGTGGTCGGCTCGTCGGCGACCAGAAGGGCCGGCTTCAGGATCAGCGCCATGGCGATCATGGCGCGCTGGCGCAGGCCGCCGGAGAGTTCGAACGGATAGGTCTTCAAGGCGCGCTTCGGATCCGGGAAGCCGACCCGGGCCAGGGCCTCCTGCGTGCGGGCATCGGCCTCCCGCCGGTCGGCACCGGTATGGATGCGCAGGGCCTCGCCGATCTGGTCGCCGATCGTATGGAGCGGCGACAGGCAGGTCATCGGCTCCTGGAAGATCATCGCGATCCGCTGCCCGCGGATCGCCCGCATCGCCGAGCCCTCGGTGTCCAGCCGGGCGATATCGGTGCCTTCCGACGTGTCGCGGAACAGGATCTTTCCACGGGTGATCGACGCGGCGACAGGCAGGATGCCCATGATCGCCTGCGCGGTCACCGACTTGCCCGAGCCGGATTCGCCGACCAGCGCCAGGGTGCGCCCGCGCATCACGTCGAGGGACAGTCCGTGCAACGCCTCGAACGGTCCGGTCTCCGTGCGGAACGCGACAGCCAGGTCGCGGATGGACAGAAGCGAGCTCAACCGTTCCTCGCAGCGGGGGAGACCGAAAGATTAGATCCCGCTGCGCCGGTTTCCACTGTGGGGCCGAGGAATAGGCGTCGCGGATCCAAACATGTCACGGCCGGATGTCCGCAGCACGTCTCGAGCAGGCCGGCGACGAAAGCCCAGAGCGCGGCGTCGTGGGCCAGGTGATGCGTCAGCAGGCCGATGGGCCGCGTCGGGTCGCGGGCGATGCCGGTGGCAATGTCCCGCAGCAAGGCTTCGGGATCGCGCAGCGACCGGGTACCGCGCCAGTCGATCGGATCCAGCGTCGCGTCCAGCCGGACCAAACCGGTGATCGCCGGCCCGGGCACGGAGGACAGCCCGCGATAGCCGAGCCCCGACAGGGCGGCGGCCAGATCCGGCGCGAGCCGGTTCCACGGCGGCACGAAGACCGGAAGCAGCGCCGCCTCCGGCAGCCGCTCCCGGGCGATCCGCAGGCCCGCCGCGGCATCCGCCATCAGCGCGTCGATCGGGCGATGCGCGCCGAACTCAGCGGGTTTCTCGCCGGGTGGGGCGTGGTTGTGATGGGCCAAACCGTGGACGGCGACGCGGACGGTCTTCTCTGCCGCGGCCAGCCGTTCTCCAAGGGATGGCTCGATCCGGGCTGGGATGGCGGCCAGCAGGAGCGGGACGGCATGCGTCTCGGCGAGATCGATCAGCCGGTCGAGGGCCGGGGAAGCCGCCACGGCATCGTCGTCCCGCCACCAGAACGGCACGCGCTGGCCGCAGGCGGCAAGGTCGTCGAGGGTTTTTCGTAGTGTGGTGAAGCCGAGATGCGCGCTTTCCCTCCCCCCTCTGCGGGGGAGGGTACCCTGCGCAGCAGGGGGGGAGAGGTGAGCGCCGTCTCCGGACAGGGCGTGCCGGGAGCCGAAACCCGCAGCGTCGCGCTGCCCCTCTCCCGACCCCCTTCGGGGGCCACCCTCCCCCGCAGAGGGGGGAGGGAAGTGCGCGTGTTGGACACCGATGTCTTGATCCGGCATGGCGGCAAGGCTCAGGGCCCACTGCGTGCCGCCCGCGACGCGCCCCCTCTCCCGCACGGGACAGGGGCCCTGCGCCACGTCCGGCACCGCCCGGCCCACCCCAAAAAAATCCTCCACGATTCCAACCGTCCGCGCCGCCCCGCCGAGATCGATCCCATGCCCCTCGGGCGGCTTGGCGCCGAGCTGGAAACCCACCGCTTGCAGGAGTGATGCCGCGGTGAGGTCCGCCTCCGGCAGAACCCGCGCGAGGCCACGTCCGGCCAGGCATTCCGCGCGCAGCCGCTGCTCGGTCTCGCCGCCGGCCTCGAACGGCACCAGCACCGCTTGGGTCGCGGTCGCCAGGAGGTCGATGGCGGTGTTGTAGCCGCACTGGCTCACCGACAGGGCCGCACCGGCGAGCAGGGTTCGGTAATCGGGGCGCGCCCGCGCGATCGTGCCCTCGGGCAGGCCGTGGCCGAGGGCCGCCAGATCGGCCTCCGGCACGCCGTGCCCGGCGAGGATCCGCCAGCCGAGCGACGGCTGCAGCCGGGCCGCCGCGGCGGCTGCTCGCAGCAGGCCGAGCCCCGCCGGCCCGGATCCGGCCGCGACCAGCACGCCGCTGCGCGCGGCCGCCGGAACGGCAGCCGTGCCCTCATCGACATAGCCGGTGTACCGGATTTTTTGGGCGGTCCCGGCATCGAGGGGCCAGGAGGCGTCGAGGGGCACCAGGGCCGGGTCGCCGTGGACCAGCACGGCGTCGTAGAGCCGTGCCACCCGCTCATGCGCCTGCGCGATCCGCTCGGGCTTCGCGGAGGCGACGAGGATATCGCGCACGGAGGCCAGGACCAGCGGGCGCGGCCGGTGCACCCGCGCGGCGTCCACCAGGGCCAGGAACTCGGCGGCCAGCGCGCGGCGGCCGAACGGGAACAGCTCGGTGATCACCGCATCGGGGGCGAAATCCGCCAGGGCGTCCAGCAGAAGCGCGCGGCGCCGGGCGAACAAAGTCGCGTCGGCCGGGTGTCCGTCCGGCCCGAGCGGCCGCGAGAAATCGGTGCCGACGACGTGGAGCGGCGGCAGCTGCACCAGGCGCAGGCCCTCCGGCCGGACCATCGGCGCCGGCCGGCCGCCCGAGACCAGCAGCGCCTCGTGTCCCGCCGCCGCGAAGGCCCGCGCCAGGGCGGCGGCGCGGGTGAGATGGCCGGCCCCGAGGAGATGCGTGACCGCGATCAGGACGCGCACGCGGTGAGCTCCGGTTCCGCGGCCTCGGTGGGCGGGGGAAGGCCCGCCGAAGCCCGCAAGGCCGCCGCGATCAGGGTGACGGCGGCGGCGCGCGTGAGATGGCCGGCCCCGAGGAAATGCGTGACCGCGATTAGGACGCGCACGCGGTGCGCTCCGGGTCCGCGGCCTCGGTGGGCGGGGGAAGGCCCGCCGAAGCCCGCAAGGCCGCCGCGATCAGGGTGACGGCGGCGGCTTCGGAGAAGTCCTGCACGAGCCGCACCCGCGCCGCCGCACCGAGGCGCAGGCGCAGGGCCGGGTCCGCGGCGAGGCGGGCCAGGGCGTCGGCGAGGGCGGCGGGGTCGCCGGGGGCGACCAGGATGCCGTGCTCGCCGTCGGCGATGAATTCCGGTGTGCCCGCGAAGGCGGTGGCCAGCATCGGCCGCGCCTGGCTCGCAGCCTCCATCAGCACGTTGGGCAGCCCGTCCCGGTCCCCCCCCGGGGCGGGCTTGGTCGGCAGCACGAACAGGTCGGCCGCGCGCATCGCCGCGACCACCTCCGGCTGCGCCAGGGCACCCCGGAAGGCGATTCGCTCGGACAAGCCCCGCTCGCGAACGCGCGCCTCCAGAACGCCGCGCAGCGCGCCGCCGCCGATCAGGTCGAGACGCCAATGCAGGCTGGGGGGCAGGGCAGCCAGCGCGTCGATCAGGTCGTCATGGCCCTTCTTGGCGACCAGGCGGCCGACGCAGAGCAGCCGCAGCGGCGCGCCCGGATCGGTCCCGTCCCGGGGCTCGCGCGGCGGCGGCGGGGCGGGGAACCGGGCGAGGTCGAGGCCGTGATAGGCGAGCCGCGTCCGGCCCGGCGCCAGGGCTTCGAGGCGGGCGAGCCCATCGCGGGTGCAGGTCACCCCCCAGGCCGCATCGCGCAGCTTTTCGGAGAGCTCCCAGGCCGGCGTCGTCCAGATGTCCTTGGCGTGCGCCGAAAAGCTCCAGCGGCGCCCGGTGAGCAGCGCGGCGTAGCGGGCGACGCTGGCCGGCGTGTGCAGGAAATGCACGTGGATATGGCTGACCTCGGGCGCCAGCTCGCGGGCGAGCACCAGCGCCTGCCCGAGGCGGCGCAGGCGCGATGCGGTGGGATCGCGCCACAGATCGCGCGCGAACAGGGCGAGCAAGGCCGGCAGGCGCGGCCGCCGCAGGGCGGCGCCGAGGCCGCGCAGCACCCGCAGGGGCGCGTCGCGGAGATATTCGGGCAGGTAGGCGGCGGGCGCCTGGATCGCCGCGTGCATCGGGTGGCGGGCCCGGTCGGTCGGCCGGCGCAGGGACCAGATCTCCAGGGGCAGGCCGCGCCGCTCCAGGGCCAGCAGCTCCTGGGCGATGAAGGTCTCGGACAGGCGCGGATAGCCCTTCAGCACCACCGCGATACGCTGATGCGTCACGAGATGGCCCGCGCGCGGATGCCCATCCTGCCTTGGCCGGCCAGCACCCGTACCCGGCGGGCGACCGCGTCGAGCCCGTCGAGCAGGCCGGGCACCAAGACCCGCGACGGTGCACTCTGGTCGGGCAGGGCGCGGAGCGCCGCGGCCATGCGGGCGGGGGCGCGGCCATCGGCCTCCAGCAGAACCCGGGCGAGGCCGAGCTGCTCGGCCGCCAGCGCCCGGATCGCCTGCTCCCGACGCGGCTCGGTCCGCGGCACCAGGATCGCCCGCAGATCGAAGGACAGGATCTCGCAGAAGGTGTTGTAGCCGCCCATCGCCACGACCCCGGCCGCCTTGCGCATCAGGAACTCGATCTGGCTGTCGAAGGTGATCGCCGCGATCCTGCCCCCGAGCCGGTCGATCCGGGCGGTGAAGCCGTCGCGGGTGGCATCATCGAGGAACGGGCCGAAGGCGATCAGCGCGGGCAGGGGGATGCCGGGATCGGTCTCGTAGGCGGCGATCACCCAGTCGATCAGCGCGGCGCCGTCGCCGCCGCCGCCGGGCGTGACCAGCACGAACGGCCCCCGGGCGATGGCGGGTTCCTCACGGCCCGCGCGCATTTCCGGGACCTCCCGGCGAAGATAGCCTGTATAGATTAGCCGCAAGGCGATCCGCGCCGCCATGTCGGGCTCCATCGGCAAGGCAGCGAGCGGCTCGTGGATGCGGCTGAGGCCGTAGACCCAGATCTCGTCGTAGAACCGCGCCATGGTCTCGGCGGCGCCCTTGCGCTCCCATTCGGGCACGAGGCGGTCGGCATCGTCGAGCACGTCGCGCAGGCCCAGCACCAGGCGGGTGCCCCGGGCGGAAGCGGCTTCCAGCACCGGCATCAGCTCGCCCTGGAACCCGGCCGGTTCCTTGTCGACCAGGATCAGGTCGGGGGCGAAGCTGGCATCGGTCCGGGTGATGATCGCGGCGCGCTGCTCGACCGTGCGCGCGAGCGGCGTGGCGTTGTCGAGGCTGGCATAATTGCCGTCCGCGAACTTGGTCACCGGCGGCAACCGCACGGTGTAGACCCCCGATGCGAAGGCGTAGCGGTCAATCACCGGCGAGCCGGAGATGATCATCGCCCGCGCACCGCGGTTCGATGCCACGATCGCGTTCGCGATCGCCCGCGAACGCCTCAGGTGGCCGAGCCCGAACGTATCGTGGCTGTAGATCAGGACGCGCGGGGCGGGGGAGGCGTCGTCCGCTCGCATCGTCATCGCCGCCCCCGTTGACGGCGCGAATGTCGCAGCCGCGCCCCTCTCGCACAACCCGCGCCGTTGGGCAAACCGCACGTTAACGGCGCCGGAACCGGCTGCGCCTAGGCTCAACGCGATAGATCGCCGCCGAAAGCCGCCATGTCCGCGCTCATCACGATCGACGCGTCGGGATTCCGTCCGGCCGCGCTCTGGGCCGATCTCAAGGACCTCGCCGGCAGCGATGCGCGGCTGTTCGCCTTCGCCAAGCGGGCTGCCTGGGTGCTGGTGCCGCTCACGCTCGCCATCGTTGTCGGGGTGTTCGGCACCGGGCCGGAGCCGCGCCGGAACTGGTACGGCGACATGCTGGGCAACGATTTCAGCCAGGTCTGGGTAGCCGGCCGGTCCGCCCTCGAAGGGCGCGGCGGCGAGCCCTACGACCTGCCCGTCCATCTCGAGAACCTGAAGGCCGCCTTCGGGCCGGAATGCCGCTTCGCCTGGCACTACCCGCCGGTCTTCCTGATGCCCGCCGCCGCCTTCGCCATCCTGGAGCCGCAGCCCGCCTTCCTGCTCTGGACGGCGCTCTCGCTGGCGGTCTTCACCTGGGCGATGCGGTTCGCCGCCGGCCGGCGGGATGCGGCCTGGATGGCGGTCGCCCATCCGCTGGTGTACTGCACGCTCTCCTACGGCCAGAACGGGTTGTTCACCGCTGCGCTCCTGACCTTCGGGACGCTGCTGGTGGACCGCCGCCCCTGGCTCGCCGGCCTGTGCTTCGGCCTGCTGGCCTACAAGCCCCATTTCGCCGCCCTGGCGCCGCTGCTCCTGCTGATCACCGGCCGCAGGGCCTGCCTGACCTCCTGCCTCGCCACCGTGCTCGCCCTGTGCCTCGCCTCGCTCGCCCTGTTCGGTACCGCGCCCTGGATCGGCTTCGTCGGTACGTTGGGCGAGACCAACCGGATCATCCTGCAGAAGGCTGCAGCCGGGCTCGAGCTCAACGCCAGCGCCTTCGGGGCCGTGCGCCTTTGGGGCGGCCCGATCGCCGCCGCCTGGGCGCTCCAGGCGGTGGTGGCCGCCCTCGCGCTGGGGCTGGCCATCCGGGCCTGGACGAAACCTGCGGAGCCGAACCTGCGTGCCGCCGCCCTGCTCGCCGCCGCGCCGCTGCTCTCGCCCTATCTGCCGGTCTACGACCTCGTGCCACTGGTCCCGGCGACGCTGCTCCTGGTGCTCACCGCGCACCGCGCCGGCGGCCTGCGCCGCCACGAGCGGGCGTTCCTGCTCGCGACGCCCCTGTTCGCGCTCCTGCGCGAAGGTGCTGGGCTGACGGGTGTTCCATTCGGGCTGGTGCTCGGACTCGCCGCCCTGGCCTGCATCGCCGACCGGATCCGCCCATCAGGATCTTTGGACGGGCAGCACTCCGCTCTGGTTTGAGCGCCTGCGCCGTTCCCAGAACCCACACGCCGTCGTTGCGAGCGCAGCGAAGCAACCCAGGGGAGCGGGCGACCTCCGAGTGTGGCGTTTCCCGAGGTTGCTTCGCTGCGCTCGCCATGACGGCGGGGCGTTTTCTTGACACCGACACGACGTCGTGTCTCGATCATAGCAAGTCCTAGCGCAGAGGCGTCGACATAACAATTCGATATCTATTTAAGAGACGAAACATACGCCAAACGATGACAAGGATTTGCCCGGTTTTATCTCGGTCTCTGTTTATTGATAGTCAGACATCATACGCGGGAGAATCATTGTGTTTTCAGCGTTCCTGAAATCCCTTGGCAGCGCCTATCATCCGCACGCGGAGGCACCGAAGACTGCCACGCACTCAACCTTCGATCGACGTACCCGGACGACATCGACAGCGTCGACCACCGCCGCGGACACCGACACAAAAAGCTTCTCCCAGGTCGCCGTCGACACCCGAAAAGCATTGGATGCGGGCTATCAAAAACTCGGCAAGGCGGCGGATGCCGGCACGACGGACCAGGATTGGCACGGCACCATCCGCATTCAGAAGCTGGACCGCCGCGCGCTCTATGCCATCACAACCAATCACGGCGGCCTGTTCTCCGCGGCCGAGGTGAGGGCGGCTCAGTCCGAGGTGGCGGCCATCGAGTCGCGCGCGTCCCACGCCGCCAATCCCCGCGGGACCGACGCGGCGGCGGCCGCCAAGGCGACCATCACGGTGCTGGACGGCGCCGGCCCGGAGGAGAAGGCGTCCCTGGAGTGGGCGCAGAAGCGCGCCGCGGCGCAGGTCCGGTATCAGGCCCTCGCGAAGGAGCGGCACCAGGGACGGGCCGCCCTGAGCGTCGAGACCGGCGACCCGGTCGTCAACCGGTTCGTCAAAGCCTGGGGCGAACTGGAGAAGGCGCAAGCCTACGCTGAGGATCCCAAATCCATCCGCATCGCGGACATGGCGTCCTGGTCGAAGGCGATCGCGCTCTGGACGAGCTTGCAGGAGCCGCACACGAAGGTCTTGGGGCGCCTTTGATCGGCGTTAGTACGGATACCTTGCGGTTCGACAAGTAAGCTTGATGGGTCCCTGCGATGTCTTGGAACATACATTGGCTTGAGGCCTCGGGCGATCTGCACCCCTGGCGTGACACTATCGCGGCGGAGATCGCGGTCGCCCGCGATGCCATCGCGACCGTGCTGCCGTTGCCCTCCCTCGACATCCTCGTGGACCGCCGCCCGGGCGAGACAATTCCCGAGACCGGCACGACAGGGCGTGCCGATCGGCCGAACCTGTTCTCGCTGACGATCGATCCAGACAATGCCAACTTCCACGCCTCCCTGAGCAACGGCGACATTCGCCGGACGGTGGTGCACGAGGTGCATCATTGCCTGCGCATGGCCGGTCCTGGCTACGGCATGACGCTCGGCGAGACCCTGGTCAGCGAGGGCCTGGCCGGCCAGTTCGTGCGCCACCTGCTCGGCACGCCGCCCGAGCCGTGGGAAGCCGCCGTCTCCGACGCCGTGCTCGCCGCCCACCGGCCCGATTCCGCCACGCTCGCGGGTACGGATCACGATCACGGCGCCTGGTTTTTCGGGCGCGGCGGGCGCCACCCCCGCTGGCTCGGCTACACGCTGGGCTACCGGATCGTCGGGGATTGGCTCGCGGCGGGGCCGGCGCCCGATGGCGACACGTGGGTCAATGTTCCCGCCGATACGGTGCTGGCAGCGGCCCGGGGGCTTACGCTCGCCGAGGTTTGAGATGGGAAGCCACGATCCCATTCGCTTTTTGATGGTCAGGCTTGTGGATCCACGCGCCTCAAGATGAGGCGCAGGTCCCCCCGTACGCATGGACGACGATGTTCACACAACGCCCTCGGCGCGGCACGACGCGCGCTCCTCCCCCTTGTGGGGAGGAGTTGGAGGTGGGGGTGGTTCAGGAGGTACCTTTGCCCCCTATCCTGCACCACCCCCACCCCTGACCCCTCCCCACAAGGGGGGAGGGGAAAGGCGTTGCGTTTCAGCAGCTTGTCAGAAGACGAGGCCGATACGTCATTCTGCTGGACCACAAAGGGGGGGAGGGAGAGCCGGAGCGTCTCTCGGTATCCTGCCGACCCAGATGCGGGTATTTGCACGCCCTTGCGGGAGCGGGGGCGAAGCGCTCGGCGCAAAAGAGGATCGAAAAACCCGATAGCGTTCCTCGAACGCCCTATTGCACTGCAGCGCGTCAGGATCAGTGCGACGATGGGACGGTCGAGGCCGATAGCCTTCACGTGATCCGAGAGCCGGCCCGGCCGCCGCCCGAACCACCACACGCCAGTCCATCCCCAAAAGTCACCGCTCATACGGCCGCGGCATGCGGAACGGCAGCATCAGCTGCACCAGCGGGTTGCGGAAGCGGTCGAGCGACAGGCTCTCGTGCACCGCCCGCACCGGCTCGCCGGCCAGCGTCGAGGCGAGCAGGGAGCGCGAATAGAACGGCGTGTCCTCGAAGGTGGTGAGCACCCGGGAGCGGCCGTCGTCGCTGCGGGTCTCGCGGGGCATGCGCCAGAACGACGTGGCCGGCAGCGGCGCGGCCAGCGGCGGGCGGATGTCGCGGCGGCTGCCGTCGTGGCCGAAGCGCAGCGACAGGTTCTGCCCGCCGCCGTCGCGGTGGCGCACGTCGTACAGGATCGCGGCGCCGTCCGGCAGGTCGGCCCGGCACCAGGTCCAGCGCGTGAAGGCCGATGCCAGGGGCTCGTCGCCGTCGTTGGTGTCGAAATAGCCGCTGCCGCGCCAGCCCAGGCCGGGCTGGTCCAGATCGACCTCGACCCGCGAGGACGGAGACATCGGCCACCAGCGGTGGCGGCCGTTCGGGTCGAGCTGGAACGGGCCGGGGGTGAAGCCCCGCGGGGTGAGCCGCACCGTGCCGCGGATCCGCCGGGGCAAGGGGGCGCCGCGCTCGTCGATCCGGACCGTCAGCGCCGTGCCGTCCCAGTCCATCGCACTGGGGCCGATGGCGATGGAATGCCGGCTCCGGGACAGGCTGGCGGCACCGCGCTCGGTCATGGCGAACCGGCTGCGGTCGCCGTACAGCACCACGTTCATGGCGCAGTGGGCGAACGGGTTCCTGTCGGCGCTCCAGCCATAATACGGCGAGAACACGCTGCCGATGAAGGCGATGATCGTCAGCCCCTGGCGTCCGTCGTCGCTCACCGCATCGACGTACCACCACGCGTAGCCGTTTTGCGCGACCGGGCCGTCGAATCGAGGTCCTGCAGGATCGCCGCCGCCGCCAGACGGCCCGATTGCGCCGCCATCGGCACGCCCGGGCCGGGATGGATCGAGCCGCCCGCCAGGTACAGGCCCGGCAGGGCCGTCCGGGCGCCCGCCCGCTTGAAGGTCGAGGCCCAGCCTTGCGGCGCCCGGCCGTAGAGCGCCCCCGCGCTCCCGGGAAACCGGCTCTCGAACCCCGCCGGATCGGTCACCACCGGGGGCGAGGTCATCGCCAGAGTCAGCCCGCAGGCTTCCAGGCGGCGGCTCAAATGCGTCGCGCATGTCTCGATCTCCGAGGGCGTCGGCGGGCGGTCCCGGCCGTCGGCCGGGGCGTTGACGAGCAGAAGCAGGCGCTCTGGCCCGGTGGGCGCGGCGTGCGCCTCGGTCCGGTCCTGAGCGCAGACGTAGACCGTAGGGTCCTCGGGCAGGCGCCGCCGCCGCAGGATCGCGTCGAACTCGGCCCGGTAATCGCCCGAGAAGAACACGTTGTGGTGGGCCAGCGGAAATCCACTGGGTGCCGCGACGGCGCTCAGGGTCATGGCGGAGAGCGAGCGCTCGGCCGGCGCCAGGCGCTCGCCCATCGGCGCCGCCTCCCTGCCGAACAGCCCGGCGCCCAAAGCCGAGGCATCCGCGTTGCAGACGACCCGATCGGCCGGAATCGTCGCGCCGTCCGCCAGGACCACGCCGGAAACCCGGCCGCCCGCGGTGTCGATCCGCTCCACATGGGCGCCGTAGCGGAACGTGGCGCCGCGCGCCGCCGCCAGGTCCGCCACCGCCTTGGCGAGCGCGCTCATGCCGCCCGACACGGTCCAGACGCCCGCCTGCTCGACATGGGCCACCAGCATCAGCGTCGCCGGCGCGGTGAACGGCGAGGCACCGCAATAGGTGGCGTAGCGCCCGAACAACTGCAGCAACCGGGGATCGCGGAAGAACGTGCCGAGCGCCGACCACAGGGTGGCGAAAGGCTGGATACGCCACAAATCGCCCAGCCCCGAGATCCCGACCCGCTGCGCCAGGCCGGTGGGGCTCGTCCGGCCCTCACGGATGAACGGCCCCTCCAGGGTGCGGTAGACTTCCGCTGACCGGGCGCAGAACCGGCGGTAGCCCTCCGCTTCCCGGGGGCCGGCGAAGGCCTCGATCGCCGCCGCCGAGGTGTCAAGATCGGCGGACAGGTCCAACCGTGCATCCTTCGTCCAGGCGTGACGGGCGAGGAGGCTGGCGGGGGTAAGCTGCGCATGGTCTGCGAAGGAAGCGCCGGATTCGGCGAACAATTCTTCGAAGATCCAGCGCATCGTGAACACGGTCGGACCGGTTTCGACGCAGGCATCGCCGACCCGGACGCTCGCCATCTTGCCGCCCGGCCGCGCGGCACGCTCAACCACCGTTACAGCGAGCCCGGCATGGGCCAACCGTAAGGCGGCAGCCAGGCCGCCGATCCCGGCACCGATCACGACGACGCGTTCCTGCGCCACGCTGAACCCCGCCTCCAACCGCTCCGATCGGGATTGATCTGCGTCCCGACAAGTGTCAATAAGAAATGACACTTGTCGCTGACAACCGATGCTAACACGGGAGGCGCGCCATGGAGTCGGGCCGGCGGATCGAACAGGCGCTGGACCGCGCCGTGGCCTATGCCGAGGCGCCGGGGGCGCCCCCTTTGCTGGCCGAGGCGCTGCGTTACGCTGTCTTCCCCGGTGGACACCGCATCCGTCCCCGCCTGTGCCTCTCGGTGGCCCGGGCCTGCGGCGACGACGATCCCGCCTCGTCGGAGGCCGCCGCGGCGGCCATCGAGCTTCTGCACTGCGCCTCCCTGGTCCATGACGACCTGCCCTGCTTCGACGACGCGCCCCTGCGCCGCCAGAAGCCGACGATCCACATCGCCTACGGGGAGCCGATCGCGGTGCTCGCCGGCGATGCCCTCATCGTGCTCGCCTTCGAGACGCTAGCCCGGGCCGCCGGCCCCTATCCGGTCCGGCTCGGCCGCCTGGTCGGTCTGCTCGGCCGCGCCGCCGGCTCGCCCAGCGGCATCGCCGCCGGCCAGGCCTGGGAATCCGAAGCCCATATCAGCCTGAGCGACTACCAGCAGGCCAAGACCGGCGCCCTGTTCGCCGCCGCGACCGTGCTGGGCGCAGCAGCAGCCGGGTCCGACCCGGAGCCCTGGCGGCGCCTGGGCGAATGCCTCGGCGAGGCCTATCAGGTCGCCGACGACCTGCGCGACGTCGCCTGCCGCCAGGAGGAGATCGGCAAGCCCGCCGGCCGGGACGCCACCCTCGGACGCCCCAACGCTGCGGCATTGCTCGGCACCGACGGCGCCCTGGAGCGCCTGGCCCGCCTCACCCGCGAGGCGGTGGCGGCGATCCCGGCCTGCCCGGGCGTGGCCCAACTCACCGCCGAGATCGAGGCGCAGGCGCGGCTGTTCCTGCCCGCGAGCCTGCGCGCGGTGGCGGCCTGACCGCCGGCTCGGTTCCCGGCCCCGGTGCAGCCTTGGCCGCACCGGCTTCGCTGCGCGATCGCTGGCTCGGCTGGCGCAACCGCCTGGTGGCCAGCCCACGCTTCCAGCGCTGGGCGGCGGGCTTCCCGCTGACCCGGGGCATCGCCCGGAAGAACACCCGCGCGTTGTTCGATCTCTGCGCCGGCTTCGTCTACGCGCAGGTGCTGACGGCCTGCGTCCGCCTCGACCTGTTCCGGATCCTCAGCGAGGGGCCGCTGACCCTCGACGCGCTGGCGCGCCGGCTCGATCTGCCGGTCGAGAACGCCCGCTGCCTGCTGCGCGCTGCCGCCTCCCTGGATCTCGTCCAGGCGCTCCCCGAGGATCGGTTCGGTCTGGCGGATCTCGGGGCCGCGCTCACCGGCAACCCCGGCATCGCCGCGATGGTCGAGCACCACGCCCTGCTCTACGCCGACCTCGCCGATCCGGTCACGCTGCTGCGCGGGCAGGCGGGGCCGACGCGGCTCGCAGGCTATTGGCCTTATGCGGGCGGCGTGAGCGCCGATGCGGCGGCGGTCGCGCCTTACGGTGGCCTGATGGGCGCCTCGCAGGCGATGATCGCCGACGACGTGCTCGATGCCGTTGACCTGTCCCGGAGCCGGCACCTGATGGATGTCGGCGGCGGCGAGGGCGCCTTCCTGCAAGCCGTAGCGGCTCGACACAAGACCTTACCCCTGACGCTGTTCGACCTGCCGGCCGTCGCCGGCCGCGCCGCCGACCGGCTCGCGCAGGCAGGGCTGTCCGAACGGATCGCCTGCCGGGGCGGCAGCTTCCATGACGGCCTGCCGGCCGGCGCCGATACGATCACGCTGATCCGGATCGTCCACGATCACGACGATGGCCCGGCCCAGGCGCTTCTCGCAGCCGCGCACGCGGCGCTTCCCCCCGGTGGGACGCTGATCCTGGCAGAGCCGATGGCCGGCACGCCGGGCGCGGAGCCGGTGGGGGACGCATATTTCGGCTTCTACCTCCTCGCCATGGGCTCGGGCCGGCCGCGCCGGTCCGAAGAACTTCGGGCCATGCTGCGGACGGCTGGTTTCGCGACCGCTTACGAGCAAAAGACCCGCCGCCCCCTCCTGACACGCCTGATCGTGGCGCAGAAAGACGTTCGCTAGTGTAAGAATGACTTGACGCAGCATTGTGTCTATCTAGGATGACACATCGCGATCCCGCACCGGCGAGAGTCGCAAAAACATCGGGCGGAAAATTCCAGTCATGGACGCGCTCGCCGTCATCCTCGAACGTCCGGAGCATTTGGCGCTCAGTCGCCTGGCCCTGACACCTGCCGGAGCGGCCGACGCGGTCGTTGCCGTGTCCTGGAGTGGCATCAGCACCGGCACCGAGCGCCTCCTCTGGTCCGGCCGCATGCCCCCGTTCCCCGGAATGGGCTACCCGTTGGTCCCCGGCTACGAGTCGGTCGGGACGGTGGTCGAAGCCGCCAAGGATGCGCCGATCCGGGTCGGCCAGACCGTCTTCGTTCCGGGTGCACGCTGCTTCGGTGCTGTGCGCGGCCTGTTCGGCGGCGCAGCCTCCCACCTCATCGCCCCCGCCGCCCGCCTCGTGCCTGTCGACCCGGACCTGGGTGAACACGCCTGCCTGATCGCGCTCGCGGCCACGGCCTACAGGGCGCTGGGCAGCCTCCGTCCTGGGACGACGCCGCTCATCGTCGGGCACGGCGTGCTCGGGCGCTTGCTGGCCCGCCTCACGCTCGCTGCCGGCGCCGAGCCGACCGTCTGGGAAATGGACCCGACCCGGCGCGACGGCACACCCGGCTACCGGGTCCTGGCGCCGGAGGACGACACCCGACGCGATTATGCGGTGATCACCGACGTCAGCGGCGACGCCTCCGGCCTCGACGGCTTGATCGCCCGGCTCGCCCCCGGCGGCGAAATCGTGCTGGCCGGCTTCTATGAAGCGCCCCTGTCCTTCGCCTTTCCGCCGGCCTTCATGCGGGAAGCCCGCATCCGGATCTCGGCCGAGTTTCGCCCCGACGATCTCGCCGCCGTTACGGCGCTGATCGAGAGCGGCCGGCTCTCCCTCGACGGGCTGATCACCCACCGCGTCCCGGCGGCGCAGGCCCAGGACGCCTATCGGACTGCCTTCGCCGATCCCGCCTGCCTGAAGATGATTCTCGACTGGAGGGACGCCGCGTGAACGTTCAGCTGAACAAGGTCGCCCTCGACCAGGCCACCAAGCTCCGCGCCGAAGCGGCGATCGAGCCGGACGCGGTCGCGACCGCTCCGGTGAAGAAAGAGACGCAGATCATCGCGATCTACGGCAAGGGCGGCATCGGCAAGTCGTTCACGCTGGCCAATCTCAGCTACATGATGGCCCAGCAGGGCAAGAAGGTCCTGCTGATCGGCTGCGACCCGAAGAGCGATACCACGTCGCTGCTGTTCGGCGGCAAGGCCTGCCCGACCATCATCGAGACCTCGACCAAGAAGAAGCTCGCCGGCGAGGCGGTGGCGATCGGCGATGTCTGCTTCAAGCGCGACGGCGTCTATGCCATGGAGCTCGGCGGCCCCGAGGTCGGGCGCGGCTGCGGTGGCCGGGGCATCATTCACGGCTTCGAGCTGCTGGAGAAGCTCGGCTTCCATGAGTGGGGCTTCGACTTCGTCCTGCTCGACTTCCTGGGCGACGTGGTCTGCGGCGGCTTCGGCCTGCCGATCGCCCGGGACATGTGCCAGAAGGTCATCGTCGTCGGCTCGAACGACCTGCAATCGCTCTACGTCGCCAACAACGTCTGCTCGGCCGTCGAGTATTTCCGCAAGCTCGGCGGCAATGTCGGCGTCGGCGGCCTGGTGATCAACAAGGACGACGGCACCGGCGAGGCCCAGGCCTTCGCCGACGCCGCCGGTATCCCGGTCCTCGCGTCGATCCCGGCTGACGACGACATCCGCCGCAAGAGCGCGAACTACGAGATCATCGGCCGGCCGGAGAGCCGTTGGGGCAGTCTGTTCTCGGACCTGGCCGCCAACGTCGCGACGGCGGCGCCGCACCGCCCGACGCCGCTCACGCAGGACGGGCTGCTCGGCCTGTTCTCCAGCGATGTCACGGGCCGCGACGTGGTCCTGGTTCCTGCGACCCACGAGGACATGTGCGGCGTCGCCCACGTGACCAAGCCGTCCCTCGAAGTCGTCTACGACGAGGTTTGAGGCATGGCCGTCTCCCTCGACATCTCCGACCTGCGGGCTCGTCCCCGCCCCGCCGCCCCGCCGGCCGAGGCGATCAACCTCGACGCCACGAAAGGCGACGGGCTGGGCTGCCATTCCGGCAAGGATGCGATGCGGGAAGCCGCGGAAGCGGCCGGGATGTCCGAGACGCTGGCGCAGCTCCGCAGCGATTACCCGCAGGGGCCGCACGACCAGCCGCAGAGCATGTGCCCGGCCTTCGGCTCGCTCCGGGTCGGCCTGCGCATGCGCCGGACCGCCACGATCCTTTCGGGCTCGGCCTGCTGCGTCTACGGCCTGACCTTCACGTCGCATTTCTACGGCGCCCGGCGCAGCGTCGGGTACGTGCCGTTCAATTCGGAGACCCTGGTCACCGGCAAGCTGTTCGAGGACATCCGCGACGCGGTCCACGCGACGGCCAAGCCCGAGGACTACGACGCGGTCGTCGTCATCAACCTCTGCGTGCCGACCGCCTCGGGCGTCCCGCTCCGCCTGCTGCCGAAAGAGATCGACGGCGTCCGGGTGATCGGCATCGACGTGCCGGGCTTCGGAGTCCCGACCCACGCCGAGGCCAAGGACGTACTGGCCGGGGCCATGCTCAAGGTCGCCCGCACCGAGGCCGAACAGGGACCAGTCGCGACCCCGCGCGGCGGCCGCTCGGAGCGCCCGAGCGTGGCGCTGCTCGGCGAGGTCTTCCCGGCCGACCCGGTGGTGATCGGCGCGCTGCTGGAGCCGTTGGGCCTCTCGGCCGGACCAGTCGTGCCGACCCGCGAATGGCGCGAGCTCTACGCTGCCCTGGATTGCGCCGCAGTGGCCGCGATCCACCCCTTCTACACCGCCTCGATCCGCGAGTTCGAGACCGCGGGCCGTCCCGTGATCGGATCCGCCCCCGTGGGCGTCGATGGAACCGCGGATTGGCTCGACCGGATCGGCGAGGCCTGCGGCGTCGCCCGGGCCACCGTAGAGGCCGCCAAGAACACGATCCTCCCGGGCATCCGCGGCGCCCTCGCCGCCATGCCGATCAAGGGTCGGATCACGCTGTCCGGCTACGAGGGCTCGGAACTGCTGGTGGCGCGGCTGCTCATCGAGAGCGGCGCCGAGGTCCCGTATGTCGGTACCGCCTGCCCGCGCACGCCCTGGTCCGAGGCCGACCGCGACTGGCTCGAGGCGCGCGGTACCGAAGTCCGCTATCGCGCCTCGCTGGAGGACGACCTCTTCGCCCTCGACGCGCTGAAGCCGGATCTGGCGATCGGCACGACTCCGGTGGTGCAGCGGGCCAAGGAGCGCGGCACGCCCGCCCTGTACTTCACCAATCTGATCTCGGCCCGCCCGCTCATGGGTGCGGCCGGCGCCGGCTCTTTGGCGCGGGTGATCAACGCGGCGCTCGCTAACAAGCCCCGCTTCGACGCCATGCGCGATTTCTTCGAGGGCGTCGGCACCGGTCACGCGGCCGGCGTCTGGCAGGAAACCCCGCAGAAGCGCCAAGGCCCGAAGATCGAAGGCCCGAAGAAGCCGATCGGGGAGATGGCGTGATGCTGATCCTCGATCACGACAGGGCCGGGGGCTACTGGGGCGCCGTCTACGTCTTCACGGCGATCAAGGGCCTGCAGGTTGTCATCGACGGCCCGGTCGGCTGCGAGAACCTGCCGGTCACCTCGGTGCTGCACTACACCGACGCGCTGCCGCCGCACGAATTGCCGATCGTCGTCACGGGCCTCGCCGAAGAGGAACTCGGCCGCCATGGCACCGAGGGCGCGATGAAGCGCGCCCATGCCACCCTCGATCCGGGCCAACCGAGCGTGGTGGTAACCGGCTCGATCGCCGAGATGATCGGCGGCGGCGTGACCCCCGAGGGCACCGGCCTCCAGCGTTTCCTGCCGCGCACCATCGACGAGGACCAGTGGCAGGCTGCCGATCGCGCCATGCGCTGGCTCTGGCAGGAATACGGGGCCAAGAAGTTCGCCAAGAAGGGCATCCCGGCCCGGCCCGAGAAGAAGCCCGGCGAGAAGCCCCGGGTGAACATCATCGGGCCGGCCTACGGCACCTTCAACATGCCCTCCGACCTCGCCGAGATCCGGCGGCTGGTGGAGGGAATCGGCGCCGAGGTGAACCTGACCTTCCCGCTGGGTTCGCACCTCGCGGACGTGCCCAAGCTCGTCAACGCCGACGCCAACGTCTGCCTCTACCGCGAGTTCGGCCGCCTGCTCTGCGAGGATCTGGAGCGGCCCTACCTGCAGGCGCCGATCGGCATCCTCTCGACCACCAAGTTCCTGCGCTCGCTGGGTGCGATCCTCGGCCTCGACCCGGAGCCGTTCATCGAGCGCGAGCGCCACACCACGATCAAGCCGGTCTGGGACCTCTGGCGCTCGGTCACGCAGGATTTCTTCGGGACCGCCAGCTTCGGGATCGTCGCCACCGAGACCTACGCCCGCGGCGTCCGGCACTTCCTCGAGGACGAGATGGGCCTCCCCTGCAACTTCGCGTTCAGCCGGTCGGCCGGATCGAAGCCGGACAACGAGGCCGTGCGCAAGGCCGTAACCGAGATGCCGCCGCTGGTCCTGTTCGGCTCGTTCAACGAGCGGATGTACCTGGCCGAGGGCGGAGCCCGGGCGACCTACATCCCCGCCTCCTTCCCCGGGGCGATCATCCGGCGGCATACCGGCACGCCGTTCATGGGTTTCGCCGGCGCGACCTACCTGGTTCAGGAAGTCTGCAACGCGCTGTTCGACACGCTCTTCCACATCCTGCCGCTCGCCCGCGACATGGATAAGGTCGAGGCCACCCCGGCGCGTCGCCATCGCGAGCTGCCCTGGGACGAGGCTGCGCGCGCGGCGCTGGACGATCTGGTCGAGGCGCAACCGGTGCTGGCGCGCATCTCCGCCGCCAAGCGCCTGCGCGACGCCGCCGAGCGCGCCGCCCGAACTTCCGAATCCGCAGCCGTGGCCCCCGCCCATGTGGCGCGTGCCCGTGCCGATCTTGCCGGGGGGATCCCCGCATGAACCGCCTTTCCGTTCCCCCGAGAGGAGACCTGACGATGCGTACGATGGTCCCGACCGCGCGCCTGCACCAGGAAGCGCTGCAGTTCCGGCTGATCCTGGCCGCGACCTACCCGTGCTTCCTGGCCGCCGCCGCGTTCGCCCGCTTCAAGCCCGCTCGGGATGCGTCCCGCTCCGGCCTCGCCCCGGCGCCCCGCTCGGTCTTCGGCGAGGCCCGGGCCATGGCGGTCCAGACGATCCCCTTTGCCTTCATGGGCTGAACGCCCTGTTCGAGACGCTTCCGTCCGGTGACGCGGGGGAAGTCAAGCCGTGACCGCCAAGGGCGCCACGGCGGAACCCGTCGCGCTTCGTCTGGAGCGCGGCCAACATACGGAGGTCTGAACGATGGCCGGTGGACCCGTTGCAACAGAAAGACCGAGCAGCCTGTCCGGGCTGACGGAACCGGAAGCCAAGGAGTTCCACGCGATCTTCCTCACGAGCTTCCTCATCTTCACGGCGATTGCCGTGGTCGCCCACATCCTCGTCTGGCTGTGGCGCCCGTGGCTCCCCGGACCGCAGGGCTACGCCTCCCTCGAGGGCGTCACCGATGCGGCCCGCGCCCTCGTCACGATGATCGGCTGAGGAGGATCGGATGCACAAGGTCTGGTTACTGTTCGATCCGCGGCGCACGCTGGTGGCTCTGTTCACCTTCCTCTTCATCCTGGCGCTGCTGATCCATTTCATCCTGCTCTCGACCGACCGGTTCAACTGGCTGGAAGGTCCGAAGGCGAACAAGGCGGCGAGCAACATCACGCTCGTCCTGCCCAGCATGCCCGCCTGATCCAGGCCGGCCGGGACCGCGGCGCGCGAGGGCCGCGGTCCCCAAGATCCCAAGACTGATTTCGGCCGGGCTGAGGAGTGTCCGCCATGGCGATGCTGAGCTTTGAGCGAAAGTACAGGATCCGCGGCGGCACGCTGCTGGGCGGCGACCTGTTCGACTTCTGGGTCGGGCCGTTCTACGTCGGATTCTTCGGCGTGACCGGGCTGTTCTTCACCGTGCTCGGCACCGCCCTGGTGATCTACGGCGCGGCGATCGGACCGACCTGGAACGTCTGGCAGATCAATATCGCGCCGCCCGACATCAGCTACGGGCTGAAGCTCGCACCGCTCAAGGAGGGCGGACTCTGGCAGATCATCACGATGTGCGCGCTGGGCTCGTTCCTGTCCTGGATGATGCGCGAGGTCGAGATCTGCCGGAAGCTCGGCATCGGCTATCACGTGCCGGCCGCCTTCGGCATGGCGATCTTCGCCTACTTCACCCTGGAGGTGATCCGGCCGTTCCTGATGGGCGCCTGGGGCTACGGCTTCCCGTACGGCATCCTCAGCCACCTCGATTGGGTGTCGAACACCGGCTACCAGTATCTCCACTTCCACTACAATCCGGCGCACATGCTGGCCGTGACGTTCTTCTTCACGACAACTCTGGCGCTGGCCATGCACGGCGGCCTGATCCTCTCGGCGACCAACCCGAAGAAGGGGGAGACCGTGAAGACCCCCGAGCATGAGGACACCTTCTTCCGCGACACGATCGGCTACTCGATCGGCACGCTCGGCGTCCACCGGCTCGGCCTGTTCCTGGCCCTGTCGGCGGGCTTCTGGAGCGCCGTCTGCATCGTGATCAGCGGGCCGTTCTGGACGCAGGGCTGGCCGCAATGGTGGGGCTGGTGGCTCAACCTGCCGGTGTGGCGCTGAAAAAACGCATCGCCCGCCGAGAATCGGGCGAACCGATACCAAGGATCCAAGCCGGAGCCGCACGACGCGTGCGGCCGACCGGGGGGAGGGCGGGCGATGGCCTATTACCAGAACATCTTCACCCAGGTTCAGGTGCGTCCGCTGGAGCCGGAGAACGGCGTTCCGGTGAGCTCGAACGAGCGCGTCGGCAAGCCGTTCAACAGCTACCTGTTCGGCCTGCTGGGCAACAGCCAGGTCGGCCCGATCTACATCGGCTACGTCGCCGCTCTGTCGATGGTCTGCGGGCTGATCGCCTTCGAGATCATCGGCCTCAACATGTGGGCCTCGGTGAACTGGGATCCGGTTCAGTTCGCCCGGCAATTGCCCTGGCTCGCCCTGGAACCGCCCTTGCCGAAATACGGGCTGAAGATCCTGCCGCCGCTGAACGAAGGCGGCTGGTGGCTGATCGCCGGCTTCTTCCTCACGGCGGCGATCCTGCTGTGGTGGGTCCATCTCTATCGCCGGGCGCGGGCGCTCGGCATGGGTACCCATGTGCCGTGGGCCTTCGCCTCGGCGATCTGGCTCTACCTGGTCCTCGGCTTCATCCGGCCGGTGATGATGGGCTCGTGGTCGGAGGCGGTGCCGTTCGGCATCTTCCCCCACCTGGATTGGACCGCGGCGTTCTCGCTCCGCTACGGCAACCTGTTCTACAACCCGTTCCACATGCTCTCGATCACGTTCCTCTACGGATCGACCCTGCTCTTCGCGATGCACGGGGGCACCATCCTGGCCTGCTCCCGCTACGGCGCCGACCGCGAGATCGACCAGATCGTCGATCGCGGCACCGCCACCGAGCGCGCCGCGCTGTTCTGGCGCTGGACCATGGGCTTCAACGCCACGATGGAATCGATCCACCGCTGGGCCTGGTGGTTCGCGGTGCTGACCACGCTGACCGGCGGCATCGGCATCCTGCTCACCGGCACCGTGGTCGACAACTGGTACCTCTGGGCCGTCAAGCACGGCGTCGCCCCGTCCTATCCGCAGGTCTACGGCCCGATCGTCGACCCCGCCCATCTCGTACCCGGCATGAAGCCGTGAGGAGGCCGTCATGAAGACGATTCTGGCGGTGGTCGGCGGGGCGCTGGCCCTGTTCCTCACCATCGCGATGTTCGGGGGCGCGGGCTGGACCCATCCCCCCATGGCGGCCAAGCAGACCGGCTTCCGCGGCACCGGCATGGACCTGATCCGGACCCGGGCCGGGAACGAGGCGCTCTCGGCCGCCAATGTCGCCCCGCCCCCCGCCGACCCGGCCGATGCGGGCGGCGAGAAGGCGTCGGCCGTCTACGAGAACGTCCAGGTGTTGGGCGACCTCTCGGCCGAGCAGTTCAACCGGCTGATGGTCTCGATCACCGAATGGGTGGCGCCTCAGCAGGGCTGCACCTACTGCCACAGCACCGAGAACATGGCCTCCGACGAGCTGTACCAGAAGCGGGTCGCCCGGCGGATGCTGCAGATGACCCAGACGATCAATTCGTCCTGGAAGGAGAAGCACGTCCACGAGGCGGGCGTGACCTGCTACACCTGCCACCGGGGCAATCCGGTGCCGGCCAACATCTGGTTCGACCGTCCCGTCCAGGGCGAGGGTAAGTTCAGGCCGCGCAACAACAGCCAGAACCTTGCCTCCGCGGAGGTCGGCAACACCTCGCTGCCCTACGACGTCTATCAGGCCTTCTACCAGCACAAGGAGACGTCCGAGGACGCGGTGCGGGTCAACGGGACGACGGCTCTGCCCGAGACGAAGGGCAAGCCGATCCAGGACGCCGAGAAGACGTTTGCGATCATGATCAGCATGTCGCAATCGCTCGGGGTGAACTGCACCTTCTGCCACAACACCCGGTCCGTGGCGCAGTGGGACACCAGCACGCCCAACCGGGTCCATGCCTGGTACGGCATCCGCATGGTGCGCGACCTGAACCAGGACTACATGGAGCCGCTCACCTCCACCTTCCCGCGCAACCGGCTCGGGCCGATGGGCGACGTGCCGAAGATCAACTGCGCCACCTGCCACAACGGCGCCAATAAGCCGCTCAACGGCGCCAACGTGATCGGCCCCTACCCGGAACTGTCGCACCCGACCATCGAAGCCAGTCTGCCGACCGGCGAGGCGAAGGATCCGATCCCGGGGACGAACACGCCGGCCCTCAAACCGTCCAAGCCCTGATGCGACCGCACGAAGCGCCGGACACAATCCGGCGCTTCGTCGTGGGTCGGCGCCGGGGAACCGTCACGTGCTACGGGCGTCGACCGTGAACGGCCGAGCTCGGCCATTTGGAGGCTCCCGTGACTGTTACGATCTCGAACCTTCAGCCGCTGATCGCGATCCTGGCCGGGATCCTGATCCTGATCGTCCCGCGGCTGCTCAACTACATCGTGGCGATCTACCTGATTGTGGTCGGCGTGATTGGTCTCGGGCTGCTGCGCGGCCTCTCCTGAGACCCTCAGCAAGGTTAAGTCCTGACAGACCGCGCCGGGCGTCAGCCTGATGCGCACAAGCCCGCAATGCGTTCATCTTGCGTTGCGGTGCGGGATGGTCCAACCCGCGCCCATCAGCTCGGCCTGCGCCGGGTATCAGACACGGACGGGATCGACATGGCGACCGGCAGCGCGAAGTGGGTCTATGCCTTCGGCGACGGCAAAGCGGAGGGCAAGTCGCAGATGCGCGACCTGCTCGGGGGCAAGGGCGCCAACCTCGCCGAGATGTGCAATCTCGGCCTTCCGGTCCCGCCCGGCTTCACCATCACCACCGAGGTCTGCACCTCCTATTACGATAACGGGAACGCCTATCCGCCCGAGCTGAAGGATCAGGTCGCGGCCGCGCTGAACCAGATCGGCACGCTGACGGGCCGCAAGTTCGGCGATGCAGCGAACCCGCTGCTGGTCTCGGTCCGCTCGGGTGCCCGCGCCTCGATGCCGGGCATGATGGACACCGTGCTGAACCTCGGCCTCAACGACCAGACCGTCCTGGCGCTGGCCAAGGAGGCCGACGACGAGCGCTTCGCCTACGATTCCTACCGCCGCTTCATCACCATGTATTCGAACGTGGTGCTGAATGTTGAGCACCACGCCTTCGAGGAGGCGCTGGAGCACTATAAGGAGGGCAAGGGCTACGAGCTCGACACGGAGCTCGGCGCCGAGGACTGGAAGACCCTGATCCAGACCTACAAGAAGATCGTCCGCGACGAGCACGGCTCCGACTTCCCGCAGGTGGCCGAGGACCAGCTCTGGGGCGCGATCAGCGCCGTGTTCAATTCCTGGATGATCCCGCGGGCGAAGAAGTACCGCGAGCTGAACAGCATCCCGGAAAGCTGGGGCACGGCCGTCAACGTTCAGGCCATGGTGTTCGGCAACATGGGCGATACCTCGGCCACCGGCGTCGCGTTCACCCGCAACCCCTCCACTGGCGAGAAGGCGCTCTACGGCGAGTTCCTGATCAACGCCCAGGGCGAGGACGTGGTGGCGGGTATCCGCACGCCGCAGAACATCACGGAAAAGGCCCGGATCGAGGCCGAGAGCGACAAGCCTTCGATGGAGAAGGCCATGCCCGAGAGCTACGCGGAGCTGACCCGGATCTACGGGATCCTGGAAGCGCATTACCGCGACATGCAGGACATGGAGTTCACCATCGAGAAGGGTAAGCTCTGGATGCTCCAGACCCGCAACGGCAAGCGCACCGCCAAGGCGGCCCTGCGCATCGCCGTGGATCTGGCCGGCGAGGGGCTGATCTCCCGCGAGGAGGCGATCGGCCGGGTCGAGCCCTCCGCCCTCGATCAGCTGCTGCACCCGACCATCGACCCGAAGGCGGACCGGAAGGTCATCGCCTCCGGTCTCCCGGCTTCCCCCGGCGCCGCCACCGGCGAGATCGTCTTCAACTCCGAGGACGCGGAGGCGCTGCGCAAGGCCGAGCGCAAGTGCATCCTGGTCCGCATCGAGACCTCGCCCGAAGACATCCACGGCATGCACGCCGCCGAGGGCATCCTGACCACCCGCGGCGGCATGACCAGCCACGCGGCCGTGGTCGCCCGCGGTATGGGCAAGCCCTGCGTCTCCGGCGTCGGCTCGATCCGGATCGACTACAAGGCCCAGACCATGAAGGTCGGGGACGCCACTCTGAAGGCCGGCGACCGGATCACCATCGATGGCTCGACGGGCCAGGTGATCCAGGGTGAGGTCAAGATGCTGGAGCCCGAGCTGTCGGGCGACTTCGCGACTCTGATGGAATGGGCCGACCAGTTCCGCGGCATGAAGGTGCGGGCCAATGCCGACACGCCGACCGACGCCCGCACGGCGCGGAATTTCGGTGCCGAGGGCATCGGCCTGTGCCGCACCGAGCACATGTTCTTCGAGGGCGACCGCATCATCGCGGTCCGCGAGATGATCCTGGCCGACGATGCCGAGGGCCGCCGGGCCGCGCTCGCGAAGATCCTGCCCTACCAGCGCCAGGACTTCGTCGAGCTTTTCACGATCATGTCCGGCCTGCCGGTCACGATCCGCCTGCTCGATCCGCCGCTGCACGAGTTCCTGCCGCACACGGATGCCGAGGTCGCCGAGGTCGTGAAGGCGACCGGCGTGTCGGAGGACAAGATCCGCCACCGGATGCGGGAATTGTCCGAGCACAACCCGATGCTCGGCTTCCGCGGCTGCCGCCTGGCGATCGCGTTCCCGGAGATCGCCGAGATGCAGGCCCGGGCGATCTTCGAGGCCGCCGTCCAGGCTGCCGCCGATACCGGCAGCCCGGTCACCCCCGAGGTGATGGTGCCGTTGGTCTTCACCCGTACCGAGTTCGACATCGTGAAGGCCCGGATCGACGCCATGGCCAAGGCGGTGTCCGAGGAGAAGGGCGCCACCCTGGACTATCAGGTCGGCACCATGATCGAGCTGCCGCGCGCTGCGCTCAAGGCCGGCGAGATCGCCCAGACCGCCGAGTTCTTCTCGTTCGGCACCAACGACCTGACGCAGACGGCGCTCGGCATCTCCCGCGACGATGCGGCGACCTTCCTGGGGCCCTACACCCAGAAGGGCATCCTGCCGGCCGATCCGTTCATCACCATCGACCAGGAGGGCGTGGGCGAGCTGGTCCGCATCGGCGTCGAGCGCGGCCGGGCCACCCGACCGAACATCAAGCTCGGCATCTGCGGCGAGCATGGCGGCGATCCGGCCTCGATCGGCTTCTGCCAGGAGGTCGGGCTCGATTACGTCTCCTGCTCACCCTACCGGGTGCCGATCGCCCGCCTCGCCGCGGCTCAGGCGGCGCTGGGCAAGGTGCTGGGCAAGGAAGGCTGACACCAGTCGACCGTATCGGGGGCGCGTACACCGCCCCCGATACGGGCCATCAACCAAACCAACCGAATCGCCGTTGATAAATGCTCGTCCCCGTTGAACGCGAGCTACGGCGGCACGTTTAGTGATTGAACCGATGGGTTGCGCGTGCTGGTAATCAGCCCGCCTCGGATCCAACGTCAGGCGCCAAACTCCTCGCCATGATCAATCGCAGCCTTTCTCCGCTGGACCTTGCCAATGGTGCAGCGGCCCCTGTGCCGCGGGCTGCGGTCAGGGCCTATCTGGCGTTGGTATCGGGCCTGGGCGCCATCATAACCGCCGTGATGCTGATGATGTCGGTCGCTTCCAACAGCGGTGGCGAGGCTGAGCGCATTGCCGACACGCAGGACGACGGTTACGCCGCGACCCTCGTCTCCGCTCTGGCGATCAATCTTTCCAAGCCGCTGCGGTAAGCACAGCCCGAACGTATACGATCGGACAATCAGCGCGTGCTGCGCGTCGCCGAGCCGGTGAACCGGGCGGCGGTGAGTTCGTCGCCAGGGCTCTTCGCGCTGAAACGGGTGGCGACCGGGCCGGGTTTCGCCGCCACCACGGCGTCCGGCGCCGTATCGCGAAGGCGGGTGGTCGCAACGCGGACCGGGACGCTGCGGCTTGCCGGCGTTGCGACCGGACCAGACGACGCCGCCTCGAACAGCGAGCGCAACTGCGCCTTCGCGTCGGCATCCGCAGCAACCAGAGGCCGCCGTGGAGCCGGCTCGACAGCCGAGTCCCTCGCCAGAGCCCGTGTCGCATTCGGAGCCGCGAGGTTGGCCATGCCGCCACCGAGCGCGGCGAACTGCACGGGACGCGGCGGCGGCAGCGGCATGCTGATGGCGGCCGCGGCGACGGCGGAGAAGCCTGAGGGCCGGCGCGGCGGCAGGGGCGCGATCACCGCCGAGACGGCCTCGTCGGCGACCGGAGCCGGCTTGTCCACAGTGAGGAGGGCTCTGGCGTCGACCGGTCTGCCCTCGGTCGCTTGATCGGGGCGGCCCAAGGTGTTGCGGAGCGTCTCGTCGGTCGCCGGAGCCGCGTAGGCCAGGGCGACCCGGGTACCGATCGGATCCTGTGGATCGGCGCTGGCGACGGCCACCACCGGTGCCTGCCGGCCCCGTTTCGCGACGGGCGCGGGCGGCGGAGCCGCCGCCGGCTCGGGCGCGGAGGCGCCGCCGCCGAACAGGCTCGCCAGGAATCCGAACAGGCCCGGCCCATCCTCCTCCTCGCCGCTCGCCATCTGGGTGGTGAGGCCGGCCACGGTGCCGCCGCGGGCCAGGATCTCGGCCTTTGCTTCCTCGTAGCGGGGGAAGGGGCGGTTGTCGCTCGCGAGGTGGACGGTCTTCCCGTCCGGGAACAGCCGCGCGAGCTGATCGTGGGTCATGCGCGGCCACATCCGCACCGAGCCGACGTCGAGGTGGATGAAGGGCGTCCCGGCATGCGGATACCAGCCCACGCCGCCGCGCTGCATCTGGAGCCCGACCTCGCGGATCCGGTCGATCGAGACCTCGGGCAGGTAGAAGTCCATGGCCTTGCCCAGCATGTGCTGGCTGAACTCGGCGACCATCCGGGAGCGCCGGCGCAGCATCGCGTTGGTGCCCGGCGAGCGATAGGCCGAGACCACATGGATCGGCTGCGTCGCGCCGACCTGCCGGTACGCCTCCCAGACCGTGTCGAACAGGCGCGGATCCATCTTGATCGGCTCGTTGACGCGCCAGTCGCGCAGCAGCCAATTCATCTGTTCGAGGGCCGCTCGATCGTAGCGACCATCGCGCTTGAACGTGATGGTGGCGCTTTCCTTGGTGTGCGTGTGGAAGATCGTGAGCGAGCGCGTATCGCCGTTGGCCACCGCATTCTCGGTCTCGGCCGCGCCGGCGATCAGGCCGAGCGCCGTGCCGCAGAGGGCGAGGACGAGGTGTCGGGCGGTTCTGCGAAGGCTCGGCACGGCGGTCCTGATCCTCTCCCGAACCCGCGAAGGGTGCTCGGCGGATGTCTGGTCGAGGCGGTCGGCCTGTAACGGCCGAAATCGCTTCCCTTCGCCGAGTATGCGAAGGAAACGGCTAAGGCTGGACCGTGGCGAAATCGTGCCCGGCTGTGCGGCCGCGCACCTCTGAGTTGACGGCGCAGTCTAGTGGCGAACCTACCACCAGCCCCGCGATACCGGCGCCGGAGCCGGTGTCCACAGGCCCGGCTCGCCGTATTCCGGTGCGCCGTCGACGCGCGCCGCCCGGCGAACGGGCCGACGCGGCGAGTCGTACTCGTCGTACCGGTCGCTCGGCTGCACGTCCGAGTAGCGGCGGGGGCGCACAGCCTCGCGGCGGGGCGCCGCATGCGCATGAGCCACCGGCACGGCCTCGGGTTTACGGCGGGCTTTCTCCTCCGGGAGTTTGGCGATCGCCGGTCCGCCGCCGCCGGGCAGGCCGAGCGCCGCGCGCATCGGTGCATCGTAGCCGTAGAGATCGGGCAGCGTGCGGAACGTACCGCCATCGTCCACGTAGGCGGTGAAATAGGCGAGGTGCACCGGCAGCTTGGCCGGCAGCCGGAGCGTGCGCTCGCCCTTGCCGATCAGCTTCTTGAGCCGCGCCTCGGACCAGTCCGGCAGCACCGCGTCGGCAAGACGGAACGGGTCGTCGACGCGGACGCAGCCATGGCTGAAATCGCGCTTGGCTGCCGAGAACAGCGACCGGTTCGGCGTATCGTGCAGGTAGACCGCATGCTGGTTGGGGAACATGAATTTGATGAAGCCCAGCGCGTTGCGCTCGCCCGGGGGCTGGCGCAACGAGACGTGCCCACTATGGCGCACCACCTCGTAGCCACCCCAGGTCTTGCCGCTGTAGCCCGCGAGCTTCGGCGCCATGGTCTTCAGGATCGAGGGCGGCACGTACCAGGATGGGTTGACCACCGCATATTCCATGAGCCCCGAGAACAAGGGCGTGCGCGATTCCGGCTTGCCGACGATGACCCGAGCCTCATCGCGCAAGCTCCCGCCGCGATAGGCGCGCAGGCGGTATTCCGGGATGTTGACCAGGATGTAGTCCGAGCCGAGATCCCCCGGCAGCCAGCGCCAGCGCTCCATGTTGACGATCAGCTCGGCTTCGCTGCCACTCGCGCGCGCTGGGCGGCCTGCATCCGCCAGGGCCAGCACGGTCTGGACGTTGAGCACGCCGTTGCCGGGCAGACCACGACCGCGCTGGAATTTCGCCATCGCATCCGCCACCGTCGCATCGTATTCCTCCGGTTCGCCGGGGCCACGATCGAGGGTGCCGACCGGACGGGTTTCGAGGCCGAAATGTGCGCGTAGCAGCGGCACACGGGCATCACGCATACCGACCCGCAAGGCAGGCCCCGGTGGCAAGCGCAGGGGCTTCACGGCCGCAGGCGCAGGTCCGCGCGAGCTCGCAAGACGCGCCTTGAGGGCCTGGTAGCCAGTCGTGGATGGATTGTAGCTCTGGAGCGCGTCGCCGGCCTTGGATCCTGCATCGGTGAGCTTGGACAGCACCGCGTCGGCGTTCGGCAGATCGAGCTGCGGCGTGATCAGCCGGGAGATTGACGCAAGGTTGATGCGACCACCCCGAGCGTCCCGGGCATAAAGCAGGGCCGCCGCGGAAAAACGCAGGTCGGCATCGGCCACCGCCTTATCGTCGGGTTTCTCGGCCAAGTTCGGAATTGTGTAGGCGCGGGCGTCGAGCCCGTCCTCTCCGGCTGCGGCCAAGCGCGCTGAGACCGACTTTGCACCCTCGGTCCAGGCACCGTCCGCGATCCACAGCGGCTTGTAGGCATGAGCCTCGTAGAAGGCGCGTATGCCGTCGCGCTCTTTGCTCGTGAGCCGCGGGAGCAGCGGCGCGGTGTCGGCCAGCCGGGACACAATTGCAGCGCCGAGCGGATCGGTGGGAACGACCGGGGTGGTGACGACCGGAGCCGGAGCGGGCTCGGCCGAAGGCGCCTCGGGCTTGTAATCCGGCAAGCCGGTCGAGACCGGGTCGGATCCGGCTGGAACCGGTTGGGGGGGTGGTGCGGGGTCAGTCGGATTCATAGGCGCGCCGAGCGGCGCCGGATCGAGCGCCGCCATTTCGGCGCTGAGCGCGCCAGCCGAAGCCAGCGTTCCGGTCATCAGGGCGGCCAGCGCGACGAGGCTGGAGCGCGGGACGCGCATCGTAATCTCCCAAGACACGGCGGCAGGGCCGCACGCTCTGATTGTGATTATCCGCTCAAGCGTGGCGTTGAGCAACTGCAGTCTTCGTCCGACAAAGTTCAGTTCTGATCAAACGAGATCTTAGAAGATCACTGTACGATAGGTCCTTGATGGGCCGGCGCCTGCGCGGTCGCCGGGCCGCAAAGTTGTCCCGAAGATTGTGCCGTCTGGAACGGCACGGTGCGCCAGCACACCAGGGCTGCCTTCAAGCCGCATCCTCGGCTTTGTCGTCGCCCTCCAAACCGAGGTCCTTCAGCTTGCGATAAAGCGTGGATCGGCCGATCCCGAGGCGGCGCGACACTTCCGACATGCGCTGCCTGTAGAATTGCAGGGCGAAGCGAATGATCTCCGTCTCCAGCACCTCCATGGTCTTCATCTCGCCGGTCTCCTCCGTGACCAGCGACATGGCGTGCGGATCACGAACCTCGACCCGGACGATCTCGCGGACGGGCTCCGGCGCGTAGGCCGGCATCTGCGGCTGGGTGGGGGCGGCCGGGATCCGGACATCGAAGCCCTCGACCTGGGCGGCGATCTGCGGGAACTCGGCGACCGTCAGTTCGTCGCAATCGGCGAGCACCACCGCACGGAACAGCGCATTCTCAAGCTGGCGAACGTTGCCCGGCCAGGGATAGCGGGTGAGCAATGCCATCGCCTCAGGAGCGATCGCCCGCACCCGTTTGCCTTCCTCGGCAGAGAACCGAGCGCAGAACGAGCGTACCAGATCCGGGATATCCTCCCGGCGGGCACGCAGGGGCGGCAGCGTCATCGGAAAGACGTTGAGCCGGTAATAGAGATCCTCGCGGAACTTGCCCTGCTTCACGAGGTCGAGGAGCGAGCGGTTCGTGGCCGAGACGAGGCGGATATCGACCCGTACCGAGCGTTTGCCGCCCACGGGATCGACCTCGCCTTCTTGGAGCGCGCGCAGCAGCTTCACCTGGGCGTCGAGGGGCAATTCGCCGATCTCGTCGAGGAACAGGGTGCCGCCCGAGGCCTCGACGAACTTACCGGCATGCTTCTCGGTGGCACCGGTGAACGCCCCCTTCTCGTGGCCGAACAGGGTCGATTCGACCAAGTTCTCCGGAATCGCCCCGCAATTGACGGTGACGAACGGCTTGCCACGCCTGTCGCCCGAGCCCTGGATCGCCCGGGCCAGCACTTCCTTGCCGACACCGGATTCACCCTCGATCAGTACCGGGATATTGGATTTGGCCGCTCGCTCGGCGAGGCGGATCACCCGCTCCATGTCGGGGCTCTTGGATGTGAGGTCCTTGAAGGTCAGCGCCCCGGAGGCGCGGCGGCGCATGCGGCGCACCTCCTCCTCGAGCACGTCGACCCGCAGGGCGTTCTTGATCGAGACCTGCAGGCGCTCGGCACCTGCCGGCTTGACCACGAAGTCGACGGCGCCCGCCCGCATCGCATTGACGACCGCATCGATCGAGCCGTTGGAGGTCTGGACGATCACGGGTGTATCAAGCCCGCTGCTGCGCATCTCGGCGAGCACGCCGAGGCCGTCCAGCCCCGGCATCACCAGATCGAGGAGCACCACGTCCGCGCCCTCGGTTTTCAATACGGTCAGCGCATCGGCGCCCGTCTCGACAACCCGTGCGTGGAAACCGAACCGACGCACCGCTGCTTCGGCCAGGCGCCGCTGGACGGGATCGTCGTCCACGATGAGAACGGTGGTGGACATGGCGGCTCCCTGCGCGGCGCGTCAGACCAATCACGGCGCGGGACCGGCCCGCGTCGCACCGTCTGAGTCGGCGAGTGTTTCGTTTCGAACCGGAGGGTGCCGGACAGACGTAAAGTCGCCCTTAACGACGTTTGCCGCGTGGGCGCGTTGTGCCGAACGCGATGCCGCGGCCACCCACGTTGAACGCGTGGCCGCGCGCTCGATATCAAGGTACTGGCCTTCGACCCCCTACGAGGATTGCGAGACATGATGCCGAGCCCCACCGCGACGCCGGTGAACGTCCGATTGCCAGAGGGCGTGAGCGCCGCTCGCGCCGCCGCCAAGGCCGTCGACCTCGGTCATCTGCCGGAATGGGACCTATCTGACCTGTATTCCGGCATGGACGCGCCGGAATTTTCGGCTGACATGACCCGGGCCGAGGAGGAGTGCCGCCGCTTTTCGAAGACTTATGCGGGCCACATCGACACATTGGCTGCAGCCGCAGACGCCTCCGAGCGCCTCGCCGAGGCGGTCCGGGGTTATGAGGGCATCGAGGAGTTGCTCGGCAAGTTGATGTCGTTCGCCGGTCTGATCTATTCCGGGGACACCACCGACGAGGCACGGGCCAAGTTCTACGGCGATACCCGGGAGCGCCTGACTGATGCTTCGGCCGATCTTCTGTTCTTTGCACTCGAGCTGAACCGGGTCGAGGATGCGGTGATGGATGCGGCGATGTCCAAGGGGCCGCTCACCCATTACGCCCCGTGGATCGAGGACCTGCGCCGGGAGAAGCCGCACCAGCTCGACGATCGCACCGAGAAGCTGTTCCTGGAGAAGTCGGTCACCGCGAACGCCGCATGGGACCGGCTTTTCAACGAGACGATTGCTGGCCTCCGTTTCACCGTCCAGGGCGAGCAGATGCCGCTGGAGCCGACCCTCAATAAACTTCAGGACACGGACGGGGCGGTCCGCAAGGAGGCGGCCGGGGCGATCAGCGAGGTTCTACGGACCAATCTCCGGGTGTTCACGTTGATCACCAACACCCTGGCCAAGGACAAGGAGATCTCCGACCGCTGGCGTGGCTTCAAGGACGTCGCGGACGCACGCCACCTCGCCAACCGCGTCGAGCCGGAAGTCGTGGCGGCGTTGGTGGACGCTGTGCAAGAGGCCTATCCGCGGCTCTCGCACCGCTACTACAGACTGAAGGCCAAGTGGTTCGGGCAGAATGCGCTGCCCTATTGGGACCGCAACGCGCCACTGCCGAAGGTCGAGCAGCGCACGATCCCCTGGACGGAAGCATGCGACACCGTTCTATCAGCGTACGACGCCTTCTCGCCCAAGATGGCCGGGATCGCGAAGCGCTTCTTCGACGAGCGTTGGATCGATGCACCAACGCGGCCCGGCAAGGCGCCGGGTGCCTTCGCACATCCAACTGTGCCCTCAGTCCACCCCTACGTGCTGGTGAACTACCAAGGTAAGCCGCGGGATGTGATGACCCTCGCCCACGAGCTGGGCCACGGGGTCCACCAAGTGCTCGCCGGTCCGAACGGGGCACTCATGGCATCGACGCCCCTGACGCTGGCTGAGACCGCCAGCGTGTTCGGTGAGATGCTGACCTTCCGCAAACTGCTGGCCGCCACCACGGATACCACCCAGCGTCGGGCGATGCTCGCCGCCAAGGTCGAGGACATGATCAACACCGTGGTGCGCCAGATCGCGTTCTACTCGTTCGAGCGGAAGGTCCACCTGGCCCGAGCGAAAGGCGAGCTGACCAGCGACCAGATCAACGCCCTGTGGCTTTCGGTTCAGGCCGAATCCCTGGGGCCGGCGATCACGCTTGATGCTGGCTACGAGCCGTTCTGGGCCTACATCCCACACTTCATCCATTCGCCGTTTTACGTCTACGCCTACGCATTCGGCGACTGCCTGGTGAACTCTCTCTATGGGGTCTACGCCCAGGCGGAATCGGGCTTCGTGGAGCGCTACTTCGCGCTGCTCTCGGCCGGTGGCTCGAAGCCCTATGGTGAGTTGCTCGCACCGTTCGGGCTCGACGCGAAGGATCCGGGCTTTTGGCAGATCGGCCTCGGAATGATCGAGGGGATGATCATCGAGCTGGAGGGGATGGAGGGCCCGGCCTAACGTGCTTCGGAGCCGGATCACGTTCCTGGGGCTCATTGATATTGATTTCGTCGCCGACGAAGCCGAAGCGGTGGTGATGATACGTGGCTTCGCCGCGAGCGAGATCGATGAGTCCGGCCTCACCTGCTGGATCGGGGACAATTGGCCGGCTGGCTGAGCCGCCGCGGCGCAGCGACCCGGCGGGCTGGTGCGGGGTACCGAAACGCTTATGTCCGGCCCAGCACCGAGGAAGATCCTGGACCATGGCCGAGACCGATCGCGAAGCCAATCGCTTCTCCGCCCGCGCGGGCCGCTATGCCAGCGTCGGCGCCAATGTCGGCGGCGTCGCCGCTCGGATGGCCATGTCCCGGTTGTTCGGCAAGGAGGGCACGACTAGCGCCGCCGCGCTCGCGCAGGCCCTCGGCGGCCTCAAGGGTCCGATCATGAAGGTGGCGCAACTGCTCGCCACCATCCCCGACCTTCTGCCGCCGGAATACGCCGCCGAACTCCAGAAGCTCCAAGCCGACGCGCCACCGATGGGCGCGGCTTTCGTCAAGCGGCGGATGCAGTCGGAGCTGGGGGCTGGCTGGCAGGACAGATTCGGCAGCTTCGACCTGAAGCCCGCTGCCGCAGCCTCGCTCGGGCAGGTGCATCGTGCCACTGCGAAGGACGGCGAACGGCTCGCTTGCAAGCTGCAATACCCGGACATGCAGTCGGCCGTAGAGGCCGACCTGAAGCAGCTCGAGATCGCCTTCGCGCTCCACCGCCGGATGAACAGCTGGCTCGACACCCGCGAAATTGCCAAGGAGATCGGCGCGCGGGTGCGCGAGGAGCTCGATTACGAACGGGAAGCCAAGCACGCACGCCTCTATGGCGAAGTACTCAAAGACATCGACGCTGTTCGCGTGCCGCGCGTGTTCACCGATCTGTCGACCAAGCGCTTGCTGACGTTGAGCTGGCTCGATGGCGGCAAAATCCTCGGCTTCGCGGAAGAGCCGGTCGAGATACGCAACCGTATCGCACAGGCAATGTTCAAGGCGTGGTGGCACCCGTTCAGCCGTGCCGCCGTGATCCATGGCGACCCCCATCTGGGCAATTACACGGTCTTCTCGGAGGGTGGCGAAGCGGCGGGTATCAACCTGCTCGATTACGGCTGCGTCCGCATCTTCCATCCCCGCTTCGTTGGGGGCGTCGTCGATCTGTATCGCGGCCTGTTGGAGGAGGATGGGGCGCGTATCGTCCACGCCTACGAGGTCTGGGGCTTCAAGAACCTCGATAAGGAAAAGATCGAGATCCTGAACATCTGGGCGCGGTTCATCTACGGACCACTCCTGGAGGACCGGACCCGGACCGTGGCCGACGGGGTCAAGCCCGGTGAATATGGCCGGCGGCAGGCCTTCCAGGTGCACCAGGCGCTGAAGGAGCGCGGCCCAGTGACCGTGCCGCAGGAATTCGTCTTCATGGATCGGGCCGCCGTCGGTCTCGGCGCGGTTTTCCTGCACCTCCGCTCGGAGCTGAACTACCACCGGTTGTTCGAGGCCGAGATCGAGCATTTTTCCCTGGATCAGCTCGGCGTACGCCAAGACCAGATCCTGGCCCAGGCCGGACTGCCGAGGCCGGCGTAAATTCGCGCACGGAAGTCCACCGAGAGGGCAATCAACTTGCGTGCGTCCGATTGCGGCAGGAAAACGCTTGAGCTACATCCCGGGGTGACCACAAGAAGTCGCATCTAAGGGAAACGAGCGCACGATGGCCGAGAGTGAGACGGTGGCCGGGCACACCTACAGCCCGGCGATGGACGCGAACACCCACGAGCAGACCTATCGCGGCTTCGTTCGCTTCGTCGAGATCGGCACGGGCGTCGTGATCTGCTGGGTGCTGGCCCTGGCCGTGGGCGGCATTCGGGAAGCTTGGCTGCTCGCGATTCTCAGCGTCATCGTATCGGGTGCCGCTGGCGCCGTCGGGGCCCTGGCCCCCGCCATTGGTTGGCGCGCCCCCCTCGTCGTTGGCATCCTCTTGTTCCTGTATCTCGCCTTCGCCTGAGGCTGAAGCATCGGCCGCTCGCGCGATAGGGCCGAGCGGTCGAACGACGCGTCGAAGTGTGGCTGCCGGGTCGGCACGCCGCGGGTTACATTCGCTCTTATTCCATCAGCGCAACCTTCTTTCGCGTCTCGAAAATCCGTGCCGGTTCGCGCATTCGAGAGGCCAAGCTTATACAGGGGAAGCCTCGCATGCGCATTGCTGTGCTGTCCGAGACGGACTCTGCGGAACCGCGGGTGGCCGCGGTCCCGGAGACCGTGAAGAAATTCAAGACGCTCGGCGCCGACATCACCGTGCAGGCGGGTGCCGGCCTGAAGGCCGGGATCCTTGATGCCGAATACGAGGCCGCCGGTGCCGAGATCGCCGGCAGCGCCTCCGACGCAGCGCGGGATGCCGATCTGGTCCTCAAGGTCCGCCGTCCGGCTGCCGAGGAGCTGTCGCTGTTCAAGCGCGGCGCCACGATCATCGCGATCATGGATCCCTACGGCAACGAGCCGGCGCTGCAGGCGATGGCCGATGCGGGCGTCTCGGGCTTCGCCATGGAGTTGATGCCACGGATCACCCGGGCGCAGGTGATGGACGTGTTGTCGTCGCAGGCGAACCTGGCCGGTTACCGGGCTGTGGTGGACGGCGCTGCCGAATACGGTCGGGCCATGCCGATGATGATGACCGCGGCTGGTACCGTGCCGGCCGCGCGCGTCTTCATCATGGGCGTCGGTGTCGCCGGCCTCCAAGCGATTGCCACCGCCCGACGCCTCGGCGCGGTCGTCACCGCCACCGACGTGCGCCCCGCCACCAAAGAACAGGTCGAATCCCTCGGCGCGAAGTTCGTCGCGGTCGAGGATGACGAGTTCAAGCAGGCTGAGACTGCAGGTGGCTACGCCAAGGAAATGTCGGCTGGCTATCAAGCCAAACAGGCCGAGTTGGTGAAGGGCCACATCGCCAAGCAGGACATCGTTATCACGACGGCGCTGATCCCCGGCCGTCCGGCCCCAAAGCTCGTCTCCGAGGAGATGGTCGCCTCGATGAAACCGGGCTCGGTCCTGATCGATCTCGCGGTCGAGCGCGGCGGCAACGTCGCTGGCGCCAAGCCGGGCGAGATCGTCGTGACCGACCGCGGCGTGAAAATCGTCGGCCACACCAACGTGCCGGGTCGCCTCGCAGCCACGGCGTCGAGCCTCTACGCGCGTAACCTCTACGCGTTCGCCGAGACCCTGATCGACAAAGAGAGCAAGGCGCTGGCGATCAAATGGGACGACGAACTGGTCAAGGCCACCAACCTGACCCGTGACGGCTCCGTGGTGCACGCCTCCTTCCAGTCGAAGACCGACGGCCCCGCCTCGGAAGCCGCGGCCGTGGGCCTCGCCAAGTCGGAGACCGGCAAGGCCGAGTCCGCCCCGCCTCCGTCGGGCGCGAACTGAAGATCGATCGAGAGGAGAAGCAGAATGGCAAACCTTGTCGTCCCTCCCGATCAGGCGGCTGATCAGACCCGCGTGCTGGCAGATGCGGCGCGCGCCGCAGCTGACGTGGCACGCAACGCGGCCGATCAGGCCCAGGCTATCGCGTCCGGCATGGGCCACGGGATCAGCGCGGCCACCGGCGGCGCCGTCGATCCGTTCATCTTCCAGTTCGCCATCTTCGTGCTGGCGATCTTCGTCGGCTACTACGTGGTCTGGTCGGTCACCCCGGCCCTGCACACGCCGCTGATGTCGGTAACCAACGCGATCTCGTCGGTGATCATCGTCGGCGCGATCCTCGCGGCCGGTGTGCCGCTCCTCGAGAAGGGCACCGGCTGGGCCCGGGCCTTCGGCTTCATCGGCATCGTGCTCGCCAGCGTGAATATCTTCGGGGGCTTCCTCGTCACCCAGCGCATGCTCGGCATGTACAAGAAGAAGGCCTGAGACGATGTCCCAGAACGTCTCCGCGCTTCTCTACATCGTTGCCGGCGTCCTGTTCATCATGGCGTTGCGGGGGCTCTCGCACCCGACCACGTCGCGGCAGGGCAACCTCTACGGCATGATCGGCATGGCGCTGGCCGTGCTCACCACCCTGGTCGGCCATCCGCCGGCCGGCTTCGGCGCCTGGATCCTGGTGATCCTCGGCATCGGCATCGGCGGCGGTGCCGGCGCGGTCATTGCCAAGCGTGTGCCGATGACGGCGATGCCGCAGCTCGTGGCAGCCTTCCACTCGTTGGTGGGCCTCGCTGCCGTGGCGGGCGCCGCGGCGACGCTCTACGCGCCGCAGGCGGTCGGCATCCTCGAGAACGGCCACATCCACAAGCAGTCGCTGTTCGAGATGGCGTTGGGCGCAGCGATCGGCGCGATCACCTTCACCGGCTCGGTCATCGCCTTCGCCAAGCTTGACGGTCGGATGTCCGGCAAGCCAATCATGCTGCCGCAGCGTCACCTCATCAACATCGGCTTGGCCGTGGCGTTGGTGGTGCTGATCGCCCTGTTCATCGGCAACGAGAGCAAGGCGGTCTTTTGGCTGATCGTGCTGCTGTCCTTCGCGCTGGGCGGCCTGCTGATCATCCCGATCGGCGGCGCCGACATGCCCGTCGTCGTGTCGATGCTCAACTCCTACTCGGGCTGGGCGGCAGCCGGCATCGGTTTCACCCTGGGCAATCTTGCGCTGATCATCACCGGCTCGCTGGTGGGCTCGTCGGGCGCGATCCTGTCCTACATCATGTGCCACGCGATGAACCGGTCGTTCATCTCGGTCATCCTGGGCGGGTTCGGCGGCGACGCCGCCGCTGCGGCCGGCCCCGGCCAGGTCGAGACGCGCCCGGTCAAGCAGGGCTCGGCCGACGACGCCGCCTACATCATGAAGAACGCCGAGCGGGTGATCATCGTCCCGGGCTACGGCATGGCGGTGGCGCAGGCGCAGCACTCGTTGCGTGAGATGGCCGACATGCTGAAGAAGGAAGGCGTCGACGTGAAATACGCCATCCACCCGGTGGCAGGCCGCATGCCGGGCCACATGAACGTCCTGCTTGCCGAGGCGAACGTGCCGTACGACGAGGTGTTCGAGCTTGAGGACATCAACGGCGAGTTCCCGCAGGCCGATGTCGCCTTCGTGATCGGCGCCAACGACGTCACCAACCCGGCCGCCAAGACTGACAAGGCCTCGCCGATCTACGGGATGCCGATCTTGGACGTGGAGCGGGCCAAGACCGTTCTGTTCATCAAGCGCGGCATGGGCTCGGGCTATGCCGGCGTGGAGAACGAGGTGTTCTTCCGCGACAACACCATGATGCTGTTCGGTGACGCCAAGAAGGTGGTGGACAACATCCTCAAGGCGTTCTGAGACCAGCCGAAAAATCGGATGGGGCAGGGGGCGGGCAGCGATGCCCGCCCTTTTGTTTTGTCGGACCCGCGTCGAGCACCGTCGTTGTTGCCGTAGCGCCCGCGATTCTGCCGCCGACCCGGTGTAGAGTGCCGCCCGTGTCCGCCGCCGCCGCCTCGTTGCTCGCCGATCCGCCGCCGTTTCTGGGCGTCGCCGCCTCCGTGACCGGCCGGCGCTGGCAGGAGCGCTGTGCCGGCATGGCGGTGCAGAATCAGATCGCCAAGATGGTCCAGGCGCACGGCCTGCCGGAATTGCTGGCGCGCGTGCTGGCCGGCCGGCAGGTGGCGCCGGACGAGGCGGCCCGCCATCTGGCGCCGCGCCTGCGCGATCTGATGCCGGATCCGGACGCGCTGCTCGACATGGATGCGGCGGTGCGCCGGCTGGTCCGCGCGATCCGCCGCGGGGAGGTGGTCGCGGTGTTCGGCGATTACGACGTCGACGGCGCGGCCAGCGCCGCGATGCTCGCTGGCTATCTCCGTCAGCTCGGCCTCCGGGCCCCGATCCACATCCCCGATCGGATCACCGAGGGCTACGGCCCCAACATCGCGGCGATCACCGCTTTGGCGGCCGAGGGCGCGACCCTGCTGGTCTGCGTCGATTGCGGCACCAGCGGTCACGAACCGCTGGAGGAGGCCGAGAAGCTGGGGCTCGACGTGATCGTTCTCGATCACCACGCGGCCGCCGAGCTTTTGCCCCCGGCCCAGGCCGTGGTGAATCCCAATCGGCTCGACGACCTGTCGGGCCTGGGCCATCTCTGCGCCGCGGGCGTCGTGTTCCTCACTCTGGCTGCCCTCAACCGCACTTTGCGCCGGGAGGGCTTTTTCGGGCCGGATCGCCGGGAGCCGCCCTTAACCGACGCCCTCGACCTCGTCGCCCTGGCGACGGTGGCCGACGTGGTGCCGCTGATCGGCCTGAACCGCGCCTTCGTGACTCAAGGCCTCACGGTGATGCGCCACCGCGGACGCACCGGTCTGGCCGCCCTGCTCGACGCCGCTTCGCTCAGCGAGCCCCCCGAGGCGTGGCATCTAGGCTTCGTGCTCGGGCCGCGGATCAATGCGGGCGGGCGGATCGGCGATTCGGCCCTCGGCGCGCGGCTGCTCACCACGGCAGACCCGGTCGAGGCGACCCGGATCGCGGCCGATCTCGACCGTCTCAACCGCGAGCGCCAAGCGATCGAGGCCCATGCCGTGTCCGAGGCCGAGGCCGAGATGGACCGCGCCCTGACCCTCGACCCCGCCCGGGCGGTTCTGGTGACCGGCAATGCCGAATGGCATCCCGGCATCGTCGGGCTGATCGCGGCACGCCTCAAGGAGCGGTTCAATCGACCCGCCTTCGCCTTTGCGATCCGGCCGGATGGCAGCGCCACCGGCTCCGGTCGCTCGATCCCTGGGGCCGATCTCGGCCTCGCCGTCCGCGCCGGCGTCGAGGCCGGGCTCGCCAGTAAGGGAGGCGGCCACGCCATGGCCGCAGGCGTCACCCTGCGGGCGGACGACATTCCTCGGTTCGAGACGCACCTGGCCGCATTGCTCGGCGCCAGCGTCGCGGTCTCACGGGCGGCAGACGCGTTGATGATCGACGGCAGCCTCAGCGCCGGCGGGGCCACAGCCGAGACCGTCCGCCTTCTGCAGAGGGCCGGCCCGTTCGGGCAGGGTGCGCCAGAGCCGGTCTTCGCACTCGGCCGTCATCGTCTGGTCGATGCCGCGGTGGTCGGTTCGAGCCATGTCCGCGCACGGCTGCGCAGCCGTGACGGTCAGGCCGTCGGCGCAATCTGCTTCCGAGCGGCGGAACGTCCGCTTGGTCAGGCCCTGCTGCGGGGCATCGGCCAAGAGATGCATGTGGCCGGGACGCTGTCCTGCGACCGCTGGCGTGGGGCCGAGCGGGCCCAGCTGCGGATCATTGATCTGGCTCCTGCCGAGACCTGACCGCGCGCTCAGCCGCCGGCCATCACAAGCGCCCAGAACCGCTTGTAGCGGGTGTTCGGTGCATCGACCCGGGCGATGCCGATCCGGCGGATCTGCGGGAGCAGCATGTTTTTGTTGTGCTCGGGGCTGGCCTTCCAGCGGGCGAGCACCTGCTCGAAGGTCTCCGACCCCGCACTGAGATTCTCCGCTGCCCAGGCCTTCGCCAGACCGGCTGATGCCATGCGGGACGTGAAGCTGCCGCCGACATCGTGGCTCAGCTGACCGTGACGCGCATTGTTTCCGGCCTGAAAGGCGGCGGCCTTCACCAGGCCGTTGTCAACGCTGACCGGGCTCAGGCCGTGCTGGACCCGGTAGGCCGAGATCGCGGCCGCAGCGGCGACCTCATCCAGGATTGCGGTATGGGTCGCGTTCTCCACGCTGGGTTCGGGTGTGAAAGACAGGCCGCCGCAACCGGCAAGCAACAGTGATAGACCAGCAGCGATGGCGAGGGAAAATTTCGACACGGGGGCCAGCGATTCTCGGAGGGGTGCGCTTCCCTCAAGCGCGGTTGCGGCGAAAGCGCGGCGCATGACGAAGGTCCGGATCGCCCGCGCCAAACCGTGGCGCGAAGGCCACGGCGATCATGCGGCGAGCGCGTCGCCCCCGAGCATGACGGGTGCGAACACGCGCAGAAGATCGGGATCGAGATGGCCGGACCCGTCGACCATGATCGCCAGGGCCTCAGCTGGGCTGGCGGGTTTCCGATAGGCTCGGCGCTCGGTCAACGCCGAGAACACATCGCAGATCGCCACGATCCGGACCAGATCGGAGATCGCTGTGCCTCGGAGCCTGTTCGGATAGCCAGTACCGTCGAGGCGCTCGTGGTGGTGTAGGACGACTTCGATCACCTCGTCCTCGAACGTCCCCTGGGCTCGCAGAAGATCGGCGCCGATCACCGGATGGCGCTGCATCAGCCGCAATTCCTCCGGGTCAAGATGGCCGGGTTTGTTCAGAATCTCGCTTGGGATGCGCGACTTGCCGATATCGTGAAGGAGGGCGGCGCGTACCAGTCGCGCGAGATCGATGCGGCTCAGCCCAATCTGCGCACCGAAGCTCGCGGCATGACCGGCCACGCCCAGCGTGTGCTGATAGACGCCGATATCGTGGCGCCAGACTTCAGCGAGCCAATCCGTGATGCCGCTTTCCGAGATGGCTGTGAGCACCAACTCGGTCCCGCGCTCGACATCGGCGCGCTGCAACCCCGCTCCGAGCGCCGCGCTATCGAACAGTTCGGACACGATCGCAGTCGCATCCGAGACCCGTCCGACGAGTTTCTGCCGACGCGTCTCGACCGAGCGCGTCACTGCCTCGATCATGGCGAAGACATTCGCCAGAATAACCTGCCGCGGCGCGGCCGCAGGCAGCTGGCGCATATGAGGCAAGGGCTTGGCGGGCTCACCGCGGACCAGGACCAGGCGTGGTACCGGGCGCCCCCGAAAGGTCAAAGCCGGCTCCAGCGCTTCCACCTGAGATGGCGGCAGATCCAGAATGATCAAAAGTGGACGTCCGGGCGGGACCGAGCTTCCGGCAGCGACCGCCCGGCAATCCATCACCAGAGCGATGGCACGCTCGAGGGCGGTCCGTTCCGACGGGCGATCCGAGATCAGCAGGACGAACGGACCATCCGCCGTCCGCGAAGAGGTGCCGAGGGCCAACGCGGTTGCTCCCTCGCCCGCATGGTCAACGATCCCTTGACTCTAGCGGAAACCTTTGAGGAAATCGTTAACCCTACGCACTCTGCCAGCGTATAGACGCCGGATACTCTGTGTTCAGGCAAGGCTGACGGCACCGTCCTGACGGACCGTCTGGGTGGCGGTCTTGCCGGCATCGGATGCCGGGCTCAGGACGTCGGCCAGCTTGACAGCCAGCAGGGCCTGGCATGCGGCGAGGGCGACGAACACGACGACGAAGCTGGCGAACATCGGGGAACTCCGGAATGGCGCGGCAACACACTTTATGGTGCGACGCAATAGATGCCATACCGCATCGCAAACTGGCATGCCAAATACCGAATGCCATCCATGCTGGAAATGCATGCTTAAAAAGGGGATTAAAAACCCAGCCTTGATGCTGCCGCAGCATGCACAGGTCCGACTGCCTGATAAGGAGAACGTTACCAAGCGCGGCTGTTATATTGCGCTGCAGTCAGATCGCCTTCAGCTGTTTGTTTGGAGGCAGGTAAACGACTGCCTGAACAGCAGCCGCATGCCACGCAGTGTGTGAAGGCCACCGACGTACCGACCGACGTCGATCGAATCTCTCAGATCGTTCTATGCCGAGAACTCAGTCCAGATAATCGCCATAGGTGTCCACGTGCTGTGCCAAGCCGAGGCCATGTTCCCGTACGATGCGCTCCGCCATGTCCGCGTCCCGGGCTTCGAGCGCGGCGATAATCGCGACGTGCTCGCGGATCGACCTCTCCGCCCGATCGCCCTGTCGAAGCGCAGTGCTGCGAATCCCGCGCACATGCATCAGCAGGTTACTGGTCAGCTCAGCGATCGGCTCGCAATGACCCAGCGCGATAATCCGCTGGTGGAAGCGAATATTGGCATCCGAGTATTCGTCGATATGCTCTGCCGGCTGTCCCTCGTAGAACTCTGGAAATGATTCGCGGAGGGACCGAAGCTGCGCATCGGTGGCGCTGGCGCAGGCCAGGCGGGCCGCCATACTCTCGAGCGCGGTCCACGCATGGATCATCCCGACAATTTCGCGCTTGTTCTTCTTAATGACGAAGACACCTCGGCGCGCCTCGGAGCGGACGAACCCTTCCTGCTCCAGAACGGTAAGTGCCTCGCGGACGGGCGTACGGCTGACGCCTAGATCCTGCGACAGCTTCCGCTCGTCGAGCCGCACCTCATCGGCCCGCCCGTAGATGTCCATGTTGGTGATAGCAGTCTTGAGCGCTTCATAAGCCAAGGTCCGTAGACTGGAGCTGGCGACGATCGGTTTAACGCTCAACGGTTCAGAGTTCGACATGCCTCGTCCAGTCGGCCCATGCTCGTCATTTTCTCGCACGTGTTCTGCGTCGTGCGCTCTTTCACCGAACTAGCGCAAACCTTTGACCGATCCTAGCTGATTGCAAGCCGACTCCATAGAGCGCTCACTCGCCGTGACACGGCGCAACCCCGACATCGCGGCCGAAACTGGAACGGTAATGCCATATTCCATGGCTACGTTTCATCCACGTCGGTAATCCTGCGGCAAAATCATGTATTTTTATGCCGGATCGATTGACAGATCCGCCCGACCTCCGCACCATTCTTCTGGCATATCGTAGACCAGAGATATGCCGAGGAGACCTTTCGGCAGTGGAAGCCGGCGCCGTCGAGACTTCATTTGTCCGTCAGACAAGAATTTTTCAAAGCACGCCCCTCGCTTTGTACTGCCACGGGCGGCTCCGTCGGGTCATAAACACAGCCGGCGATCGCGAGAAAATAATAAATCCAATCTGGAGGGAAGCGTATGTCCGAGATCAGCAAACCGGTCGGGCGGGGCCGATGGCTGCAGCTCGCGTTCGGCGTCGTCTGCATGTGCATGATCGCCAACATGCAGTACGGCTGGACGTTCTTCGTGAACCCGATGCAGGAGCGGCATGGTTGGGATCGCGCGGCGATCCAGATCGCCTTCACGCTGTTCGTCGTCACCGAAACCTGGCTCGTGCCGATCGAAGGCTGGTTCGTCGATAAGTACGGTCCCCGGATTGTCACCCTGTTCGGCGGCCTGCTCTGCGGCATAGCCTGGGTGATGAACTCCTACGCGGAGACGCTCACGATGCTGTACGTGGCCGCGGCCATCGGCGGCACGGGTGCTGGCGCGGTCTACGGGACTTGCGTCGGCAATTCCCTCAAGTGGTTCCCCGACCGCCGCGGCCTCGCCGCCGGCATCACCGCGATGGGTTTCGGCGCCGGCTCGGCCCTCACGGTCGTGCCGATCGAGGCGATGATCAAGTCCCAGGGCTACGAGGCCGCGTTCTTCTACTTCGGCATCGGCCAGGGCCTGATCGTGATGCTGATCGCCCTGTTCCTACGCTCGCCTGCCAAGGGCCAGGTCCCAGATGTGGCCCGGGTCAGCCAGTCCAAGCGCGACTTCAAGCCGGGCGAAATGGTGCGCACCCCGATCTTCTGGGTGATGTACGCGATGTTCGTCATGATGGCCGCCGGCGGCCTGATGGCGACCGCGCAGCTCGGGCCCATCGCCAAGGACTTCAAGATCGCCGACGTGCCGGTCTCGCTGCTTGGGATCACGCTGCCGGCGCTCACCTTCGCGGCGACGCTGGACCGGGTGCTTAACGGCGTCACACGGCCGTTCTTCGGCTGGGTCTCGGACCATATCGGCCGCGAGAACACGATGTTCATCTCCTTTGCGATCGAAGGCCTAGGCATCTATGCGCTGAGCCAGTTCGGCGAGAACCCGATCGCCTTCGTGCTGCTCACCGGTCTCGTATTCTTCGCCTGGGGTGAGATCTACTCGCTGTTCCCGGCGACCTGCGGCGACACGTTCGGCTCCAAATACGCCGCGACCAATGCCGGCCTGCTCTACACGGCCAAGGGCACGGCGGCGCTGATCGTGCCCTATACCAGCGTGCTCACGACCATGACTGGCAGCTGGCACACGGTGTTCCTGGTGGCGGCCGGGCTCAACATCCTGGCGGCGTTCCTGGCCCTGTTCGTGCTCAAGCCGATGCGCGCGGCCTACACCAAGGCGCCGCAGGCGAACCTCGCACCGGTGCTCGCCCAGTAAGACAGCGGACCAAACGACAGGAGGCCCGGCGCCGGCTTTACGGCGCCGGGCCTTCGCGCGTACCCGGTACCGAGGTCATCCGAGGATCGGGCATGGATAGGGACGAGCGGATTGCACGCGAGAGCGTGGTGGCGGCGGCGCGGGACCTCGACGCGCAAGGGCTGAACCGCGGCACCTCGGGCAACGTCTCGGTACGCTTCCGCGACGGCATCCTGATCACGCCCTCGGGGCTTCCAACGGCGCGGATGAGCCCGGACGACATCGTGTCGTTGGCCTTCGACGGGACACACCCGGACGGGCTCAAGCCGTCCTCGGAATCGCGGTTCCACCGGGACATCCTCGCGGCGCGGCCTGAGATCGGCGCTGTCGTGCACGCCCACCCGATCCATTGCACAGCCTTCGCCCTGTGCGGGCGGGAGATCCCGGCGGTGCATTACATGATCGCGGCTTTCGGCGGACCGAACGTGCGCTGCGCGCCCTACGCGTCCTACGGCACGGCCGAGCTCTCGGAGCTGGCCCTGGCGGCGCTTAAGGACCGGAACGTCTGCCTGCTCGCCAACCACGGCATGATCGCCGCCGGCGCGACGATCGAGAAGGCCTTGTGGCTGGCGGTCGAGTTGGAGACGCTATGCTGGCAATACGCCGTGGCGCTCCAGGTCGGCGCCCCGAACATCCTATCCGACCACGAGATCAACAGCACGGTCGAGCGCTTCCGCGGCTACGGGCTGAACGCCGCCGACAAAGGCTGAAGCACGGCCCAGGCCGACTTACGCTGTTCACACATCGTCTTCGGTCAGGCGCGACGCGCTCTCCTCCCCCTTGTGGGGAGGGGAAAACCCGCGGTGTTTTCAGCACTGACTACCGATAGGCGTGTGTGAATCCACTCGGCTCAGCGGCCGAGGACTTGCCCGAGCGCGATGCCGCCGGAAGCCGCGAACTCGGAAGCTGCGATCTTCTTGCCGTCCTCGGGCTTCACCTTGCGGATCTCGATCCGCCCGCCCTGCGCGCAGACGCTGAACCCGTCCTCGTCCACGGCGATCACCTCGCCAGGCTTGCCCTTCACCTCGCCGAGGCGGCGGACCGGGTGCAGGCGCGCATCGAAGATCTGGAGCTTCTTGCCGTCAAGGGTCGTCCAGGCGCCGGGGGCCGGGTTGGCGGCGCGGATCAGATTGTAGATCTGGTCGGCATGGGCCGACCAGCGGATCTCGGCTTCCGCGGCGCGGAACCAGCCCTCGTAGCTCGCCGCGTCCTCGTCCTGATCGACCTCGACATGCTCGCCGGCGACCACGAGGTCGGCTGCCTCCAGCATCGCATCGACGCCCATCGGGAACAGGTTGTTGAAGTAGATGTCGCCGAGCGTCGCGTCGCCGCCGATCTCGCAGGTCTTCTGCAGGATCACCGGCCCCTCATCGAGGCCGTCGGTGGGGCGGAAGATCGTGAGCCCGGTCTGCAGGTCGCCCTTGGCGATCGGCCAGTTGATCGAGGATGGGCCGCGATAGCGCGGCAACAGGCTCGGGTGGTACTGGATCGTGCCGTGCTTCGGGATGGTGACGAAGCTCTGCGGCGCGAATTGCAGCACGTAGGCCATGATGCCGATATCGGCGTCGAGGCCGCGCATCGCCGCCTCGGCCTCCGGGCTCTTCAGGCTTGGGAACTGGAAGACAGGCAGGTCCTTTTCCAGTGCCGCGGTCTTGAGCACGTCGGGCTTGGCCCCGGGCTTCTCAGGCGCGCAGAAGACGCCCGCGACGGTGTCCCCGCGCTTCAAGAAGGCTTCCAGGACGGCCTTGCCGAAATCCTGCTGACCGATGACGGCGATGCGCATGGGAAATCCCTGGCGTCGTCCGGCCCCGACACGGGGCGGGAGTTTTTTCGAATGTGATGATGGTGGCGTGCCGCTGGGCGGCGATCCCGGGCGAATGGCCCGGGATCGCCGGCCGTTCTCATTCCGCGGCGATCTTCTGCACGCCGCCGATGGCGCCGGACCCGGCGATCTCCTCGACCTCTTCGGCCGAGTATTTCAGCACGTCGCGGAGAATCTCATCGTTGTGCTCGCCGAGTAGGGGCGAGCGCACCACCTCGGTCGGGCTGGCCGACAGCTTGATCGGGTTGCCCACCGACAGGTAGCGGCCGCGGGTCGGATGATCGACCTCGACAATGGTGCCGGTCGCGCGCAGAGCCTCGTCGGCGGCGATCTCTTTCATGGACAGGATCGGGCCGCACGGGATGTCGTGGCCGTTGAGGATGTCCATGGCCTCGAACTTGGACATCTTCATCGTCCAGGCTTCGATGCGCGTGAAGATCTCGTTGAGATGCGGCAGGCGCGCCTTCGGGGAGGCGTAGTTCGGGTCGGTCTTCCAGCCCGGCTCGCCGATGATGTCGCAGATCGGGTCCCAGACCGCAGCCTGCGTGATCACGTAGATGTAGGCGTTCGGGTCCTGCTCCCAGCCCTTGCAGCGCAGGATCCGGCCCGGCTGGCCGCCGCCGGAATCGTTGCCAGCCCGCGGGGTTGCGTCGCCGAACGGGATGCCCTCGCCGAACTGGCTGTATTCCTTAAGCGGACCGTGCTCGAGGCGCTGCTGATCGCGCAGCTTCACCCGGCACAGGTTGAGCACGCCGTCCTGCATGGCGCAGTCGACCTTCTGGCCGAGGCCAGTCTGGGTCCGGTGGTAGAGCGCCGTGACGATGCCGAGCGCGAGGTGCAGGCCGGTGCCGGAATCGCCGATCTGGGCGCCGGTCACCATCGGGATGCCGTCCCGGAACCCGGTTGTGGAGGCCGAGCCGCCGGCGCATTGCGCGACGTTCTCGTAGACCTTGCACTCCTCGTAGCGGCCCGGCCCGAAGCCTTTGACCGAGGCGAGGATCATGCGCGGGTTCTTGGCGTGGATCTTCTCCCAGGTCAGACCCATCCGGGCCAGCGCCCCGGGCGCAAAATTCTCGACGAGGACGTCGCATTCCTCGATCAGACGCCAGAGCACTTCCTTGCCCTTCGGGTTTTTCGAATCGAGCGTGAGCGAGCGCTTGTTGTGGTTCAGCATCGTGAAATACAGGCTGTCCACATCCGGGAGATCCTGCAGCTGCTGGCGGGTGGCGTCGCCGACCCCCGGCCGCTCGACCTTGATCACGTCGGCCCCGAACCAGGCGAGGAGCTGGGTACAGGTCGGGCCGGATTGAACGTGGGTGAAGTCCAGGATGCGGACGCCTTCGAGGGCCTTGCTCATGATCGGTCTCGGATCTCGGGTCGGGTTTCGGGATGCGGCGGCGGGACGGGGTTCAGACCCGTCTCACGACCGCCGTGTCGTCGCGGAGGCTGCGCGGCGATTCTGGAAACACGCGCCTGGTGTCTTCGGACGGACCATGCCGACACTCCCTCCCGATGCGCGGTCCCGTCGAATCGCGGTTCCGTCACGCTAGCCCGGTCTGGCGGGCCTTCCTGCTTGTATACCACATGCCATCTGCGCGAGGCGAGTAGAAAGAAGCACACGCGAAGGTAGGGTAGAACGTCTGTGCTTAGACCCAAGAGTTTCAAGTCTCAACGCGATCGCACAAGTGCAACGTGGGAACCGGACGTCGCCCCCTTGGCATACGTCTCAAGGCGGTTCATCATTCCGCCAAAATCGATCGGCCGCGCCGTGGTCGATTGCGTAACAACGCTGAACGAGGAACGCCCATGCTCGCCAGCACCAGCCTGATCAAGTCGTCCTGGATTGCCGTCGATGTCGATCGCGACCGGGCGGAGCGTGTGCTCGTGGTCGAGACGTACATCGCCGTCAGCCTGCTCGAGCCGAATTTCGACGCCGCGCAGTACGATCGCGTCCTGTGTTGCGTGCAGAAGGTACTGAAGGCACATCCGGAAATCGATCGGGCCTCGATCCTCAGCATGCACCGCGGCTCCGGCTGTACGGCCCTGTTCCGCGAGCCGCCGGCGGAGGTGGCGCGGCCGGCCGCGGCCTGACGGTTGGTTCGACTCAATTTTGGTGCGGCTGAGATGGGCCGCACAGCGACGGGCTTACGGGTTCTCCGGCTCGGGGCCGATCTGCGGGTTGTGTGATTCCAGCGCGACCCGGGCGGCGTGAAACCACCAGAGCGGGATGTCGCGATTGGCCTTGGTCAGTTCCGACGCCCAACCCTCCTTGGGCATCACCTCGGCCCGGTCGGCGAAGAGGCGCAAGGCGCTCTCAGCCCGTTCCCGCCGGCAGCGCTCGCGGATCGCGGTGCGTTCGGCTTCCGCCCGGGCATGAGTCTGCTCGATTAGGCGGCGGGTCGCCAATTCATCGGCATCAAACGCGAAACGCTGCCAGAACGCCTCCGCCTCCCGGGAAACGTCTCGCTCTCGCTGCGCCACGGACAGGGCAGCCTCGGCAGCCTCCTGGGCCGCTTCCGCAGCATGAACCCGCGCGAGCACGCGGTTGTTCGCCTCTAGGAGCTCGCGCTCACGTTCGGGCGCCATGCGCTGCCGACGCAGCACGCGCAACTCCTCGTCGCGCGCATTCCGGTCGTTCAGATCCGTGATCAGGCCGGCGAGGGGACCGGCGGCAAGGGCGTCAGCGCGTTGCAGATAGCGCTCGCGCAAGCCCGGATGGTGCATATCCAGCGCATCTCCATCCCAGGCCGGATGATCGGCGTTCTCGGTTCCGTCGTATTCGTAGAGCGTGCGGGCGAGGGCGCTGCGCAGGTCGTCGGCAGACGGAATCGCGGCGTGTTCGTTCATGACGCTACGCTGGCGGTGAGTAACGGGACGGCCATCAACGCGCTCGTGCAACCCAAGGACTCATGGGCACCTGACGATCCGGTGTTGTCGTTCCGAGATTCGTCTTCGGTATGCAACGGCCTAACCGCTCAGCGACGCAACAGGGTGAGGACGCTCGTCTCGCATAGTCGTTTCGGCGGACCGGTAAAGACAGCATCGCGGTTTTTACCGGGCGGCGGAATCTTCAGGTGCGCCTACATCGTCGCGAGCGAACCTGCCATTGCGGAGGATTGCGGTTCGAGCTTGGCACTGCACGCGAATTTCTGTGTGTTCGTCGGCAAAGACCGCCAGCTCCACGCGTTCCGTGGCCCGTCCAGCGGGGTCAAGCTTCGGATTTCCGGGCCATGCGCTCCAGCGCCTCGAACATCGGCTCCAGCGCGTCCACGTCGAGCTGGTGGAAGCCAAGGGTCCGGCCCATGATAACGCCCAGGATCGCGAAGAACAGGACGGAGCCCTCTCCAGGGCAGGCGCTGTTCATCGCCGCGAGCCGGTCGAGCTGGTCGGCGACGAAGGCCCGGTAATCGTTCAGGGCCTCGGGCGACTCGACCGAGGCCAGGAGCAGCGCGCGGGACGATTCTTCGTCGTCGCAATAATGCGACCGGACATGCGCCACCATGGCCATCGGCAGCTGCGCCGGTCCGGGCGGGATCTCGGCCTCGCAGGCGGCGATCTCCGTGCGCAGCTCCGAGAGCTTTCGCGCCACGAGGGCCAGGATCAGCGCGTCCTTGGAGGCGTAGTGATGCAGCACCCCGCCCTTGCTGAGACCTGCCTCGGTCGCAACGGCGTCGATGGTCAGCGCCCGTGCCCCCCCCTTGCGCAGGACCGCGTCGGCCGCCTCCAGAATGATCTCCGGCCGTTCCGCCAGCCGCTGCCGTTTCACGCGCATGGGTCACCGTTCTAGAAACCGACTGGACGGTATGTAAGCGATGAAGTAGGAACGCGTCACGTGGCCGGATCCCACTCCGCCGCGATGGTCGACCGCAAGATCCGCATGACCGCTCATCGATACACAGCCGTGGTGCTGGCGACGATCACCCTCACATCGGCGGCCCGGGGCGCCGAACCCGCGGTGGCGCCGGACACGGCTCTGGCACGCGTCCGCGTGGTCGAGGCCCGGCGCACGCCGGTTGCCGCCGAGGTCGTGCTCACCGGCGACATCCAGGCTCAGGCGCAGGTCAACGTCTCGTTCCGCACGAACGGCAAGGTCGCCGAGCGCCGGGTCGAGGTCGGCGATCACATCGCGGCCGATCAGGTCCTGGCCGTATTGGAGCCGCTGACCCAGCGGGCCAATCTCGACACCGCCAAGGCCGCCCTGGCCTCCGCTGAAGCGCTGCTGACCCAGGCAAAGATGGCCTTCGAGCGCCAGAAGCAGCTGCTGGCAGGTGGCTACACGACGCGGCCAAGCTACGACAATGCCGAGCAGGAGCTGCGCACCACCCAGGCCGCGGTCGATTCGGCCAAGGCGGCAATCGGAACAGCTCAGGAGCAGTTCTCCTATACGGAGTTGCGGGCCGGCGTGTCCGGGATCGTCACGAGCCGCAGCGTCGAGGTCGGCCAAGTGGTCCAAGCTGGCCAGACCGTTCTGGTGCTCGCCCAGGACGGGCCGCGGGACGCGGTTTTCAACGTCTACGAATCGCTGACCGCGCGACCACCGGGCGACAAGACCATCACCGTCTCGCTGCAAGCGAATCCGGCGATCACGGCGCGCGGAACCGTGCGCGAGGTCTCGCCGACGGTGGATGCGTCGAGCGGCACGGTCCGGGTCAAGATTGGCCTGGAGCAGACGCCCCCGGCCATGGGGCTCGGCGCCGTCGTCATCGGCCACGGGCGCTTCGCGCCGCACGAAGCGGTGATCCTGCCCTGGTCGGCACTGTATCGCTACGACGGTCACCCGGCGGTCTGGGTTTATGATGCCGGACGCCGGACCGTATCGGTCCGCACCGTCGAAATCGACCGGTACGGGCCAGACGTCATCGCCTTGAAGAGCGGCGTCGAGCCGGGCGAGCGCGTCGTCATTGCGGGAATCCAATTTTTGCGTCCGGGGCAGGAGGTTGCCGCCGCCCTCGTTGGAGGCAACCCATGAGGGCGCGTGCGGTTCTGGCGAGCACGACACTCGCGCTCGCACTCGGCGGCTGCGACGGCCATGGCGATGCGCCCAAGGAAGCGACAGCCCCCGTGCGACCGGTCCTGACGCAGGTGGCCGTGCCCAGCGACAGCATCGCGTTCGGCCCCTTCGCAGGCACGATCGAGCCCCGCTACCAGTCGCAACTCGGCTTTCAGATTCCTGGCCGGATGGTGGCGCGCGACGTGACCGTCGGCGACATCGTCAAGAAGGGTCAGCGCCTGGCCGCCCTGGACACCGTGGTGACGCGCTTCGACCTGACCCGGGCCGAAGCCGATCTCGCCGATGCGCGAGCACAGAACGAGAATGCAGAGGCCGCCGAGGTGCGCGCCCGGCGTCTCATGGCGGGGAACAACGTCTCGCAATCCACTCTCGATCAGGCGGTGGCCAAGCGTGACACCGCCCGGGCGCGGCTCGATCAGGCCGCAGCGAGCCTTCAGAAGGCCCGGGATCAGATGGGCTATACCGAGCTGAAGGCCGAGTTCGACGGTGTCGTCACCCAGCGCCTCGCCGAGATCGGACAGGTGCTGAGCGCCGGCCAGGGGGTCGTCACCGTCGCACGGCCGGAGATCCGCGAAGCGGTGGTCGATATCCCGGAGCAGTATGTCGGCGCCCTGCCGGCGGACGGAGTGTTCACGGTGGCGCTCCAGAGCGCGCCCGAACTGACGGCCAGGGGCCGCGTCCGTGAGATCGCGCCGCTTGCCGAGGCCGGGACGCGCTCCCGGCGCATTCGCATCACCCTGGAGGATCCCGGACCCGCCTTCCGGCTCGGAGCGACCATCGATGTGTCGCTGATGCGCAAGGTCCCGCGCCGCTTCCTCCTGCCGGACTCCGCGCTGCTCCAAGACGGCGAGCGCCGCTCGATCTGGATCGTCGCCGCGGACGGCAAGTCGGTGGTGCGCCGCGACGTGACGCCGGCCTCCGCCCCGGAGGGAGACGAGGGCGGGCGCATCGCCATCAGCGCGGGTCTCGCGCCGGGCGAGCGGATCGTCGTGGCAGGCGTCCACACCCTGCGCGAAGGCCAGGCTGTGCGCCTGACCGACGACGCCCGTTGAGCCGGTCGGAGGAGGGCTTCCCGTGAAGGATTTCAATCTCTCCGATTGGGCGCTCGGGCATCGCTCGTTCGTCTGGTTCCTGATGGCGGTCTCGCTGGTGGCGGGCGTGATGGCCTATAGCCGCCTCGGCCGCGAGGAAGACCCACCGTTCACGATCAAGACCGTGGTCGTCCAGACGACATGGCCGGGTGCCACGATCAGGGACACGATCGATCAGGTCACGGACCGCGTCGAGAAGGAGCTGCAGCAGCTCAACGGCCTGGACTATGTTCGCAGTTACACGACGCCGGGCTCATCGACGGTGTTCGTGCAGTTCCGCGATACGCTGAAGAAATCCGACGTGCAGCCGGCTTTCTACCAGGTCCGCAAGCGCCTCGGCGACATCAAGGGCCAGTTCCCGGACGGCGTGCAGGGCCCGTTCTTCAATGACGAGTTCGGCGACGTCTACGGCAACATCTACGCCTTCACCGCCGACGGCCTGACATACCGGCAGCTGCGCGACTACGTCGAGCGCGTGCGCACCGAGGTCCTGCGGGTGCCCGACATCGGCAAGACCCAGTTGATCGGCACTCAGGCCGAGACGATCTATCTCGACTTCTCGACCCGCAAGCTCGCGGGCTACGGGATCGACTTCCAGGCGTTGATCAAGGCACTTCAGGCGCAGAACGCCGTCTCCGCCTCCGGGGTGGTGCAGGCCGGGCCGGAGCGCGTCTCCCTGCGGGTGAGCGGCTCCTTCACCTCGGAAGCCTCGCTTCAGGACGTGAACCTGCGGGTCAACGACCGCTTCTTCCGGCTCGCCGACATCGCCGAGATCAGCCGCGGCTACGAGGATCCGCCCGCCCCGATGTTCCGGGTCAACGGCGAGCCCGCCATCGGCCTCGCCATCGCCATGCGGCCGGGCGCCAACCTGCTGCATTTCGGCGAGGCCCTGAAGGATCAGATGCGGCGGATCGAGGCGACGCTTCCGGTGGGCGTGGGCGTCCACTTGATCTCGGACCAGCCCAAGCAGGTCGAGCACGCGGTCGGCGGATTCACCGAAGCGCTGGTTGAGGCCGTCGTGATCGTGCTCGCCGTCAGCTTCGTGAGCCTCGGCGTTCGGGCTGGGTTGGTGGTCTCGGTCTCGATCCCCCTCGTGCTGGCGATCGTCTTCGTTGTCATGCAGATGATGGACGTGACGCTGCAGCGCATTTCGCTCGGTGCTCTGATCATCGCGCTCGGCCTGCTGGTCGATGACGCCATGATCACGGTCGAGATGATGGTCGCGCGGCTGGAGCAGGGCGACACGCTCCGGAAGGCGGCGACCTTCGCCTACACCTCGACGGCCTTCCCCATGCTCACCGGTACCCTGGTGACGGTGGCGGGCTTCCTGCCGATCGGCTTCAACGGCTCGGGAGCGGGCGAGTACACCTACTCGCTGTTTGTGGTGCTGGCCGCCTCGCTGTTGGTCTCCTGGGTGGTGGCCGTGCTGTTCGCGCCCCTGATCGGCGTCACGCTGCTGCCGAAGACCGTGAAGCACCATGCCGAGAAGCGCGGGTTTCTCACCCGGATGTTCCTGGCGGTGCTTAAAGTCGCCATGGCCTGGCGCTGGACAACGGTCGCGCTCTGCCTCGCCCTGATGGCGGCGGCGATCGTCGGCATGGGCCACGTCCAGCAACAGTTCTTCCCGTCGTCCGATCGCTCGGAGGTGCTGGTCGACCTGACGCTGCCACAGAACGCCACCATCGCCGAGACCAAGGCGCAGATGGACCGGTTCGAGGCCAAGCTGAAGGACGACCCGGACGTGGCGAGCTGGTCTTCCTATGTCGGCCAGGGCGCGGTGCGCTTCTACCTCCCCCTCGACCAGCAGCTCTCCAACGCGTTCTACGGCCAGATCGTCGTCGTCACGAAGTCTCTCGAGGTTCGCGACCAGGTCATGGCCCGACTCCAGGCGATCGGAAAGCGCGACTTCGTCGGCACGGACGTGTTGGTCCAGCCTTTGAGCCTCGGGCCGCCGGTGGGCCGACCGGTCCAGTACCGGCTGAGCGGCGCGAACATGGAAACGGTCCGCCGCCTCGCCCTCGACCTCGCCAACGTGGTTGCCACGGACCGCCGGCTCGACGTGCCAACCTTCGACTGGAACGAGCCCGGGAAGGTCCTGCGGGTCGAGATCCTTCAGGACAAGGCACGCCAGCTCGGTGTGACCAGCCAGGACATCGCCGGCATCCTCAACGGGATCGAGGGCGGCCAGGCGATCACGCAGGTGCGGGACTCGATCTACCTCGTGAACGTCGTCGGGCGGGCGCGGGCCGTCGAGCGCTCGTCGCTCGATACCCTGCAATCCCTGCAGGTCGGCCTGGCCAACGGTTCGGTGGTGCCGCTGCTTTCCTTTGCGAAGATCGGCTACGACCTCGAGCAGCCGATCGTCTGGCGGCGCAACCGGCTTGCGACGGTGACGGTGCGTGCCACGATCCGCGACACCACCCAGCCCGCCACCATCGTGACCGCCCTGCAGCCGGGGATCGACGCGTTCGCCAAGGCGCTTCCCGAGGGCTACACTCTGGAGACCGGCGGCGCCGTCGAGGAATCGGCCAAGGGTCAAGGCCCGATCGCCGCGGTGGTGCCGGTGATGCTGCTCACGATGGCGCTTCTCCTCATGGTCCAGCTCCAGAGCGTCGGCCGGATGCTCCTCGTCTTCACGGTGGCGCCCCTCGGGCTGATCGGCGTCGTCCCGGCCCTGCTGCTGTTCGACAAGCCGATGGGCTTCGTTGCCATCCTCGGCATCCTGGCCCTGATCGGGATCATCATCCGCAACGCGGTGATCCTGGTGAGCCAGATCGAGGAGTTCCGGGCCGAGGGCATGGCGCCCTGGGATGCGGTCTACGAGGCGACCCACCATCGGATGCGGCCGATCCTGCTCACAGCCGCCGCAGCGAGCCTCGGCCTGATCCCGATCGCCCGCGAGGTATTTTGGGGACCCATGGCCTTCGCCATGATCGGCGGCATCCTGGCGGCAACGTTCCTGACGCTGCTGTTCCTGCCTGCGCTCTACGTCGGCTGCTACCGGATCCGTCCGGAGAGCCGTGACCCGGTTCCGGCGCAGCCCGCCTGAGCGACCGGCGACACCGATCGCAGCGTGGTTCCACGCTGCGAAGAGCGGTCGGCCCGCCCCTCCGCCCCCTCAGGGCGGGCCGACCGTGATTCCTCGCATCGGGCACGTCGTGCCGCAGGCCGAAACTCCCGGCTGTCCTCGCGCGTAAGCGAGACCAGAACCGAGGAACTCCGCCCGCATGAACGCCTTCATCGCCGTCGTCCTGGTCTGCGCCAACGGTCTCGCCCAGGAGGCCTGCACCGATGCCGAGGCGCTGGAGGTGCGCAAGGTCCGCGTGGCCAACGAGCTCGGCTGTGCCACCGGCTGGCAGGAGATCATCGCCCGCACCGAACGACGCGAGGAGATCGGCAAGTCTGCCTACCTCAAGACCGAATGCCGCCGGGTGAAGGAGCCGCAGTGACCGCGCGGAGCAGGGCGCCGCTACGTGTCGTACTTGATATAGGCGAAGCGCGGATCGGACGGCGTGCCGTCCAGACCCTGGCCCTCCAGGGCCGGCTGCCAGGCCACGACCTCCTCGATCTTCTTGGCGAGGGCGAAATCCTTCTCGGTGATGCCCTTGGCCGCGTGGTTCATCAGCCTGACCTCGACCCAGGCATAGGAAGCGGTGATATCGGGGTGATGCCAGGCGGCCTCGGCGAGGTGGCCGACCGTGTTGATCACCATGAGCGTACCTTTCCAGCCCGCCGTCTTGTAGGTGCGGCGGATCCAGCCCTCCTCCAGCCGCCATTGCGGCAGCTCGGCTTTCAGCCGCGCCTCCACCGCCGCCTCGTCCAGAACGCCCTCGCGCCGCTCGCTCATTCGCCTCGTCCCCTTCGTCTTGGTATCGGAAGGCGAGGGTGCCCGCGCAGCCGGCGGCACGCAAGCGCGCAGCGGCATCCGGCACGGTGGACGGCGTGTCGCGCGAGCCCTATGACCTTTTTCCAATGGCGTCAGGACAAGTCCACGCCCAAGTCTGCTGTCTTCGAAGACCGCGCAATACGATGGGAGAAGGCGTGATGCTGTCACGGCGCGCAATGCTCGCCGGCGGCCTGCTCGGCGGCCTCGGCCTGCGGGCAGCGCGGGCGGACGTGCCGGTGATCCGCCTCGGGAGCCTGCCGTTCGGCACCTCGACCTGGGAAGCGGCGGTGATCAAGGCCCGCGGCCTAGATACCGCCAACGGCTTCCAGCTCGACGCGGTCAAGCTCGCCGGCAACGACGCGGCGCGGATCAGCTTCATCGGCGGCCAGGTCGACACGATCATCGGCGACCTGCTCTGGGCAGCGCGGCTGGGCAACGACGGCCAGGCGGTGCGCTTCATCCCGTACTCGACCTCGGAGGGCGCCGTGATGGTGCCGGCCGACAGCCCCATCAAGAGCCTGAAAGACCTCGACGGCAAGCGCTTCGGCGTCGCCGGCGGCCCGCTCGACAAGAACTGGCTGCTCCTGCGGGCGCAGGCCAAGGACGCCGCCGGTATCGACCTGGAGCACGCAGCCGAGATCGCCTACGGCGCGCCGCCGTTGATCACTCTGAAACTGGAGCAGGGCGCCCTCGACGCGGCGCTGACCTACTGGACCTATTGTGCCCGGCTTGAGGCCAAGGGCTTCCGCCGGCTGGTCGGCGCCGAGGACATCATGCACGCGCTGGGCGTCGCGGGTGACGTCTCCCTGATCGGCTACCTGTTCCAGGACGCTACCGTGAAGGAGAAGCCCGAGGCGGTGGCCGGGTTCGCACGGGCGTCCCGCGCCGCCAAGGAGATGCTGGCGGCCGATCCCAGCGCCTGGGAGATCGTGCGCCCGCTGATGGCGGCCGAGAACGACGCGACTTTCGAGGCGCTGAAGCGCGACTTCCTGGCCGGCATCCCGCGCCGCCCGGTGGCGGCGGAGCGCGTCGATGCCGAGAAGCTCTACGCCGTGATGTCCCGCCTCGGCGGCACCCGGCTGGTGGGCAAGGGCGATGGTCTGCCGCCGGATCTCTACTACGACAGCGGCCGCAATGGCTGAGCGACCCGTCAGGCCGGTCGCTGCTTCGGGGATCGCCGGGACCGCATGGGCGCGCTGACCCGGATCGCGTCCCTGGCCGTGCTCATCGCCGCTTGGCAGTTCGCCGCGCTGGAGGCCGGGTCGCGCCTGTTGCCGGCCCCGATGGCGGTGCTGCGCTTCATCATCCAGGAGGCCGAGCGCGGTGACCTCGCTCACAATGTCGGGATCACACTGCTGCGGGTGGCGATCTCCTTCGCGGTGGCGATGGTGCTGGGCATCCTGCTGGGCGTCGCCCTCGGTCGCTCGAAGGCCGCCGACCTGACCCTCGACACGCCGCTCCTCGTCCTGCTCAACACGCCGGCCCTGGTGATCACCGTGCTCGCCTATGTCTGGGTCGGGCTGACCGAGACCGCCGCCATCCTGGCGGTGGTGCTCAACAAGCTGCCGAACGTCGCGGTGATCGTGCGCGAGGGCGCGCGCAATCTCGATCCCGGCCTCGACGAGATGGCCCGCGCCTACCGGTTCGACCGGCGCACCTGGGTGCTGGACGTGCTGGTGCCGCAGCTCCAGCCCTACGTGGTCACGGCGGCGCGCTCCGGCCTGTCGCTCGCCTGGAAGATCGTCCTGGTGGTCGAGCTGCTCGGACGCCCCGACGGGGTCGGCTTCGCGATCAACTACTACTTCGTCCAGAGCACCGACGTGGCGGCGATCATCGGCTACAGCCTCGTGTTCATGACCGTGATGATCGGCATCGACGTCCTCCTCCTGCAGCGGCTCGAAGCCCATGTCCGCCGCTGGCGCTGAACCGGTTCTCCAGATCGCGATCGCCGCCAAGCGGTATCGGTCCAAGGGCGCCGAGCCGGTGGAGGCGGTCCGCGATCTCAGCTTCGGCGTCGGGGCCGGCGAGATCGTCTGCCTGATCGGGCCGTCCGGTGCCGGCAAGACTACGACCCTGCGGATCCTGCTCGGCCTTGACACGGATTTCGAGGGCCGGGTCTCCGGCGCCGATCACGCCGGCATGGTGTTCCAGGAGCCGCGGCTGCTGCCCTGGCGCAGTGTCGAGCACAATGTTCGGCTGGGGCTGCCGCGGTCGCGGCGCGGACGCGATCTCGACGGCCTGTTCGCCCAGCTCGGCCTCACGCCTTGGCGCGGCAGCTACCCGAAGGCCCTGTCGCTCGGGATGCAGCGGCGGGTGGCGCTCGCCCGCGCGCTTGCCGACGCACCCCGGGTGCTGGTGCTCGACGAGCCCTTCGTCTCCCTGGACGATACCGCCGCCGCCGAGCTGCGCGGGCTGGTGGTCGACACGGTCGACGCCGCCGGGATGAGCGTCCTGATGGTGACCCACAACGTCACTGAGGCGATCGGCATCGCCGACCGGCTGCTGCTGGTCTCGAAGCGACCCGCGACCCTCATGGCAGATGTGACCCTCGACCGCCCGCGCGGGCAGCGCGACCGCGCCTGGGCCGAGGCGACCCGGGCCGCGCTGGCAGCGCAGCATCCAGGAATCATCTCAGAATAGCCTGCGCCTCCTCACCGGGAGCAGGCGGCTCTTTTCGAGGGCTCAATTCGCCTTGGCTTCGACGTCGATCCGATCGAGCAGGGCTGCCGGCGAGCGGGCCGCGCCGATATCGATGAAGCCGATGCCGGCGGGCTCCTTGGACTTGGCGTGCAGGACGAGCTTGCCGGGCTTCATCACGAACTGGCCCATCGCTGCACCGATACCTTTGGCGGCTGCGGTGTTGCCGAGGATCACGGGGACGCCGAGCAGGCTGGCGGTCACGTATTCCTTGCGCAATTCATCGGGCTTGAGGCTCAGGTCCTTCGACTGGGCTGCGAGGAAGCGTTCGAACAGACCCGCATTTTCGATCGTGAGGTCAAGACTCTTCGCACTGCCGGTGAACATCACCATCGTCGTGGCCGGCAGGGTGCCACTGAACAGTTCCGGTCCGATGCCGCCCAGCGTGCCGGCAAGCCGGACCGTTCCGATATCGCGGCCCGAGATCGTGACATCGCGCAGGGACAGGTCGCGTGCCTTCCCGTCCAGCGCCGCGTCGGCCACCACGTCGAGATCGAGGTCCCGGTAGCCGTAGGCCGGCAGCGCGCCGACGATTGGCGCACCGGCCACGAGATCGGCGGGCAGGCTCAGGCCCGAGAGGGTAAGGCGGCTGGCGCTCGGCACGCCGTCCTGCGGCGGCCCGAACGACAAGGCGGCCTCGCGCAGGGCGACCCGGCGGGTGGGGGCCGCCGTGATCGTGACCGCGAGCGGGTCGCCGGGCTTGGGGTCCGGTGCCCTGGCGTCCGCGGGCTTGGCCTGGGACGGCTTGCCGGGCGCAGCCGCACGGGGGGCTGGGCGCGGATCCTGCGGCGGGGGCTTCGGAAGCTCGGCGTCGGATGGCAGGTCGATGCTGAGATCGGCCAGGGTCAGGCCGCCCAGGGCCGGCGTCAGGCGGCGCATCTCGGCATCACTGAAGCCGGGCCGGGGCTCGGGTTCGGCAGCGAAACTGCGCAAGGCCGCGATCGTCGGCGCCAGTGAGACGTTGGCGAGCGCGAGGCGCCCGAGATGCGCGCGCAGGCTGCCGCGCGACACGGTTATGTTCTCTAGAACCGTGCCGGAATCCGGGCCGGTGGCGTAGGTCGCCCGTCCAATCTCGAACAGGACAGGCCCTTGCGGATCGGCATTGCTGACGCTCAGACCCTGCAAGTCGAGGCTCCCGAGGGCGGTCGCCTCGATCAGGTCGGCTGCGGCCGCCGCGAAGGTCCGCCGGTCGTGAGGCGGCTGGAAGCCCGCGGCGACGATCTCGAAGGCGCCGTTCCAGCCGTCCGGAACCTGCCGGCCGCCGAGATCGCGGCCGTCCAGGCGCGCGATCTTCACAGTGGTGCCGCGGGCGTCCGAATAAATCACATCCGCGACTTGGATCGTGCCGTAGACCCGCTGCACCGGCCCCTTGCCGTCACCCGGAACCGTGTAGAGGCGGCTCAGTGCCGCGAGGTCGAGATCGGTCGCACGGACCTGCCCGTAGGTCCCGTTACCGCGGTTCAGGCCGGCCGCCGCGCTCACCGTCGCGCCCGCGGCGGTCAGTTCCCGGACGCGGCCGGACTTCACATCACGAGCGACCACGTCACGGTAGGTCACGGTCTGGCGGTCGTCGCCCGGGCCGGCATGTTCGGACGTCAAGACCGGAATGGTCAGGCTGCCGGCGTCGAGGCGTGCCAGCCGGGTCTCCCAGGGCTCGGTGGAATCCGACTTCAGGATCGCCGCGAGTTCATCCTTGGAGAGACGCGTGCCGCTCGCCGTCAGCTTCGGCGCCCGGAGCAGCGTGCCACCCAACGGCAGCATGACGTCCGCGACCGTGACGTCCTGGACGGCGGCGGCGCCTTCCTGGGCCGCCAGCGGGGCGGGCAACCCCATCCCGGTGAGGTAGGCGAGGGCGCAGGTCGCGGCCAAAGCCGACCGGAGGCGGGATCGGGCCTTCGGATGGATCATGGGATGGTCCGGATCACGGCTCAGGCGGGGTCGCCGCATGGGTGCCGCGTTTTACCGGTCGAAGCAATTGAACATGCGACGCAGGGGCCCTGAGCCGGCTCCAGTGTCGTAGACGCGCAACGGCCCCGGAAGCGGGACCGCCGCGGCCGTTCAAAGCGAGAACGAGGTACCGCAGCCGCAGGAGGCGGTCGCCAACGGGTTCTCAATCTTGAAGGACTGGCCGATCAGATCGTTGACGAAGTCGATGGTCGAGCCGGACATGTATTCCAGCGAGACCGGATCGACGATCACGGTGGCGCCGTCGCGCTCGATCGCAAAGTCCTGGGCTTCCCGGGACCGGGCGATGTCGAACGCGTAGGAGAATCCAGAGCAGCCGCCGCCGTTGACGCTGATGCGCAGCGACGAGCCCGGGGGCTCCGCGCCCATGATCTCGTTGATGCGCTTGGCGGCGCGGGGGGTCAGGGTGATCTCAGCCATTTGTGCTTTGGCCACGCAAGTGTTCGGTGGACGGCATCGCTCGGCCGTTGCCGAGCCCGCCTCAGCCCACAAGATATGGGTTCAAGGCCCGCGCCGCAACGCGCCGGGCGAGGAGGGGTCATGATCGGGCTGCGTGAGATCGAGAGCGGGCGCCGTGCGTCCGAACGGTGAGCGCTGGCGGGCGCCCTATGCCACGGATCCGTCGCAGACGCGCGGACGGCTGATTGTCGAAGAGTCGTCGCCGACCCGCAGCGATTTCCAGCGCGACCGCGATCGGATCATCCATTCGACGGCGTTTCGCCGCCTGAAGCACAAGACACAGGTCTTCGTGCATCACGAGGGCGACCATTACCGCACGCGCCTGACCCACACCCTGGAGGTGAGCCAGATCGCCCGGGCGCTCGCCCGCGCGCTGGGGCTCGACGAGGATCTGGCCGAAGCCTTGGCCTTGAGCCACGACCTCGGGCACACCTGCTTCGGGCATACCGGCGAGGACGCCCTCGACGCCTGCATGGCGGCCCATGGCGGGTTCGACCACAACGCCCAGGCCCTGCGGATCGTCACCCGGCTCGAGCGGCGCTACGCCGGATTCGACGGCCTCAATCTCGCCTGGGAAACCCTGGAGGGGCTGGTGAAGCACAACGGGCCGCTGCTCGCCCGGGACGGGCAGCCGACCGCGCGCTACATCGAGCGCGGCATCCCGGCGGCGATCCTCGAATACGACGCGCAGAACCCGCTCGACCTGTGGAGCCAGGCCGGCCCGGAGGCGCAGGCTGCGTCGCTGGCCGACGACATTGCCTATGCGGCCCACGATCTCGACGACGGCCTGCGGGCCGGCCTGTTCGATATCCCTGAGCTGCGCGCAGTCCCGTTCCTGGCCGACCTTTTGGATGAAATCGACCGTCTCCATCCGGGCCTCGAACCGTCCCGGGTGATCCACGAACTCGCCCGGCGGGTGATCACCCGATTCGTGGAGGACGTGATCCGTGAGGGCGGCCGCCGCATCGCCGCGCTCGATCCGAAGAATGTCGAGGACATCCGCCAGGCCGCCGAGCCGGTCATCGTGTTCTCGCCGGCGATCGTGGAGGCCGATGCCGAGATCATGCGCTTCCTCTGGGCGCGGATGTACCGGCACCCGGGGGTGGTGGCCGTGCGCAGGAAGGCTGACACCATCGTCAACGACCTGTTTTCGGCCTTCACGGCCGCGCCGTCGCGGATGCCGGAGGAATGGAGCGCCGGGTTGGCCGACGCCCCGGAGGGTCGTATCGCCCGGCGAGTCGCCGACTACATCGCCGGCATGACCGATACCTACGCGGTGCTGGCCCATCGCAAGCTCTACCCGAAGACGCCCGATCTCTACTGGGAGCTGCCGAGCCGTGGCCTGCCCCTGACCGAACCTTGATGTCCGGCCAGGGATTTCGGCGATCAGCAGCCGCAGCCGCAGGTGAAGCTGCCGTAGCAGCCCGAGCCGTAACCGCCGTACCCGCCGCCATAGGCGGCCGGGTAGGCGTAATCGTAGCCGCCATAGGCAGCGGGGTAGCCATACCCATAACCGCCCCCATAGCCGCCATAGAGGCTTCCCGCTGCGAGGCCGAGGCCCAGCCCGATGCCGGCGCCGGCCAGTCCGTAACCGAGTCCGCGGCCGTAGCCGCCGCGGTATCCGTAGCCGCGACCATACCCGTAGCCGCGGCCGTAGACGCCACGCCCGGCGAAGCCGCCGTGATATCCGCCGTAGCCGCCGTGGAAGCCGCCGCCCCGGAAGCCGCGCGCTTCAGCACTTGGCGCCGCCATAGCCACCGCGCAGAGCGCAGCGCCCACCATCATCAATGTCTTCATGAAGATCTCCCCGATCGAGAATTTTGCGATCGGGGAGATCACATAGAATCACGTCGGCCAAGACAAGATGCGCTGCTGGGCGTCGGTAGTCATCGCGTGGGGATAAACTGCCATCATTCGATCGAATGTGGAATCGTTTTTCGACGCGGTTAATGCCGGCTTGGGGCGCTCCGCGGCCCGCTAACGCTGCCGCGCCGTGACACCCTCCCGCCCCCTTGCTAGACGGCTCCGAGCGGGCGCAGGCCGAGACGGCCGGGCGGCAGCATCCCCCGCACGAGCGAGACCGAGACCGATGAACATCTTCGCCCTGTTCGAGGTGCGTGTGCGCAAGGCCGTGGAGGCCCTGACCCGCGCCGGCCAGCTGCCGGAGGGCCTCGACCTCGGCCGCGTCGTCGTCGAGCCGCCGCGCGATCCTTCCCACGGGGACCTCGCCACCAACGCAGCTTTGGTCCTGGCGAAGGAGGCGCGAACCAACCCGAAGGCACTCGGCGAGGCGCTGGCCGCCGAGCTGCGCACCGATCCGCGGATCCTGGAGGCGAGCGTTGCCGGCCCGGGCTTCATCAACCTGCGCTTGGCCCCCGGAATCTTCCACGACGTGATCCGCGGCGCACTCGCAGATCCCAAGAACTTCGGCCGCGCGCAGCTGCAGGGCGGGCCGATCAACGTCGAGTATGTCTCGGCCAATCCCACCGGCCCGATGCATGTCGGTCATGGCCGCGGCGCGGTGTTCGGCGATGCCCTGTGCAATCTCCTGGTCGCGGCCGGGCGGCAGGTGACGCGGGAATATTACATCAACGATGCGGGCGCCCAGGTCGATGTGCTGGCTCGCTCGGCCTACCAGCGCTACCGGGAGGCTCTGGGCGAGCCCTTCACCATCGCCGAGGGGCTCTATCCGGGCGACTACCTGAAGCCCGTCGGCGCCAAGCTCGCGGAGACCCATGGCCGCGCGCTCCTCGACCAGCCGGAGGCCGCGTGGCTGCCGGTGGTCCGCGAGATCGCGCTCGGCATGATGATGGACATGATCCGGTCCGATCTGGCGGCGATCGGCATCCGGCACGACGTGTTCTTCTCAGAACGGACGCTTCTTCAGAGCGGCGCCGTGAAGGCGCTCCTTCAGGAGTTGCGCGAGAGAGGCCTCGTCTACGAGGGCCGTCTGCCGCCGCCCAAGGGACAGCTGCCCGAGGATTGGGAGGACCGCGAGCAGACGCTGTTCCGCACCCAGGAATTCGGCGACGACACCGACCGTCCGCTGCTCAAGTCGGACGGCTCCTACACCTACTTCGCCTCGGACATCGCCTATCACCGCGCGAAGTATCTGGCCGGCGCCACCGAGCTGATCGACGTGCTCGGCGCCGACCATGGCGGCTACGTCAAGCGCATGCAGGCGGCCGTGAAAGCGGTGAGCGACGGCAAGGCGACGCTGGACGTGAAGCTCTGCCAGCTGGTGCGGCTGTTGCGCGCGGGCGAGCCCGTGAAGATGTCCAAGCGGGCGGGCGAGTTCGTGACCCTACGCGATGTGATCGACGAGGTCGGTCGCGACGCGATCCGGTTCATGATGCTCTACCGGAAAAACGACGCGACGCTCGATTTCGACCTCGCCAAGGTTGTCGAGCAGTCGAAGGACAACCCAGTCTTCTATGTCCAGTATGCCCATGCCCGGGTCCGCTCGGTGCAACGGCAGGCGCGCGAGGCTTTCTCTGGCGCCGACCTTTCGCCGGCAGCGTTGCTGCGCGAGGCCGATTTCGACCTCCTGACCGATCCCGGCGAGGTCGAGGTGATGCGGCTGGTCGCCCAGTATCCCCGCGTCCTGGAATCGGCGGCCGTGGCGCACGAGCCGCACAGGATCGCGTTCCACCTCTATGAAATGGCTGCTGCCCTTCATACTTTATGGAACAAGGGCAAAGACTTGCCGCAATTACGGTTTGTTAATGCAACCGACCGAAAGTCGACCTGGGCGCGGCTGGCGCTCGTCGAGGCTCTCCGGAGTACGCTCGCTGCCGGCCTCGCGGTTCTCGGTGTGAACGCGCCGGACGAGATGCGATAGGCTCGATGTGCATCGGGCCGGTGATCGGCGCTGATGTGAGGATGCTGCCATGACGAACGCTTCGCGCGCTCAGGTCGATTTGGACGCCCTCGCGCGCGATCTGCGTCAGGAGCAAGCTCGTGGCGCCGCGGGTGGCGCCAAGCCCGACCCGTTGGCCGAGCTGGCGCGGATCGTCGGCCAGGACGACCCGTTCCGCGCATTGCTCGCAGCGCGCGACGAGATGCGCGGCGTCGCAGCGGCGCATCCCGAGGCCGGCTGGAACGCTCGAGTCGAGCCGAGCTTTGCCCCGGAGCCGGTCAAAGCGAATCCTGCTGATGCCTTCGACCAGTACCTCGCCTCGGTCGAGCGCGACACGCACGAGGAGCCCGTAGCCTATGGCGTGGAGGCTCAGGATTCCGCCGCAGCGGAGTACGAGGACGGCCGTTCGCTCCGGCGGGTGAACCCCCGCCGCCGTCTCGCCTCTGTAGGCGCCGGCATCGCGATCGTCGCCGTGGCCGTCACCGGTGCACTGACTTACAAGGGTCTACACGGCTCGAGCAGCGGTGGCGGCGTACCGGTCGTCCAGGCTGACTCAACGCCTCTCAAGGTCGCCCCGAAGGTTGCCGACGGTGTCGAGATCCCGGACCAGAACCGGCAGATCTACGACACAAAGGGCAAGACGAAGGAAGGCCAGATCAAGATCGTCAACCGCGAGGAGCAGCCGATCGACGTGGCCGAAGCGGCCCGCGCGGCACAGGGGACTGGTCCGGCCGGCGGTGCGCAGAGCGGCACCACGCCGGGCAACGGCCCGTTCGAGGCCTTCGGCGAGCCGCGCCGGGTCCGCACGGTGGCGGTGAAGCCGGAGGCGCCCCCCGCGCCGGTCCAGCGTGAGGCTCAGGCCGACGCCGCTCCGGCCCCGATCCCCACCATGGTTCTGCCCACCGACGAGCAGGCCCAGGCAAAGGCTAAGCCCACCCGTCAAGCGGCTGCGTCTATGCCGGTCACCAGCCCGGAACAGGTTCAGACATCACCGCAATCGACACCGGCTGAGGCCGCCCAACCGAAGCCCGTCGCGGTGAAGGCGCCGCCGAAGGCTGCGCAGCGGGTCGCTTCAGTGTCCACACCGGCCACTGAAGCGCCGGAAGCCGCCGACGACACCGTCAAGACCGGCTCGGTCGGCGGCTTCTCGGTTCAGCTCGGCGTGCGCGGCAGCGCCGCCGAGGCAAAGGCCGCGCTTAAGCAGATGCAGGCCAAGTACAGCGAGCTCGCTGGCAAACCTGAGTTGATCCGGCAGGCCGAAGTCAACGGCAAGACGATCTTCCGTGTCCGCGTCGGGCCGCTGGCCAAGACCGAGGCCGCGAGCCTGTGCACGGCACTACAAGGTGAAGGTGGCCAGTGCTTCGTGGCGAAAAACTGAGCCATCGATAACGGTGGTCTATAGCTTCCTCCTCCGCGCGAAGCGGGAGGGGCCGGCGGGGAGGGACACGAGTCCGTCCCGCAACACTCAGCCTTTGACGATGTCCCAGTTTGGCCGGGGGTGCGGTTTCGCCTTGCCGGCTCCCTGTTCCCGCCCGACTCTACCGGCACCGATTCGCCGGACCCGTCGTTTTCCTAGCCGCACTCGCGTGGCCACCGAGAAACCCGAATGACCGCCCGTGCCCTGATCCTCGGCTGCGCCGGCAAGACGCTCTCCGCCGAGGAAGCCGCTTTCTTCCGCGATGTGCGGCCCTGGGGCTTCATCCTGTTCAAGCGCAATATCGGCACGCCGGACGAGGTACGCGCCCTGACCGCTTCGCTGCGCGACTGTCTCAATTTGGACGCGGCGCCGATTCTGATCGACCAGGAGGGCGGCCGGGTTCAGCGCATGGGGCCGCCGCATTGGCCGGCCTACCCGGCGGGTGGGCGCTACGGCCGCCTGAACGGCAGCGCCACCGCGATCGCGCGACTCGGCGCCCGGTTGATGGCGCACGATCTGGCCGAGGTCGGCATCAACGTCGATTGTGCCCCCGTCCTCGACGTGCCGGCCCCGGGCTCGCACGATATCATCGGCGACCGGGCCTATGCCTCGAACCCTAATTCGGTGGCCGAGATCGGCCGCGCCGTCGCCGAGGGCCTGATGGCCGGCGGGGTCCTGCCCGTGATGAAGCACGTGCCCGGTCACGGCCGCGCCGCCTGCGACAGCCATCACGGCCTGCCCGTGGTAGAGGCAACCCGCGAGGCTCTGGCCGCGCAGGATTTCCGGCCGTTCCAAGCGCTCGCCGACCTGCCGATGGCGATGAGCGCCCACGTGGTCTTCACCGCGATCGACCCGGAGAACCCGGCCACCCAGTCGGCCGCGGTGATCCGCGATGTGATCCGCGGCGCAATCGGCTTCGACGGTCTCCTGATGACCGATGACCTGTCCATGCATGCGCTGACCGGCACGTTCCGCGACCGGACCGAGGCGGCCTTCGCGGCGGGCATCGATATCGGGCTGCATTGCAACGGCACGATGGACGAGATGCGCGCCGTCGCCGAAGCCGCTCCCGTCCTCGCGGGCGAAGCCGCCCGCAGGGCTGCCTCCGCTCTGGCGCTTCTCGACCGGGCCGATGATGGGATCGACGTGTCCGAGGCCCGAGCTCGGTTCGCGGCCGCGCTTGCCACCGCGGCCTAGCGCGTCGGCGGTAACGGAAGGTCGGCTTCCGATAGACCGGGCTTCAACCCGCGGCCTTCCACCGCCCCTACACCCGCCTCTGCTTGTGTTCGTGCGGTCCGATCCCTAGGTTCGCCCGGAAATCTTCAACCGGTCGTGGCGTCACGCACCCACAGGTGGGCGCAGGCAGGTCGACGCACGCAGGAGGTTGCCATGGGCAGCATGAGTATCTGGCACTGGGTCATCGTTGCCGTCATCGTCATGCTGCTGTTCGGACGCGGCAAGGTCTCCGACCTGATGGGCGACGTGGCCAAGGGCATCAAGGCGTTCAAGAAGGGCATGGCCGAAGACGAGACGCCTTCGGCGAGCCAGCCGGTCGCGCCGCCGAGCGAGCCGGTCCGCACCATCCCCCACACCGCCGAGACGAGCCCCGGAACCGCCGTCCCGGCGAGCCATCTGCCGGGCGGCGAGCGTAAGCCGGTCTGAGAGACTGTCAGGACGCGCGCTGTGGTGTAGAGCCTGACGGGGGCTCGGACTCAGGTCCGGCTCCCCAGGCAGCAGGACCGTCGACGACATGCTGGACATGAGTTGGGGCGAGGTGATGCTGATCGGCGGCGTCGCCCTCATCGTCATCGGGCCGAAGGATCTCCCGAAGGCGTTGCGTACCGTCGGGCAGATCACCACGAAGCTGCGCCGCATGGCCGGCGAATTTCAGATGCAGTTCAACGAGGCGATCCGCGAGGCCGAACTCGACGAGGTTCGCAAAGAGGTCGACGGTATCCGCAACACCGTCCGCGCCGCGAGCTCCGGCTTCAATCCTGTCCAGACCATCCGCGACGAGCTGAAGGGTGCGGTCGAGGGCCGGGTCGCCACCCGGCAGGGCTCCGAAACCCTGGGGCCGGAGAAGCCGGCCGCGGACACGCGCTCCCTGGCCGACGCCACCGCGCAGCTCAAGGCCGAGCAAGAGGCCGTCGCGCCGCCGAGCATCGAGAATGCGTCACCGGCCGCTGAGCCGGCCGCGCACGCTGATCCGGTTCCGCACACTGCTCCGACCGAAGCGCCGCTCCCGATTCCGGGCTCAGTGGATGATCCCTACGGGCCTCCACCCGAGCCGCCTTCCACGCACGACACCCCCATGGACCCGAAGAACGGCGCCACTGCCCGATGATGAGCGACGCCGACGAGGCCGAGATCGAAGCATCGCGGGCGCCGCTGCTCGAACACCTGATCGAATTGCGCTCAAGGCTGATCAAGTCGCTGATCGCTTTCGTAGTGATGTTCTTCTGCTGTTTCTTCTTCTCGCGCGATATCTACAACATCCTAGTCTACCCCTATGTCTCGATCGTGGGTGTTCAGAATGCCGAGCTGATCGCGACGCATTTCCTCGAACAGGTGTTCACCAACATCAAGCTGAGCGTCTTCGGCGCGGCGTTCCTGGCCTTCCCGGTGATCGCCACGCAGATCTACGCCTTCGTGGCGCCGGGGCTCTACCGCAACGAGCGCAAGGCGTTCCTGCCCTATCTCGTGGCCACGCCGATCTTCTTCGTGCTGGGGGCACTCGTCGTCTTCTTCCTAGCGATGCCGCTGCTGATCAAGTTTTCGGTGTCGCTCCAGCAGGTCGGCGTCGCAGGCGAGCCGACGATCAAGCTGCTGCCCAAGGTCGACGAATATCTCTCACTGATCATGACGCTGATCTTCGCCTTCGGCATCGCATTTCAGCTGCCGGTGATCCTGACCCTGCTCGGCCAGATCGGCATCATCGACGCAGCCTTCCTGCGGGAGAAACGCCGCTACGCGATCGTGCTTGTCTTTGTCGTCGCCGCGGTTCTGACGCCGCCGGATGTCATCTCGCAGCTCTCGCTCGCTTTGCCGATGCTGATTCTCTACGAGGCTTCGGTGTTCTCCGTGGCGCGGGTCGAGAAGCTGCGCGCGGCGCGGCGGGCCGCGGAGGGACTCGATCCGTAAGGATCGGATGAACCCATCCAGGCTTTGAAAGCACTCGGATCCTGTGCGGCTTCCGGGCAGAACCCCGCTGCCCTCGGAGCTCCCCGCCTCGCATTGTGCCAAAGGGCCTCGGGCCCTTTGGAAACCTGTTCCGTCGCGTCGCCGCGAATCCTATTCCGTCCGCAGGAGAACGTGCCGCTTCTTGCCGAAGGATAGCTTAATCACCCCGTCCGTGGTCAGATCCGCCGGCGTCAGTGATGCCTTCTCGTCCGTCACCGCGACATCGTTGACTCGTAGGCCGCCGCCCTTGATCTGGCGTCGCGCCTCGCTGGTCGATGGCACGAGCTTGGCGACGTCCGGTCCGAAGGCCGTCAGCACTCCCAGACCGGCCTCGAGGGTCGCCGCGGCCACGGTGACGCTTGGCAGATCTGCGGCCAGAGTCCCCTCGACAAATGTCTTCCGCGCGGTCTCGGCGGCGGCCTCGGCGATCTCGCGGCCGTGCATCAGCGCCGTGGCCTCGGTGGCCAGCACCATCTTGGCCGCGTTGATCTCGGAGCCGGCGAGCGCCGCGAGCCGCGCGACCTCGTCCATCGGCAGCAGCGTGAACAGCTTGAGGAATCGCGCCACGTCCGCGTCCTCGGTGTTTCGCCAGAACTGCCAGTAATCGTACGGCTTCAGCATGTCCGGGTTGAGCCAGACGGCGCCCGCGGCGGTCTTGCCCATCTTGGCACCGGAGGACGTGGTCAGCAGCGGGCAGGTCAGGGCGTAGAGCTGGGGCGTGCCCATGCGCCGGCCCAGATCGATGCCGTTGACGATGTTACCCCATTGGTCCGAGCCACCCATTTGCATGGTGCAGCCGTAGCGGCGGTTCAGTTCCACGAAGTCGTAGGACTGCAAAATCATGTAGTTGAATTCCAGGAACGAGAGTTCCTGGTCTCGCTCCAGGCGCAGGCGGACGCTGTCCATCGACAGCATGCGGTTCACCGAGAAGTGCCGGCCTATGTCGCGCAACATCTCGATGTAGTTGAGCTTGGTCAGCCACTCGGCATTGTCGACCATCACGGCGTCGTTCGCGCCCTCGCCGAAGCGCAGGAACCGGTCGAAGGTCTTGCGGATCTCGGCCTTGTTGGCGTCGATCTGCTCGACGGTCAGGATCTTGCGGGTCTCGTCGCGGCCGGACGGGTCGCCGACCCGGGTCGTGCCGCCGCCCATCAGGGCGATCGGCTTGCCCCCCGTGGCCTGCAGCCAGTGCAACATCATGATCGACAGCAGGTGCCCGACATGGAGCGAGGGCGCCGTACAATCGTAGCCGACATAGGTTGTCAGACGTCCTTCAAGCGCGGCGGCGTTGATGCCGGCGAGGTCGGACGTCTGGTGAATGTAGCCGCGCTCGGTCAGGATCCGCAGGAAGTCGGATTTCGGCGCGAAGCTCTCGGCGGTCATGGCTGCGGTCTCGGATCGCGAGCCGGCGCGACAGGCCGAGGCTCTGCGTGCTAGCTCGCGCTGGGGTTCAGGATACGGCGCGCTCTTAGCAGGGCGTTGGCCGAAAGGCACGGGGTCGAGCACAATGGCGATGATGCGCGCGATCGGGCTGATGAGCGGCACCTCGCTGGACGGCGTCGACATCGCTTTGATCGAGACCGACGGCGAGCGGGTCCACGTCGTCAGAGGCCATAACAACTTTCTCGAGCCTCTGGGGCCGACCGGCTATCGCGGCTATTCCGACGACGAGAAAGCGCTCCTGCGGGTGGCGACGAAGGACGCAGAATCCGTGCTGCACCCGGGCGACCGACCCGGGCGCTTGCCCGAGGCCGAGGCGTTCGTCACCCAGGCCCATGCCGAGGCGGTCGAGCGCTTTCTGGTCGAGAACAACCTCAGCGCCGATACGATCGACGTCATCGGCTTCCACGGCCAGACCGTGATCCACCGGCCGGACCAGCGCCTCTCGATCCAGATCGGCGACGGGCAGGCGCTGGCCACCCGGCTCGGCATCCCGGTGGTCTCGGACCTGCGCAGGGCCGATATCGAGGCCGGCGGCCAGGGTGCGCCGCTTGTGCCGGTGTTTCACAAGGCGCTGGCCGAGGCCTCGGGCTTCGACGGCCCGTTCGGAATCCTCAATATCGGCGGCGTCGCCAACGCGACGCTGATCGATTCCAAGGGCGGCGTGATCGCTTTCGATACCGGTCCCGGCAACGCCCTGATCGACGAGTGGATGCAGGAGCGCGAGGGCAAGAACCTCGACGATGGCGGCCGCACCGCCGCCCGGGGGCGCGCCGACGAGCCGCTGCTCGCCTGGCTGCTGATGCACCCGTTCTTCTTCCGCCGGCCGCCGAAATCCCTCGATCGGAACTGGTTCTCGCACAAGCTTGCCGGCCAGCTCACCACCGAGGACGGCGCCGCGACGCTGACGGCCTTTACGGCGCGGGCTGTAGCCCGGGCGCTCGACCACGCCCCCGAGATCCCGACCCGCTGGATCGTGGCGGGGGGCGGTGCCCGCAACGGCGAGTTGGTGCGGCTCCTGAACTATCACCTGCGCGCCGAGATCACGACCGCGGACGCCATCGGCTGGTCCTCGGCCTACCTGGAGGCGCAGGCCTTCGCGTATTTGGCGGTGCGCTCGCTCCGGGGCCTCCCGATCACCTTCCCGCCGACCACCGGGGTGCGTGAGCCGATGACCGGCGGGAGGCTGGCGCGACCGAATGCCTGATCCCCGCGTCGGAAACCGATGCATGGCCCGGCGGTTGGCTCCCGATAGGACGCGATCGGGATTAAAGACCTTGGCCGAGACTTACCTGCGCTACCACGACGGCATCGAGACGCCGGCTCCGGACGAAAACGACACCATCGATGCGATCATTGCGTCGATGACCCGCGAGAGCGAGACCACGGCCAGCCGCTACGGCCACGCGGTGCGCGCCTCGCACGCCAAGGTCAGCGGTGTAGTCATCGGCGAGCTTCAGGTGTCGGACGACCTGCCGGTCGAGCTGAAGCAGGGCCTGTTCGCCACGGGCGGCACCTATCCGGTGATCGTGCGTTTCGCACAGGGCCCGGGCGAACTCCTGAAGGACAGCGTCTCGACCCACCGGGGCATGGCGATCAAGGTTTTGGGCGTCGAGGGCGAGAAGCTGCCCGGTCACGGCGCGACGACCCAGGATTTCGTGCTCGCGACCGGCCCCGTCTTTCCGAACCCGGACGCCAAAGGTTTCCTCGGCAGCATGAAGCAGTTGGAGGCCGGCACGAAAGCGCCGGAAGTTGTGAAGGTCGCCGTCTCAGGGGCGGCCCGGGCAATCGATACCGTCGTGAAAGCAGTGACCGGCGAGAGTTCGCCACTGCTCGACTTTTTCGGCCACGAGCCCCTGCATCCGCTGGCAGAGCCGTATTATTCGCAGGCGGCGCTCCGCTACGGCAATCACGTCGCCAAAATCGCCGCTTTTCCGGTTGGCGCAAAGCAGCATGCCTTAGCCGGAGATCATTTGCATCCGGGCGAGGATCGGGACGCGTTTCGACACGCAGTGACGGCCTATTTTGCCGGCGACACGGCCGTATTCGAGATCCGCGTGCAGCTTTGTACCAACTTGAACGACATGCCGGTAGAGGATGCTTCGAAGCGATGGGACGAGGCCGCGAGCCCCTATCGTACCGTCGCGCGCCTGGTTCTCCCAGCCCAGGATTCCCAATCCGAGGCTCGGACCCGCTACGCCGACGACGTCCTGTCCTTTCGACCCGCCCACAGTCTCGCGGCGCATCGCCCGCTCGGTTCCCTGATGCGGGCACGGCTCAAGACCTATGAGGCGCTCTCCAGTTTCCGCCACGGCCGCAATCAGATGCCGGAGACTGAGCCAACCACCATCGCGCAGATTCCGGACTAAGCGTGAGCCTCGGCCACGCCCTGCGCCGGATCATCGAGGAATACCCACTCGCCCGGCTCGACCCGCCGGCCGGGCATCCCCTGGCAGCCGTGATCCGGCGCGGCGCGCCGGACGAGCTGCGCGGCGCCCTCGACACCATCGATGGCCCGTTCCTGGTGAAGGGCAGCTCCGGACGCGGCAGCCACTGGGCGGCTGTGCCGTGGCTCGCCGTGTTCGACCCTACTGTGACCACCAGCGCCACGCGCGGCTACTATCTGGTCTACCTGTTTCCGGCCCACCGCGAGGTCGTCCACCTGTCGCTGGCGCAGGGGACGGTGGCGGCGATACGCGAGCATGGGACACGGGCGGAAGCCTTTCTCCGCACCAGCGGCGATGCCCTGAGGATGCGCCTGTCTGACTTCATTGACAGGCTGCCGAACACATCAATCACCCTCGGCAGCGCTGGCGAACTACCGGACGGGTACGAGGCGGCACACATCCTTGGTCTCACCTACGACCTAGAGGATCTGAGGGACGAGCGGCGCCTGCGGGCAGATCTCACAGTCGGTATCTCGGCTTATCGGGCGCTCAAAGCGCGGGGTGGAATCGTGGTTTGAGCGGCACGTGGTTCGCGGCGAGGCAATGCGCGATGCCCGGGAACGTTCAAGGACGGATCCGCACCGTTTGTGCCCCCGGCGCTCCCGCGCTAGACGGACCTCGTCATGTCTCACAACTCGTTCGGCCACCTGTTCCGCGTCACGACCTTCGGCGAGAGCCACGGGGTCGCGCTCGGCTGCGTGGTGGATGGCTGTCCGCCCGGGCTGGCGCTGGAGGCCGAGGAGATCCAGGCCGAGCTCGACCGCCGCAAGCCCGGCCAATCGCGTTTCACCACCCAGCGCCGCGAGCCCGATCAGGTGAAGATCCTATCGGGGGTATTCTCCGACGATCGTACGGGCGGGCGTCAATTTACGACCGGCACGCCGATCGCCCTGATGATCGAGAACACCGATCAGCGCTCGAAGGATTATTCCGAGATCCGCGACAGTTACCGTCCGGGCCACGCCGACTACACCTACGACGCTAAATACGGTATCCGCGACTATCGCGGTGGCGGCCGCTCCTCCGCCCGGGAGACCGCGGCGCGGGTCGCCGCCGGTGCCGTGGCGCGAAAGGTGATCCCGGGCATCACCATTCGGGCAGCCCTGGTCCAGATGGGGCCGCACGCCATCGACCGGTCGCGCTGGGACTGGGCTGAAGTCAGTAACAATCCGTTCTTCTGCCCGGATGCCGAAGCGGCCGGCCATTACGAGAGCTATCTCGACGCGATCCGCAAGGACGGCTCGTCCGTCGGCGCGGTGATCGAGGTGGTGGCCGAAGGCGTACCGCCCGGCCTCGGCGCTCCTGTCTACGGCAAGCTCGACGCGGATCTCGCCGCCGCCATGATGTCGATCAACGCCGTGAAGGGCGTCGAGATCGGTGACGGATTCGCGGCCGCCGCTCTACGCGGCGAGGACAATGCTGACGAGATGCGAGCCGGCAATGGCGGGCGCCCACGTTTTCTCGCCAACCACGCGGGCGGCATCCTCGGCGGCATCTCGAACGGCGAGCCAGTGGTGGTACGCTTCGCCGTGAAGCCGACCTCCTCGATCCTGACACCGCGCCGCTCCGTGACCCGCCACGGCGCTGAGGTCGATCTCATCACCAAGGGCCGCCACGACCCCTGCGTCGGCATCCGCGCGGTACCGGTTGCGGAGGCTATGATGGCCTGCGTGCTGGCCGATCACTATCTACGCCATCGCGGGCAGGTGGGAGCGGCCTGACCCGCCGGGGCCGGGCCCGATCGCGCTGCGATCGATCACGGCTCCGGGTCCAGACTTTTCACAGGCTCGCATGCGCCGGACCGGGATTCTTGTCGGCAGCACGCGAACCAGGCCCTTCCGTCCCTCGGGGTTGGAGGGATGCAAGACGAGAGAGCGATCCGTGCCCCATTGCACCGTCACAGAGACCATCGCGGCCTTCGCCCGCGGCGAGATCGTGGTCGTTACCGATGATGATGATCGCGAGAATGAGGGCGACCTTGTCGTCGCGGCTTCGCTCTGCACGCCGGAGAAGATGGCGTTCATCATCCGCAACACCTGCGGCATCGTTTGTGCGCCGATTACCCAGGACGAGGCTCGGCGGCTTCACCTCGATCCGATGGTCGCGTCGAACGATGCGCCGCTCGGCACCGCCTTCACGGTCACGGTGGATGTGAAGCACGGGCTGACCACGGGCATCTCCGCGGAACAGCGCTGCAATACGGTGCGGGCGCTGGCCAACGGCAACATGGGCGCCGGCGATTTCGTGCGGCCCGGTCACGTCTTCCCGCTGATCGCTCGCAACGGCGGCGTGCTGATGCGCTCGGGCCATACCGAGGCCGCGGTCGATCTGTGCAAGCTCGCCGAATTGCCGCCGGTGGGCGTGATCTGCGAACTTGCCAACGACGACGGCACCGTGATGAAGGGGCCGCAGATCGAGGCCTTCTCAGAGAAGCACGGCCTGAAGCGCGTCTCAGTCGCCGACCTGATCGCCTATCGGCAAGCGCGCGACAGGCTGGTGGAGCGGGTGGGGCACTTCACCGTCCAGTCCAACCACGGCGAGGTGACCGCCTATGCGTTCTCGACCCCGTTCGAGACGATCCAGCAATTCGCCTTCGTGATGGGCGAGATCGGCGATGGCCGGGACGTGCTGGTGCGGCTGCACCGCTCCAACGTTGCCGCTGACGTGATCGGCGGCGGCAAGCAGATCGATGCGGTGCTCAAACGCTTCGCATCCGCCGGACGCGGGGTGCTGGTCTACCTGCGCGACGGCACCGCGGGCGTCCCGTTGAAGAGCACCAAGGAGGAGGGGACGGAGGCCGTGCGCGCCCGCCAGTGGCGCGAGGTCGGCCTCGGCGCCCAGATCCTGCGCGACCTCGGAATCGTCTCGATCCGCAATCTCGCCACCTCTGCCCGCTCCTATGTCGGCCTGTCGGGCTTCGGCATCGAGCTTTTGGGCGACGAGCCTTTGGAGGGCTAGCTTTTCTTCAAGCGCGCCGCGCGACGGTCCAGATTGCTGCGCCGGCCATGATGGCGGCCGCGCTCCGGTTCAACCGAGCGCGAAAAACGGGCTTCCGCAGCGAATCCCGTGCCCGTGCCGCCAGGGCGGCATAGGGCGTCATGACGGCCACGAGCACCGACGCGGTCAGGCCGACGAGGGTGGCGTAGTTGGTGCCCGTGACGGTCCGGAGATCGACCAGAGTGGGCAGCACGGCGAGGTAGAAGACGATCGTCTTGGGGTTGGCCAGGGTGATGGTGATCCCGGCGATGAAGCTCGCCAGCGGCCGGTCGGCCGGGCCGTCCTCGATCCGATCGGTCGTCTCGGCCGAGCGCCACAGCCGGAAAGCCAGATAGGCGAGATAAAGACCGGCGCAGAGCCGGACGACCAGAAAAACCTCGCCCAGCGTTTCCGCGATCAGGGCCAGCCCGAACACCGCCGCGGACAGGAAGGTCAGATCCCCGAGGATCAGCCCCACCGAGAACGCCATGGCCGCCCGGAAGCCAGAACTCAGCGCGCGGGCGACCAGGGCAACGACGCCGGGGCCAGGTACGGCGGCGGCAACGCCGAGCGCCAGCGCATAGGTGAGAAAACCGGTGAGGGTCATCGATCGCTCCCCGATCGGACCGGAGGCGCAACCCGTTCACGAAGATGCCTCCGCGCAGGCGGAGAGAAGCGCTTTGACGACAGCATGATTCCGATCGTTCCCAAGTCGGCCGATCATGCCGCCGATTTCGGCGTCCGCAACCCGCATTCGATCGCGCGCCGTCACCGCCCCATTAGGGCGTCCACGTGGGCGGACACGGATTTAGACAGCCCCTCCAGACTGTAGCCGCCCTCCAGCACCGAGACGATCCGACCGCCGGCACAGCGCTCGGCCAGCTCCATCAGCTTGCGGGTCGCCCAGCCAAAATCCTCCGCCTCGAGCCGGAGGTTCGCCAGTGGATCGAGGCGGTGGGCGTCGAACCCCGCCGAGATCACGATCACGTCGGGCCGGAAGGTCTCCAGTCGCGACAGGATGCCGGCCTCGAACGCCTCGCGAAACGCTGCGCCGTCGTCGTTGGGCCGGAGCGGCACGTTGACGATCGTGTCCCTCTCACCCCGCTCGGAGGCGGCGCCGCTGCCCGGGAACAGCGGCATCTGGTGCGTCGAGGCATAGAGCACGCTGGCGTCGTCCCAAAAGATGTCCTGGCTGCCATTGCCGTGGTGGACGTCCCAATCGACCAGGGCCACCCGCTCGGCGCCGTGCTTCTCCCGGGCGTAGCGGGCCGCGATGGCGGCGTGGTTGAACAGGCAGAAGCCCATCGACCGGGTTCGCTCGGCGTGGTGGCCGGGCGGCCGCATCGCCACGAAGGCGTTCCGGCACTCGCCGGCCATCACCGCGTCGAGGGCGTGATTTGCCCCGCCGATAGCCCGCAGCGTCGCCTCCAGGCTGCCAGCGGAGAGGATCGTGTCGGCATCGATCCCGACCATGCCGTGTTCCGGGACGGCAGCGACCAGGGCGTCTACGTAGTCGCGCGGATGCGCCAGGGTGGCGACTTCAATTTCTGCCCGTGGCGCGGCCACTCGGACGAGGCCTGCGAAGCGCTCGTCTTCGAGGGCACGCTCGATCGCCCGCATCCGCGCCGGACGCTCCGGATGCCCCTCGGGCACCTCGTGGTCGAAACTCGCGGGATGGCTGACGTACAGGGTGGTCACGACGGTCGCTCCCGGATGCGGTCCTGTCGCGCGCCTGCAACAAGAGCCGGCAATGTGCCATGGGCGCAACGCGCCGACTACGGTGGGGTGCCCGTCCTGGTTATAGTTGCTCAAATCTTCCACGGGACGGGTCTCGACCAGGCCATAAGCCCAAGGTCCGGAAGCTGTCCGAAGAAAGCCGCATGCGCATCATTCCGGTCATCGCCTGCGCCATGCTGCTCGCGAGTTGCACCTTTCAAGCCGTGCCGGATCCACAAGTCTCGGCCCGTGACGCCGAGTTCATGGCGCTCGTCCCCGAGGCCGAGTTCGACCCCCACTTCGCCCGCTATCAAGTGGAAGACCCGACCGGGCAGCCTCCGGGCACAATCGTCGTCGAAACCAAGGAGCGGCAGCTCTACCTCGTGCTGCCGGACGGCAAGGCGATCCGCTACGGCGTGTCGGTGGGGGACGAGGCGTATGGCTGGGCGGGCACCGCCACAGTCGACCGGAAGGCGGAGTGGCCGGCCTGGAACCCGCCGGCCGAAATGATCAAGCGCTGGCCCCACGTCCACGCCATGCAGGGTGGACCGATGAACCCCCTTGGCGCTCGCGCCCTCTACCTTGCGGATCACGGCAAGGACACGCTCTACCGCATCCACGGCACCAATGAGCCGGAGAAGATCGGCCAAGCGGTCTCCTCGGGCTGCATCCGCATGCGCAACATCGACGTGGTGGACCTGTTCAACCGCGTCCCCGTTGGCGCCACGGTCATCGTCCGGTAACGCAACTGATCAACGTCCCAATAAGCCTGCTTGCTTGGTTCGTGTTTACCTGAACTTCCGTTCAGATCTTGCCGTTAACTTCCGGCAGGGGTGCCGTCCCGTAAGTTCAAATCACACCGGGACAAACACCGACCACAGCAAAGGTCGGAGGAGCAGGCAGCCATGACCATGATCTCCGTTCAACAGTTCTGCAACCATGCTGTTTCGACTGGCACGATCAGCGACGAGGACCTCCTGGTCCTCAAGCGCGAGGTCCTGCCGGAGGGGATCATGAGCCGCGACGAGGCGGACATGCTGATCGCCCTGGAGCGCGCGGTGATCGGCTCGGACGCCTTCGCCGACTTCCTCGTGGCCTCGGTGGTCGATTTCGCCGTGTGGGGCTTGCGCCCGACCGGCTATATCGACCGCGAGGTCGCCGCCTGGCTCGCCGGCTCGCTCACTGGCCGCGACGGGCCGAGCCCGGTCGACGCCCGGATCGCCATGGAGATCGTCCGCGAGGCGCAGGGCAGCGCCGAGGCCCTGATGGCCTTCGCCCTGGATGCGAACCGCTGGACCCGCGAGGCCCAGGCTCCGCGCGTCACCTTTGCGTTGGCGGCTTGAGCCTCCGACCAAGGCGTAGCTTCCGTCTTCGGCGCAACTGATCTATCGGGACAGTCAAGCCGGTGTGCAATCCGGCGATCTCGAGAGCGATGCGCCAGCGATGTTCGATAAGATCCTGATCGCCAACCGGGGCGAAATCGCCTGCCGGGTCATCAAGACCGCCCGGAAGATGGGCATCAGGACGGTCGCAGTCTACTCGGACGCCGACCGCGATGCGGTCCACGTCGCCATGGCGGACGAGGCGGTCCATATCGGCCCCGCCGCCGCTGCCCAGTCTTATCTCGTCATCGAGAAGATCGTCGAAGCCTGCCGGCAGACCGGCGCCCAGGCGGTCCATCCCGGCTACGGCTTCCTGTCAGAGCGCGAAGCTTTCCCGAAGGCGCTGGAAGCCGCCGGCATCGTGTTCATCGGTCCCAATCCTGGCGCCATCGCCGCCATGGGCGACAAGATCGAGTCCAAGAAGGCGGCGGCTGCCGCCAATGTCTCCACCGTCCCGGGCTATCTGGGCGTGATCGAGAGCCCCGAGCACGCCGTCGAGATCGCTGACGGCATCGGCTATCCGGTGATGATCAAGGCGTCGGCCGGCGGCGGCGGCAAGGGCATGCGCATCGCCCATTCGTCTGGCGAGGTCGCGGAGGGCTTCGCCCGCGCCAAGTCCGAGGCGTCTTCGTCCTTCGGCGACGACCGGGTGTTCGTGGAGAAGTTCATCACCGATCCGCGGCATATCGAGATCCAGGTGATCGGCGATAAGCACGGTAACGTGATCTATCTCGGCGAGCGCGAATGCTCGATCCAGCGCCGCAATCAAAAGGTGATCGAGGAGGCGCCGTCGCCGCTGCTCGATCCCGAGACCCGCCGGAAGATGGGCGAGCAGGCCGTCGCCCTCGCCAAGGCGGTGAATTACGACTCCGCCGGCACGGTCGAGTTCGTGGCTGGCCAGGACAAGTCCTTCTACTTCCTAGAGATGAATACCCGCCTCCAAGTCGAGCATCCGGTCACCGAGATGATCACCGGTCTGGACCTCGTCGAGCTGATGATCCGGGTCGCGGCCGGCGAGAAGCTTCCGCTGACGCAAGAGCAGGTGAAGCTCGACGGCTGGGCGGTCGAGAGCCGCGTCTACGCCGAGGATCCGACCCGCAACTTCCTGCCCTCGATCGGCCGGCTCACCACTTACCGGCCGCCGGAGGAGGGCCGCCAGGGCGCCGCGATCGTGCGCAACGATACAGGCGTGGAAGAAGGCGGCGAGATCGCGATCCACTACGATCCGATGATCGCCAAGCTGGTGACCTGGGCGCCGACCCGCACCGAAGCGATCGCCGCGCAGGGCGATGCGCTGGACGCCTTCGCGATCGACGGCATCCGCCACAACATCCCGTTCCTCTCGGCGCTAATGGCTCATCCGCGCTGGCAAGAGGGCAATCTCTCAACCGGCTTTATCGCCGAGGAATTCCCGAACGGCTTCGTCGCCCCCGAGCCCGCGGGCGCGGTGGCGATCCGCATGATGGCCGCCGCGGCCGCGATCGACCACAAGCTCAACCAGCGCAAGCGCGGGATCTCCGGGCAGATGCGCGCACCCGGCCTGTTCGCCTTCGAGCGCGACCGCGTCGTGATCCTGGCCGGCCAATCCTATCCGGTCACCGTCGAGCCCGAGGGCGAGGACCTGATCGTCACCCGGGACGGCGGCACCTCGCTGTCCGTCGCGAGCGCGTGGCGGCCGGGCGAGCCGGTCTGGATCGGCTCGATCGGCTCCGAGCGCGTCGCCATCCAGGTCCGCGGCCTGCTGAACGGCGTGTTCCTGCAGCACGCCGGCGCGGCGGCCGAGGCACGGGTCTATACCCGCCGCGAGGCCGAGCTCGCCGCGCTGATGCCCGTGAAGGAGCAGGCCGGCTCGGGTAAGCAGGTGCTTTGCCCGATGCCGGGTCTCGTGAAGCAGATCCTGGTCACCGAAGGCCAGGAAGTGAAGAACGGCGAGCCGATTGCGGTGGTCGAGGCGATGAAGATGGAGAACATGCTCCGCGCCGAGCGCGACGCCACGGTCGCGAAGATCCACGCCAAGGAAGGCGACAGCCTTGCGGTCGACGCGGTAATCCTAGAGTTTGCTTGAAGGTTCTTTCGCCCTCACGTCGTCATGACTGCCGCATCCGACGAGCAGACGAAGCTGTTGGCGACCGCCATCAACAACGTGGCGGTCTCCTTCGTCGTGATCGGCTTTGTGACGCCGGTGGTCGCAGTGAGCTTCGGTGGGCCCGCGGGCGTTATCCAGCGCGTTGAGAACGTAGTCTTTGCCTTCGCCTGGCTTTGCACCGGGTTCGTACCACATTGGACAGCGAGGCAGATTCTGCGGGGGATCAAGCCATGAGCGCCGACTGGCTTTTCGTCACATTCGTGATCCCGGCGGTGGCCATCGCCGTCGCCTACGTGGCGATGCGCGCAAACGAATGGTCCATTCAGCGCGACGAGCGGAAATCCGGGAAGTAATTCAGCGGCGCGACCACCAACGGTCGCTGCATGCCCTTATACTTCGCCTACGGCGCGAACATGGATGCCACCGCGATGGCCCTGCGTTGCCCGGTCTCGCGGCTGATCGGCTGCGGGCGGCTGCCGGGATACTGCTTCATCATCATGCGCGAGGGCTACGCCTCGGTGGTGCGAGACTCTGCCCGCGTGGTCCACGGCGTCCTGTGGGAACTGGCCCTCGACGACATCCCGGCTCTCGACCGCTACGAAGGCGTTGCCGGTGGCCTTTACGCGAAGGCGACGCTGCCTGTGACCACAGCCAGTGGGGTCAAGCGTGCCCTGATCTATCTTGGCCGGTCGACCGCATCTGGCCGGCCGCGGCCGGGTTACCTCGAAGCCGTCGTGGCGGCTGCCCAGGCCGCGCAACTGCCGCCAGCCTATATCCGCGAACTCGGTCGCTGGACGCGTGGCGCGCCCGCCTGATCATTCGGCAATTGGTACGCAACCTGCTTGCTCGCGATCGACCGGGGCGGCGACACCATCATGCGCCTCAGTCAGCTGTGATGATTGCGCAGCGTGCCCCTCGGTCAACGGCGATCGGCGGCCGCGTGCGAGGGAGAGGTTCGCATGTCCTATCTGGCGCCCGCCGATTTCGTGAAGAAGGCCGTCGATGCCGGTGAATCGAAGGTCTTCATGGCCACCAAAGACACCTTTATCCGGGCCTACATGGCCGGCGCGATCCTGGCGCTCGCCGCAGCTTTCGCGGTAACCATCAATCAGACCACGGGCCAACCGCTCGTCGGGGCGCTGCTGTTCCCGGTCGGCTTCTCCATGCTGTATCTGTTGGGCTACGATCTTTTCACGGGCGTCTGCGTCCTCACGCCACTCGCCCTCATCGACAAGCGCCCGGGTGTCACCGTGGCCGGCATCGCCCGCAACTGGACTCTCGTGTTCTTCGGGAATTTCGCCGGCGCCCTTACCACGGCGTTGATGATGGCGATCGTCTTCACGTTCGGCTTCGCAACTGAGCCGAATGCCGTCGGCAAAGCGATTGCCGGCATCGGCGAGGCGCGTACCCTCGGCTACGAGAAGTACGGCGCGGCCGGCATGCTGACGCTCTTCGTGCGCGCCATGATGTGCAACTGGATGGTCTCCACCGGTGTCATCGGCGCGATGCTGTCGACCTCGGTCCCCGGCAAGGTGATCGCCATGTGGATGCCGATCACGGTGTTCTTCTTCATGACCTTCGAGCACTCGGTCGTGAACATGTTCCTGTTCCCGTCGGCGATCCTGATGGGCGGCCACCTGACCGTCATGGATTACCTGCTGTGGAACGAGATCCCGACGCTGCTCGGCAACATCGTCGGCGGCCTCGCCTTCACCGGCCTGATGCTCTACTCGACCCACGTTCGGACGGGCGAGAAGCGTTCAGCCCCGGTTGGTGTGGACGCGCGTCGCCCGATGGCGGCCGAGTGAGGTTTGGCGGCCCGCGCCCCGGCGCGGGCCTTTCCTAGGCGGTGTGATCTCGATGAGTGCGACCCGCACCGTCTCTGTCATCATCACGGGACGCGTTCAGGGCGGCTCCTACCGAGCCTGGACACAGGCCGAAGCGCGTGCGCGGGGCTTGTCCGGCTTCGTCCGTAATCAGGACGATGGTTCCGTCGAGGCCCTATTCAGCGGGCCGGCGGAGGTCGTCGATCAGATGGTTGCGCTGTGCCGGTCCGGCCCCCCAAGCGCGCGGGTCTCCGACATCAGCGTGCGCGAGGGCGGCGACCCGCCGGACACGAGCCAGTTCGAGGTCCTGCGACGTTGAGGGGGCGCAGGGCGGCGCGACGGGTTCTGCGGCACGGGCGGGACTGGTATGGCCTCGGGCCGCTTCCGGTTCCGAATGCTGGCGCCACGACTCCATGACCGACCTGACTGCAGGCAGCGCCGCCTTCTCGCCCCTGGATCTTGGAGCGCTGGCGTATTTCATCGTTGCCTGGGTCGCGTATGGCCTATCGGTCGGCCGCCTGCGCGGCCGCATGATCTCGCTGAGCCAGATCATGAATGTTCACCGGTCGAACTGGGCTCGGCAAATCATCGGCCGCGAGAACCGGGTGGTCGACACGCAGATCAACGCCTCACTCCAGAACGGCACCGCCTTCTTCGCATCCACTTCGCTGATCGCGCTGGGCTCGGTGCTGACTCTGTCGCGTTCCGGCGACGACGTCCTCAACCTGTTCGCGACGCTGCCGTTCGGTACGGTGGCGAACCGCACCACCTGGGAATTGAAGGTTGCCGGCCTCGCTGTGGTGTTCGTCTACGCCTTTTTCAAATTCGCCTGGGCGTATCGGCTGTTCAATTACGCGGCGATCTTGCTCGGTGCAGTGCCTCCGAAAGGCTCGGGCGTCAGCGACATCGAGATGATGCGGGCGGTCCGCCGACTTGCGGCGATGAATGTCAGCGCCGGCCGGCATTTCGCCCGGGGACAGCGCGCCTTCTTTTTCGCGCTTGCCTATCTCGGCTGGTTCGTGAGCCCGTATGTGCTCATCGCCTCGACAAGTGCCGTCGTCGTCATCATGTGGCGTCGACAGTTCGCCTCGGATATCCGCAAGGCGTTGCTGGAGGCCGGTGAGGGCCCGCATGAGGGACCGCTGCTGGCTCCCGCCGAGGAAGCACGGACATGATTACGACCAAGGCGGACGAAGCGGCGATCGAGGAGACCCTGCTTGGCCTCGTGGCCGAGCGCGGGGCTGGCAAGACGATCTGCCCCTCCGAAGTCGCCCGCGCGCTGGGCGGCCCGCATCCAGACGGGTGGGGGCCGCTGATGCAGCCGGTGCGGCGGGTCGCGGTGCGGCTGGCGCATGCCGGCCAGGTTGCGATCCTGCGAAAAGGCAAGCCTGTCGATCCGAACGATTTTCGCGGTATCTATCGGCTGGCGTTGCCGGGCGCCGCCACTGGCTCCGGCCCCGGCAGCCAATCCGACGTGTAGCCGGCGAGCCGGTAGGCCGCGAGGCCAATCCACTCCTTCACCGCGAGATCGAGTTGAAGGAGACCGTCGGAGGCAAAACCGTGGAAGCGTGCGATGTCGCCCCAGCCGCGGGTTCGATAATCGACCGGGAACGCGTCGACTGTGAAGCCAGCCTCCCGGAAACAGCCGATCGCCCGGGGCATGTGCCAGGCCGAGGTGATCAGCAGCCAGCGCTCGCCCGGCTTCGGTAGGACCAACGCAGCCGTAAAGGCGGCGTTCTCTCGCGTATTGCGTGATCGGTTCTCGAGGATCATCCGGGTCCGAGGCAGGCCGAGAACATCAGCGTGGCGGCTGACGATATCGGCTTCTGCGATGCCGCCGCCGACGAAGCCGCTCCCGCCTGAGAAGACCAGCCGGGCCGCCGGGAAGCGCCGCGCCAAATCGGCGAGGTAGATCGGCCGTTCGCCGGCATCGTTGACGATGACCTGATCGCGCGTTTCGGACAATCCGGCCTCGATGCCGCCGCCGAGCACGATGATGCCCGCCGGAGCCGGCCCGTCATCCGGGTACGCCGGGAAGCGCTGCTCCAGCGGCAGCAGGGCAATCTCCGACAGGGGCGCCAAACCGCCAAGGACAAGTCCAAGCACGCCGAAACCGGCGAGACCGAGGCCGGTCCGGCGCAAGCGCGTCAACGCCAGCAGAAAGAGCCCAGCGAAAATCGAGAATATGAAGGCGTTCGATGGGGTGATCAGGAAATAGACCACCTTCGAGAGCGGGAAAAACACGACCGTGTCTCAGATCGGTTTCGCCTCGGCTTCAAACCGGGACAGGGCAGCGGCGTCCGGGGGCAGCAGGGTAGCAAGGCTCCCGCCCTTCTCCACTTCACGCTGGATCCAAAGGTCTAGGCGCTGCTGCTCGACGGCTTCCAGCGCAACCCGCTCGGCGATATCTGCCGGCAGCGCAACGATGCCGCTGGAACCGCAGACCATGATATCACCCGGATAAATTGCGGCACCGCCGCAGGAGACGGGCTCCTGTGAGCCGACGAGCGATAGGGTGTCACTTCCGCCCACCGGAGCGGACCAGACCGGCAGGCCGACCGTATCCGGCAGGGCGGCGTCGGTGACGAGACCGGCCACGCCGCGCTGGGCGAGCCGCGCCGCGACGATCGCCCCGAAGGGCAGGGCGAGGCTGGAACCGGCCGCATCGATCACCAGGACCGCGCCCTCCGGAACCGCATCGATCGCGGCGGCCAGATCGCCTGCGGCGTCGTTGCGGGCCGGAATCATCCGCACCGTATAAGCAGGTCCGATAGCACTGCCGCCGCGGCCGGATAGACCATGCGGGCTGAACGCTTTCACGCCGGCCCGCGTCAGCGCCCGGGCCAAACTCGCCGGGGTCACTGCAGAGAGCGCGTCGCGCAGGGTCGGGTCGATCGCCATCAGAGGCTCCGTGGAAGGCCGGCGCCGGACGGATCGGCGAATTTGCAGAAGGTGGATCGCATGGGCGCGCCGACAAGGCCGCGCTTGCGGCTTCGCCCCGAAAGGCTGCCACTTGGCACAACGACGCGCATGAACTCAGGAAATCGGCTCGCCGAGGGCCCGAGCCGCCCCGGACCGGACGGCGATCCGCTCGTACCAGCGGCGCAAGGCCGGGCGCTCGATGCGGTCGGCCGGCAGGTTGAGCCAGCGATGCGCCGCGCAGCCGAGGGCGATGTCGGCGATGCTGAAGCCAGCGCCGACCGCATAATCGCGATCGGCCAAATGCGCGTCCAGGATGGCGGCGAAGGCTTCCGTGCGCTTCACCGAGGCTGCGATCACGGCTCGGTCCGGATTCGGTGACCGGTAGAGCTGCCAGAACGCGTCGCGCATGGCGGGCGTGAAGGTGGTGGCCTGCCAGTCCAGCCATTGCTCGACAAGGGCGCATGTCCGCGGGTCGGCGGGCAGCGCGAGGGCCGGTGAAATCGCCGCCACGTAGCGCAGGATGGCATTGGATTCCCAGAGGATGAACCCGTCTTCCTCGAGCGTCGGGACGAGCCCGTTCGGATTCATGGCGCGGTAGGCGGGATCATCGACGACGCCGTGGGCACCGCCGGCATCGACCCGCTCATAGGCGAGCCCAGCCTCATCCAGCGCCCAGGCCGCCTTCTGCACGTTGACCGAGGTGAGCCGGCCCCAGAGCTTGCGCATCGTCACGACATCTCTCCGCTAGGCCTTCGGCGGGTAGGCGTGCTCGCACCCGGACGGGTCGGTCACCCGCGTCTCGCCATCCGAGTCGGCCAGGTAACCGGGTCCGACCGGCACTTTGCCGTGGCCGCCCGGGATGTCGAGCACATAGGTCGGCTGAGCCAGGCCGGAGAGACGGCCGCGCAGGGCGCGCATCAGGTCCTGTCCCTCGGTCAGGCTGGTCCGCAGGTGACCGGTGCCCGGGGCGAGGTCACCGTGATGCAGGTAATAAGGTTTGATCCGGTTCTCCACGAAGGCCCGCATCAGCGCTTCCAGGGTTTTGGCGTCGTCGTTGACCCCGCGCAGGAGCACCGACTGGCTGACCATCGGGATCCCGGCATCGACCAACCGGGCGCAGGCAGCGCCGGCCTTTGGCGTGAGCTCGCGCGGGTGGTTGGCATGGAGGGCGACGAAGACCGCCCGGCCGAACCGCTTGAGCGCGCTGACCAAATCGTCGTCGACGAGATCCGGTTTCACCACCGGCACGCGGGTGTGGATCCGCACCACCCGCACGTGCTCGATCGAAGACAGCCGCTCGGCGATCACGCCGAGGCGCCGGGCCGAGAGCGCGAACGGGTCGCCGCCGGTGAGCACCACCTCCCAGATCCGCGGATCCCGCGCGATGTAGGCCAGGGCGCCGTCGAGCTCGGTTTCGGTGAGCGAGCCCAGGCCGTCCGGCCCGACCATCTCCCGGCGGAAGCAGAACCGGCAATAGACCGGGCAGATATGCAGCGGCTTCAGCAGCACGCGGTCGGGGTAGCGATGGACAATGCCCACCACCGGAGCGTGTGCCTCGTCGCCGATCGGGTCTGCCCGCTCCTCTGGGGCAACCACACTTTCCGCAACCTGCGGCACGAACTGACGGGCGATCGGATCGGCCGGATCGTGGATGTCGATCAGCGCGGCCATGTCCGGCGTGACCGAGACGGCGTAGCGTTCCAGCACAGCGCGCAGCGCATCCGCCTCAGGTCCGGACAGCAGGCCGGCCTCGGCGAGGTCGGCGGCGTTGCGCAGGGTGCGGTTCACGGCCGGGTCTCCGCCACCGGGGTCCAGAGGACGTCGTCGATCCGGTTCGCGCCGCAGGCCAGCATGGCCAGGCGGTCGAAGCCGAGGGCGATCCCGGAGGCGTCGGGCATCACGGCCAATGCGGCGAAGAAATCCTCGTCGATCGGGTAGGTCTCTTCGTAGATCTGCAGCTTTTCCGCCATCTCCACTTCGAAGCGCCTGCGAAGGGAAACCGGATCGGTCAATTCGCCGAAGGCATTGGCGAGTTCGACCCCGCACGCATAAAGTTCGAACCGTTCCGCCACCCGCGGATCCTCCGGGGCCGGCCGGGCGAGCGCCGCTTCGCTGATCGGGTACGCGCACAGGATCGTCGGGCGGCCGATGCCGAGATGCGGCTCGATCCGGGCCACCAGCACCCGGGAAAACAGATCGGCCCAGGTGTCATCGGACGCGACCCGCAGGCCCGCTTCGGACACCGCACCGGCGAGGCCGTCGCGATCGGTCTCGCCGCTGGAAGACACCGTTGCCAAAAGATCGATGCCGGCAAAGCGCGTGAAGGCCTCGGCGAGGGTGAGGCGCTCCGGCTCGGCGAACGGGTCGGTCTCCCGGCCGCGATAGGCGAAGCGGCGGGTTCCGGCGGTCTCGGCGGCGAGCGCGAGCAGGTCGGCGCAATCGGCCATCAGGTCGGTGTAGGGCACCCCGGCGCGGTACCATTCCAGCATGGTGAATTCGGGATGGTGCAGCGGTCCGCGCTCGCGATTGCGGAACACCCGGGCGACGCTGAGCAGCCGGGTCTCGCCGGCCGCCAGGAGCTTCTTGCAGGCAAATTCCGGCGAGGTGTGCAGGTAGAGCGGCGTCCGCGCCCCGCTGGCGCCGATCGCCTCGGTGGCGAAGGCCGAGAGATGCGCTTCGTTGCCGGGCGAGACCTGCAGGCAGGCGGTCTCGGCCTCCACGAAATCGCGCGCGGCGAACCAGGCCCGGAAGGCGGCCAGGATCCGGTTGCGCATCAGGAGCCGCGGGCGCCGGTCGGCGTGGCGATCGGGCGACCACCAGGGGGAGGGGGCGCCACTCACAGCCCGGCCCCCGCCGGACTCCCGTATCCGCGGACGCGGGGGCAAGCCGCGTGATCGGCGAGCGAATGGGCAGACATCATACTCGGTCGCCTGCGGGCAGAGCGCCCACGCGCCCCGGTTGCGCCCCGCCGGCTGGCAACGGCGTCGCAGATGCGATAGTGGCGGGGCCTAGATCCAGTGCACGCGCTTGGCGTGTGCCGACCCGCCTTGTCAATGCAGGACGTAATTCCGTGAAGGTGATCGCCTCAACGCTCCGTAAGGGCAACGTCGTCGAAAAGGACGGCAAGCTCTACGTGATCCTGTTCGCCGAGAACATCCACCCCGGCAAGGGCACCCCGGTAACCCAGCTCGACATGCGGCGCATTACGGATGGCGTGAAGGTGTCCGAGCGGTACCGCACCACCGAGCAGGTCGAGCGCGCCTTCGTCGAGGATCGCGAGCACACCTTCCTGTACAGCGACGCGGAAGGGTTCCACTTCATGAACCCTGAGAGCTACGAGCAGGTCGCCGTGCCGGCCGACGTCGTCGGCGACGCCGCCCCCTACCTTCAGGAGGGCATGGCGGTGATGCTGGCGAGCCACAACGACGTGCCGCTGACCATCGAGCTGCCCCAGCGGGTCACCCTGGAGGTCGCCGAGACCGAGCCGGTGCTCAAGGGACAGACCGCCTCCTCGTCCTACAAGCCGGCCACGCTCTCGAACGGCGTGCGCACCACCGTGCCGCCGCACATCGCGGCCGGCACCCGGGTCGTCGTGATGACGGCGGACGGCGCCTACGTCGAGCGCGCCAAGGACTGATCGGGTTTGGGGGTTCTCGCCCCGGGACGACAGTCGCGCGGGCGGGACCCCTCTAGCCAACCCCTACCGCTCATCCTGCGTTGGCGGCGCGCAGCGACGCCCACGAAGGAGGGCTCCGGGGATCGCGGGCAAACTGGAGGCCTCCTGCGAGGCCCGCTGCGCGCGCACCTCAGGAGGGGGTGATCGGTTCTGGGGCCGCAGGTCCCGTCGCCGCTATCGAACACACTGCCTCACCGTGGCGCGCGAGATGCGGCCTCGATCGCCCCGTAGCACCCCTGAGACAGAGCCTGTGCCCGCAGCCGCTCCGGCGCGCTGAACGGCCGTCCATCCTCTCGGAACAGATCCTCCTTGAGCAGTGCCTCGGAGGTGCAGCGGGCGGCGATCCGGCAGAGCGGAAGCTCGCCGCCGGTGCGGGTGCAGATCCGCACGTAATCGGCCCGGAACGCCCGCAACCCCGCATGCGGGTTCGGCCCCGTCAGGGTGACGAGCCCGGTGAGCAGCCCCAACAGGACCGGCTGGTGGACGAGATACACGACGAGGCTGTGGCGCCCCGCGAAGGTCGCCGCGCGGCCGAGCGTCGTGCGCGGCGCCCAGGCGCCGAGGCTTGACCGTCTGAGCCGGGGCAGGCCGAGCCGCCCGACGAAGATCCCCGTGAGGACGAACCCGAACCACGGGAACAGCGGGACGTAATCGTTGGTCCGCGGCGTCCCGGTACCGAGGCCGAGAAAGAACAGGATCGGTGCGTCGAGCACCGGCGCATGGAGCCACAGCGGCGCGGCGAAGATTGCGGCGGCAGCCAGCATCGTCACGGGCAGCGGCAGGAACAGGAACGGCAGGCCGAGCACGCTGGCGACGGCGATGCAGTGCAGGATCCCGAAGAACACGTAAGCGTCCGGGAAGGCCAGCCAGGTTCCGGCCGTGACCAGCAGCGCCGCCCCGCCGATCCGGGCGAGCCGCGTCAGGGTCGGCCGAACGCGAACGCCATGCCCATTCATCAGCACCAGCCCGACCCCAACGAGGGTCAGGAAGGTGCCGGCGATCGCCTCGGCTGCCCGGTGGCCGGCCGGCGTCAGGGCGTAATTCTCGGCCGTCAGCCGCAGATATCCGAGGTCCCAGAGCGTGTGGTAGCTCGCCATCGCCAGGAGCGCGGCCGCCCGCACGGCATCAATGATCGGCAGCCGGCGCTGCCCGGAAGCCGGGGTGGGGCGGGACGGCTCGGGGCGGTTCGCGTCGGTCGACATGCGACGGCGTCAAACCATGCCGGCGCCTCCGGCGCCACCGCGGCGAGGCTTCGCGACCGTCTTCGGGGTACCGGGCCGATGACCCTCTCGAAAACGTGAAGCCCGCTGCTTGCCGCTCGCGAAAACCTGACTCGACGGCGTGCCGGAAGAGATCCAGACGACGCGATCGGCGTGAAAACGCCTTTCCCCGGTCCGGCCTGCGACCGATCGACTGTTGCGGGGCTGCCTCCCCCGGGCAAGATTGCAACTCGGCAAGGCTCCTATGCCGGTCATATGGGCTTTCCGGGAATCAGGACTTCGTTAATCTTGCTGTGTGAGCGCGCGGCGTGATTCGGTGTAGGTTGCTCGGCCATGTCTGACGAACGCGGATCCGGGCCGGAAACCCCCAATCGGATTGAGGAAGCCCGGGGTGCCGAGACGGCGCAGGACGAGGCGCTCGACCTCGTCGAGGTCTCCGGCCGGATCAAGTGGTTCGACGTATCGAAGGGCTTCGGCTTCATCGTGCCCGATGACGGCGCCCCCGATATTCTGCTGCACGTCACCTGCCTGCGCCGCGACGGCTTCCAGGCGGCCAGCGAGGGCGCGCGCATCGTCGTGGAGGCGGTGGAGCGTCCGCGCGGCTGGCAGGCGTTCCGGGTGATCTCCCTCGACCAGTCGGCGGCCTTGCATCCCTCCGAGATGCCGATGCCGCGGACCCACGTCTCGGTCACGCCGACCAGCGGGCTGGAGACGGCTGTGGTGAAGTGGTTCAACCGGCTGCGCGGCTTCGGCTTCCTCACCCGCGGTGACGGCACGCCCGACATCTTCGTGCACATGGAGACCCTGCGCCGCTACGGCATCGCCGAGCTGAAGCCCGGCGAGGCGGTGCTAGTGCGCTATGGCGACGGCTCCAAGGGCGTGATGGCGGCCGAGATCCGCCTGATCGACGGCACGCTCCCGACCTCGCACTGACGCCACGGCCCGGACGCGCTATTGGACAGCGCCCTGTGCGCGTTTCCTGAAGAGGCATCAGCCCGTGAAATCTCTGTTCCGCGTCGCTCAGGCGGCGGCCATCGCCGGCCTGGTCCTGACCGCGCCCGCGGCCTTCCTGCCCGTCTCCGCCCAGAATCCGGCGCGCGAGAGTGCCGCCAAGACAGAGCCGCTCACCATCGTGAGCAAGACGGGCCCGAAGCGGTTCGCCGTCGAGGTGATGCGGGACGATGCCGGCCGCTCCCGGGGCCTGATGTTCCGCCGGCACATGGCCGCCGATCACGGCATGCTGTTCGATTTCGAGCGCACCGAGCCGGTGACCATGTGGATGAAGAACACCTATCTGCCGCTCGACATGCTGTTCATCCGCCCGGACGGCGTCGTCAGCCGGATCGCGGCCGATACCGAGCCGCTCTCCACCGCGATCATCCCGTCGGGCAGCCCGGTCTCGGCGGTGCTGGAGCTCAATGCCGGCACGGCGGCCAAGCTCGGGATCCAGGCGGGCGACACGATCGAGCACCCTTTGTTCAAGGCGCGCTGATCCGAATCGGATTTTTGCGAACGCAGCGGGAACAATCGCCTTGACCGCTGCGATGTTCCGCGCCAATGTTCCGGCATTGTTCCGGTGCGTCGGAATGCCGGCACAGCGCGGAGGACCCGATGAGCGATGTGGCCGATGCCGAACTGTTCGGCAACGACGATTGGTCGGTGAGCGCGGACGGGCTTGAGCACCGCGGCACCGGCTATTTCATCAGCCGGGGGGCCCTGTCGGCGCGGCGCGCCGAGGGCCTCTGGGACTGGCCGCTGCAGATGGCGGAAAAGAGCTGGTGCCGTCCGAGCCTGTTCCGCGACGCGTTCCTGAATGCCCTGCAGCATTTCGGGATCGCCCGCGATGCCGGCCTGACCCGCTCCTTCGCCCTGGGCTACGGCATCCGAGCGGTTGAAGCGCCTGTCGCGGAGACGTTCGTCACCCTGGCCGATGTGCTCAAGCCCCGCGCCGTCCCCGAGACGGTCCGCGTTGCCGTCCCGCGCCCGGTACGGGCGCTCGTTGCGGCCGGCGCCTGAGGCGTCCGGTCATTTGACCGCGCCTGTCTTCGCCGGATAGCCCTCTTCGCGAGATTGCGGGAGAGATGATCATGGCGAATGCTGATAATGCCGGGCTCGACGGCCTGATCACGTCACCGCTTTCGCGGCGCGGCTTCGTGATGACCAGCCTGATCAGCGGCCTGACCGTCGCGACCACGCGCGTCGAGGCGCAGGTGATCCACACCGACGCGTCCGGGATCGAGGCCGGGGAGGTCAAGATCCCCGCCGCCGACGGCCCGATGCCGGCCTACCGGGCTGTGCCGGAAGGCGCAGGTCCGTTCCCGATCGTGCTGGTGATCGAGGAGATCTTCGGGGTCCACGAGTACATCAAGGACATCTGCCGGCGGCTCGCCAAGGCCGGCTACTGCGCGGTCGCGCCCGAGCTCTACGCGCGGCAGGGCGATCTCTCGACCATGACCGATCCCAAGGTCATCATCCGGGACGTCATCTCCAAGACACCCGACGCCCAGTGGATCGGCGACCTCGACGCCACCGCCGCCTGGGCGGCCTCGGCCGCGAAGGGCGATCCCGGCCGGCTCGGCGTGATGGGCTGGTGCCGGGGCGGGCGGGACGCGTGGCTCTACGCGGCGCATCGTCGCGACCTGAAGGCGGCCGTGGCCTGGTACGGGCCGCTCGGCGGCGAGCGGACCGACATCCAGCCCCGCACCGCCGGGGATGTGGCGGGTGAGATCCACGCGCCCCTGCTCGCCCTCTATGGGGGCGCCGATGCCGGCATCCCGCCAGCGACCGTCGAAGAGGCCCGGGACAAGGCGAAGGAAGCCGGCAAGAGCGTCGAACTGGTGATCTACCCCGAGGCGCCGCATGGTTTCCACGCGGATTACCGGCCGAGCTATCGCAAGGACGCGGCCGAGGACGGCTGGAACCGGGCACTTGCCTTCTTGAAAGCCCACGGCGTCGGCTGAACCGAGGGGTTTCCCCGGTCTTGGTCGGATGTTCCTCGGTCGCTGTGCTTCCCGGGACACGGCCACAACTTGCTGAATATGCCAGGGTCGCGGGAGGATCTGTGCCTGCGCGGGTCCGGCCGACCGCGGCGATCGGGCCGTTGAACCGAATGTCGCGACCGCCGTTCAGCCCCTGTAGAGTGTCCCGGCCCATGAGCGACTCGGTACAGCCCGGACAGAAGCCCGTCATCCTCGTCGTGGAGGACCAACCCGACGAGCGCTTCCTCGCGGCCACGCTGCTGGAGGATACGGGCTTCACCGTGATCGAGGCTGAGACCGCCGACCGGGCGCTGGCGATCCTCAATGACCGGGCGGACGAGGTCAGCGTCGTCTTCTCCGATGTGCGCACGCCCGGGCCGATCGGCGGCTTCGAGCTGGCCCGGATCATCGGCGTGACCTGGCCGCGGGTGCGGGTGCTGCTCACTTCCGGCGATGCCGGCGACCAGCCGAGCGATCTGCGTATGTCGGCGACGTTCATTCCGAAGCCCTGGCGGGCCGAGGATATCCTGGCCTGGGTGGAGCAGGCCGCCGGGCGGCCATCGGGCGCGACCGGGCCTGCGGTGATCGGTCCGGGTGGTCAATTAATTACACCGGGTGTGGAAACCTAAGGCCAACTCCGGGTTGTACGCCACTCTCGGAGCGCGCCGCGCCCCGTCCCGTGTCACGCCGTCGGCCCCAACAACATCATGCGCATCGTCGCCATCAACCATGCCGAGTCGCTCTGGCGCCGTCCCTGGGACGACACGCCCGACACCCAGGTCGTCGACACGCTGAGCGACGAGCTGCGGGCCCATTACGGCCCGGCGGCCGACGAGGTCCCGGCCGAGATCCTGGCGCTGGCCCTGCGCCTCGATGGGATGGATTCCGAACGGGTCTTCGCCGCCTGACGCCGCTCCTGAGTCGCCAAGGCGGGGGAATCTGCTATTCAGCGGGCTCTGACCTGCCGGCGCATCGCGTCTCTCAGTCGAGCCCCTCATGCGTCTCACCGTTCTTCGCGGATCGCTCGCCGTTGGCCTGATCCTGGCGCTCGCCGGATTGCAGACCGCGCAGGCCGCCGCGCCCCCGCCGCAGCCCGCGGATGGCCCCGGCGGCGTCGGTGACCGCAAGGCCACGATCGTGAAGCGCCTGGTCGGCCGCGGGACCGGCAGCCTGTTCGCATTTCATGCGGCCGGCGCGGCGCCGGAAGCCGGCCGGCCCGTGGCCGTGTTCCTGCACGGGTGGGGCGTGGTCAATCCGCAGAGCTACGGCGGCTGGATCGACCACCTGACCCGCCAGGGCTGGCTCGTGCTCTACCCCCGCTTCCAGGACGTGAACCGGACGCGTCCGGCCGACGCCCCCGGCATCGCCGAGACTCTGGTCAAGGCCGCGCTCGCCGACCTCGCCTCCGATGCCGACGCCAAGCCCGATCTCGGCCGTGTGGCGCTGATCGGGCATCTGGCGGGCGCGCCCATCGCCTTCGACATGGCCGCCGACGCCAAGCAGCAGGGCCTGCCGGTGCCGAAGCTGATCTTCGCGGCGGCGCCGGGCGGCATTGCCAGTGGGCCGAAATCCCGCGGCATCGCGCTCACCGAGCTGTCCGGGATCGACCCGTCGACGCTGCTGATCGCCATGGTCGGCGACAAGGACACGCGCGCCGCCGACCTCGCGGCCAAGCGCCTGCTGCGCGAGGCCAGCGCCGTGCCGATCGAGCGCAAGCTGTTCGTGCGCGCCCTCTCGGACGATCACGGTTTCCCGGCCCTGACCGCGACGCTCGCGGCGCCGGCCGGCCTCGACATCGCCTATGATGGCGGCGCGATCAAGCCGGGACCGGAGCCGAAGGACGCTGCCAAGGACGCTCCGAAGCCGCCGCCGTTCCGCTGGTCCGCCGACATGGCGCTCACCGGCGAGCAGCAGACGCTGGTGTCCCAGATCAATATCGCCCGGGTCGATGCGCTGGATTACCTCGGCTTCTGGAAGACGTTCGACATCGCCGCCGCGGCAGCCTTCGCCGGCTCGGACGCGAACGCCATGAAGGGCAACCCCCGGCTCGCCGACATGGAGCGCTGGAGCGACGGCTGGCCGGTCAAGCGGCTCGCCGTCGAGACACCGCGCCTGGCGCCGCCCGTCCAGGCCGCCCAGCCCGCTGTGGCCGCCCGCAAGCGCTGATCGCGCCGCCGGGCTTCCCCTTGGCGCAGCGCTTGCTAGTCTCCCTGTGTTCGACACGGGGGATGATGCCATGCCCGAGTTCGTCGCCAGCCTGCTCGCCGCAGCCGCCTTCTGCCTGACCCTGCTGGCGCTGAATGCGCTGACGCGCCTGCTGATCCAGGCGCATGGGGCGCCGCCGGATCTCGGCGAATCCGGCTTCCTGCAGATCGGCGGCGCCCTGGTGGCCGCCCGGGTGGCCTACCGCCGGGCGCCGCATCGGCAGATGGACTGAGCTTCAGCGCAGAAAATCCCCAAAGGCCCGCGGGCCGTTGCCGGTGGGGATGGTCTTCAGCACCGTGAGCGAGCGTGCGTCGAGGACGCTGAGCGTGTTGTCGCCCCAGTTGGCGACGTAGAGCTGGCCGTCCGCATCGGCCGCGATCCCCTCCGGATGGTCGCCGACATCGATATCGGCGATCGGCTTGAGGGTCGCGAGGTCGAAGGCCGTGACGCTCCCGGCATATTGGTCGGTGACGAAGCCGCGTCCCGCCGACAGAGCGATCACGTAGGGCCGCCGTCCGGTGGGGATCCGGCTGATCTCGCGGCCTGCTGCGAGGTCGATCACCGAGACATCGTCGCTCGTGACGTTCGCCGTGTAGGCGCGCCCGGCGGCGGCATCGAGGGTGATGCCGAACGGGTGCTGGCCGACCGGGATTGTTTTCGTTTCCGTGCGGGCCTTGGCATCGACCACAGAGACCGTGTCGGCCTCCCGGTTGGCGACGTAGAGGGTCGCCCCGTCGGGGGAGACGGCGATGCCGGAGGGCGAGGCGCCGACTGCGATCTCGCCGTTGGGAACCAGCGTGCCGTCGCGCTCGGTCAGCACGAACAGCCGGTGGCCGTACCAATCCGCCACGTAGACCGTGCCACCCTTGGGATCGGCAGCGACGCCGAGCGGTCCGCCCGGCAGTGGTACCTCCGCCACGACACGCCCGGCATCGAGGTCGAGTACGGCCAGGCCGTGCCCCTCGGGCCGCGTGACGTAGGCCCGCTTGCGGTCCGGCGACAGGGCGATGCCGGCCGGCGCGCCGTCGACCGGGATGCTGCGCAGAACCTTGCCGGCGGCGAGATCGACCACCTCGACCACGCCGCCGAGCTGGGCCGTCACGATCGCTTCCCGCGCCGGTTCGGCGCGGGCGAGCGTGGCGGCGAGGACGAGGCCGGCGGCGAGTGCCGTCCGGCCTCTGCCCACGTGAAGACGCAGGTTTGTGCCGCAGAACCGCGGGGCCATGCGGCGCAACCTGCGCGGGCTCACGAGCCCTTCTCGACCTTGGCCTTCAGGTTGGCGAGGCTCGCCTTGATCCAGTCGCCGACGCCCTTCTCGGAGGCTTCGTCGTTCAGCTCGGGCGGCGGATCGTTGTTCATGTAGCCGCGGTAGAACGCCGCCTTCCATTCGACCTTGGACTTGGCATCGCCCGCCGGCTCGACCGTGATCGAAGCGGAATAGTCGTTGGCCGGAAGGTCCTTCACGTCGACCTTGTCAATATAGTAGGAGAACAGCTTCTCGTCCGGCTTGAATTTGTTGCTGGTCTCCTGGATCTGATCGCCGTTCTTGAGCGTCAGGGTCCGCTTGAACTTGTTCGGCACGTCGCCGGTCACCTCGGTCTTGGTGACGTTCTGGATCCAGTCGGCATTCTTCACATCGCCGATGACGGCCCAGACCTTATCGGCCGGCGCGTTGATCTCGATCGACTCGGAAATCTTGCGCCGGGTCGGGCCGTGGGCCTGCGCGGTCGCCGCCACCAGGGCAGCCGTAGCCGCCAAGGCCAGGGTTATTTTCTTCATCGTGTCCTGCTCCTCCCGCCTCCAGGGCGCATTCCGGTGATGGGGATACCGGTTCCGCGCCGCAGAGCGTGTCACAAGTAAGTGTCAGATCCGCATCCGACGGAACGGATACGGATCTAGCGGTCGTCCCGATCGAGGATGCGCGCCTCGGGGCCGAGGGCCGCCGCGACCTTGTCCTCGATCCAGCCCCAGGCCTCGCGCTCGCGCGGGCCCGCGGTCTTGGCGATGGCGATGGCGAGGTAGGCCATCTCCGTCAACACCTTGTCCGGCTCAAGCATGTGGAGCCGGGTCGAAAGGATCGCCGCCTCCAGCACTGCGGCCTGGGCGCGGTTGTAGCCGATGAACGGCGCGTGGGCGGCGGAATGGACCATGCGGCCGCGGAAGCGCGGCCTCGTCTCGTGATCGTCCACGGACGCGACCGCGAACTCCGCGTGGCCGAAACTGTCGGCGAGCCGGCGGCCGTCAATGGCCGCGCACGCCACGGTCGGCCATTCGCGCCGCCCCGTCACTGCGCCGGCGATCACCCGGATGTCCCGCGGGCTCGACGCCGCGAAGCACGGGTTGGCCTCGAGATTGGCGATGGTCGGCGAGGGCCGGAACGGCGCCAGCACGTAGCCGTCCGCCTCGCCGATCAGCCCGAAGGGGACGAGGTGCAGCTCGCCGGACGGCGCGAGGGTGGTGACGATCGTCTCAAGGATCAGCGGCATGGCTCAGGCCCTGTCCACCGGAACGAGCCGGCCGCAGACCAGCTTGGTCACTGGCTGAACGGGCTCGGGCACGGCGTCGACCCGCGCCTCGGAATCCGAAATCGTCTCGGGCGCGTCGGCATCCGCCTCGGGCTTCACCAGCCGGGCGTCGCGGGTGCCGGGCGGCGGCGCATCGGGGCCGGAATGGCGGGTGTGGCCGGCCTTCTTGAAGGCGGTCGAATCCTCGACCTCGGCATCGGCCGCGCAGCCCCAGTCGAGGGGCTCGTCCTGGACGTAGCGCTTGCCGAGCCGCCAGGCGGTCTCGGCCTTGGCGAGCTCGGCCCCGAGATAGAAGGCGTGGGCGCCGTCGCTCGCCACGTCGAGATCGGGGAAGAAGGCCATCGCGTCGGTGCCGACCCTGTGGACGTCGCGGTTGTAGACATGGATCCCGTCCTCGGCGACGGCGATCCGATAATTCGGGTCGCGGACCTCGGCGGCCGCCTGGGCGACTTCCGCGGCGGTCTGCACGAAGGGGCGCTTGTCGTGAAGGGCGAGCAGCGCCCGGCCGTAGCCCTTGGGCAGAGCGGAATCGGCCTTCGCCGCGTACATTACCCGCCGGGCGGCGTCGTGCTCCTCGACGGTGCGGCGCGTGTGGTTGGAGACCTGGACGATCAGCACGTTGCCGATCGACAATTCCGAGCACATCCCGACCAGAAGGGCGGTGACGCCCAGCGAATCCGCCTCGGTCAGCTCCGTCAGGTTGCCGGTGCCCATCATCATCTGGATGTCGGGCCATCGGGCGCGGGTGTCGCGGTAGCGGCTGATCGAATCGACGAAGCCGTGGTGGATCGGCTCCAGGATCGGATCCGCCAGGAACGGTTTCCCGGCCTTCAGCATCCGCTCGATCGCCCGGTCGAGGGAGGGCAGGTCGTCCGGGCGCAGGGGCACCAGGATCGGTACGGCATCGGTCTCGAAGGCCAGATCCAGCGTGTCGACGTTCAGGCTGAGCAGGTAGTCGGCCCCGGCGCGGGCGCCCCGGGCCAGCTCGTCCTGGGAGAAGGAATCGACGCTGACCTTCAGGCCGGCGCCCTTCAGGGCCACCACCGACTCTTCCAGATGCGGGAAGGTCGTGTCCGGCAGGCCGCCGAGATCGATCACGTCGGCGCCGCGGCGGGCGAGGTCGAGGCCCTTGGCCAGGATCTCGTCGGGGGTCATCTTCGAGGCGTCGACGATCTCGGAGAAGATCCGCAGGTCGTGCTTCGACAGATCGACCTTGCGGCCGGCAAGCCCCAGCCAGGCCGGCAGGTCGACCACCTCGTCGGGCCCACGCTCCACCGGCAGGTGGAAATGCTCGGCCAGGCGTCCGGTATCGGCCCGGCAGCGGCCGGGCAGGACGATCCGGGTCGCGCCCTCGGGCATCTCGACCCGGCGGCGGATGATCTCCTCGGTCATCAGCGCGGCGACCTTCACGCCGGCATCCGCGATGCTCCAGTGGATCGTCGCCGGCAGGCCGGCCGCGACCTTTTCGAGCCGCGCCCGGGCGAGGCGGCCAGTGACGAAGACGATGTGCTCGGGGGCGCTCACGCCGCCACCCGCTGCGGCAGCGTCACTTGGCGGGTCGGCCCCCAGATCGCGATCGGGCCGCCATAGCGCATCGCGAAGGCCGGGAAGGCGGCATCCACCAGCCCGCGCCGGGCCAGGATGTCGGGGGTTTCATCCGGCGCAGCGTCGGCGGACTTCACCAGCACGCAGCGGCGGGCGCACAGGCGCGCGGCCAGCCAGAGGGCGAGGCTGTCGGAGGTGACGTCCCAGCTCTCGGGGATGTCGGGATGTCCGGCGCGCAGGCTCGCCGGGTCCCAGACGCCAGCCGCGGGAGCGGCGGCCCAGGGCTCGACGCTGCGGACGAGGCGAGGCTCCTGATCACAAAAATGAGCGGCCCTGTGGCCCATGGCGTCGAGGGCGCGGCGGTGGGCCTCGGCATCGTCGAAGCCGTCGCGGATCTGGTCGGCCCGCACGGCATCCGCAAAAGCCCCGCCGCCCGGCACGACGATGCAGCGCCCGTGGACGCCCTGCGCCACCTCGGTGAGCAGGGCGCGCAGCCGCGCCGGGTCAAATTCCAGGCTGCCGCCGATCTTGAGGATCGTCGTCACGCGGCATCCCGATGGAGAGGCCGCAGGGCGCGCACGGCTTCGGCGACCCGCAGGGGATCGATGCCGTTGCGCCGGTCGAAATCGCGGCACAGGCCGCCGCGGAAGCCGAAATAGTCCGGGCGATGGGGGCTCAACACCGGGATATCGGTGATCCGGAGCGAGCCGGCGAGTCCGCACATGAGCCCGTGGGTCCGGCACGCGGCCGTGAAGGCAGCCAGCGTATCCGGCTCGGCAAGATCGGTCAGCCGGGCGCCGGTCTTGCCGGCGGTGTCGATCATCACCCCCGCGAAACCCGCCCGCGCCAAAGCCGGGACCAGATCGGCCGCCGGTCCATCCTCGGCGAACAGGACGGCGATCAAGCGGCCGGGCGCGGCCGCAACGAGGGAGGCGAGCGCGGCCGGATCGCGCCGTTGGCGGAGATCGAGACCGGTCTTCACCCAATCGATCCCGGTCGCCACCATCGCGGTGACGGATTCGGGCGTCGGGTCGGCCACCGCGCTGGTCACCGCGGCGCCCGCGACCCGGGCGACGATCGCCGCCACCAGCTGGGCTTCGAGGGCACCGAGCGCGCCGCGCTCCGGATCCTTGGCGTCGATCAGGTCGGCCCCGGCGAGCTGGGCGGCCTCGGCCTCGGCCGGATCGCGGACGCTGACGAGGAGGCGGGGCAGGGGGCCGGGCGGAACAGGGAACGCGGACACGGATCTCTCGAAGATGTGCGGCACGCAATCACGACTTGCCGGGCAGCGGCTCGGCGAGCAGGCGGTTCTTCACGACCCAGCGCATGGCATGCGCCCAGGTGTCGTCGGTATCGGCCCGGATCGTCACCTGGCCGCCGCGCACCATCTTGCCGGTCTCGGCCTCGGCGATGGTGACGTTCAGGTTGAAGATCTGGCCGGATCCCTTCTCCACATAGCCGGTCACGACGAGATCCGCACCCAGGCTCTTGCCGATGTCGGCCGCGCATCCATTGCACTTGTACAGCGGCCCTTCCTTGGCGACCACGTCGGCCTTCGGGGCGGTGTCGACGATCTCCAGCCCGGCCTGGTTGTGCAGGGCGTTGCGCAATTCGTCGGTCACCAGCGCGAGCTTCTTCGTGTCCACCGGCCGGACCCGCGTGCCGTAGGTGGCGCCGGGGTCGAACAGCTCGACGGGGAAGACAGCCGCCTTCTCGGCAGCCATGGCCGGGCCGGCGAGGAGACAGGCGGTCACCGCGCAGGTGAACAGGTGGCGCATCCTCGGGGCTCCCTCACGATGGTTGATGCCGTCTCGACCGGTACATTCGATCCCCTATAGCTCGGGCGAGGGGACAAATTGGCAATGTACATCGCCGCGCCGTTGGCTCACGACGCGAACGTGAACGCCCGACGGAGAAGCCGCGGTTGAGCGGCCGGATCGGAAGCTGCTAGAGGCCGCGCCTATGCACGATCCTGCACATGCCCCGGCCCAGCGCCCCCCCAAGCCTGCGCGATATCGGACCGGACTTCGTGCGGCCCTTGCGGCGGGCGCGCTGCTCGCGCCCATCGCCGCATCCGCGCAGCAACCTGCGCCGCAGCCGATCGACACCCATATCGGGCTGATCTACCGCCCCCAGCCGGCGCCATCCTCCTACGATGCCGAGGCTGCCCCGGAGGACGAGGGTCTGGCCGGCGCCAAGATGGCCATCGCCGACAACAACACCACCGGCCGCTTCACCAAGCAGACCTTCGCCCTGGACGCGGTCGCCCTCAGCGACGAGAAGCCCGACGCCGTGGCGGCCGCCAAGGAGCTGGTGGCCAAGGGCGTGAACTACCTGGTGCTCGCCCTGCCGGCCGACGCGGTGCTGGCGGTGGCCGATGCCGTGAAGGACAGCGGCGCGGTGGTGCTCAACGCCGGCGCCCCGGACGACCGCCTGCGCGGCGCCGATTGCCGGACCAACGTGTTCCACATCCTGCCGTCCCGGGCGATGCTCACCGACGCCATCGCGCAGTATCTGACGGTGATGCGCTGGCGGAAGATCTTTCTGATCACGGGCCCGACCGAGGCCGACAAGGCCTATGCCGAGGCGTTGCGCAACTCGGCCCGCAAGTTCGCCCTGAAGATCACCGCCGAAAAGCCCTGGACCTTCGGCCCTCTGGCCAAGGCACGGGGCGATACCCCGACCCGGGCCGAGGCGATGGTCTTCACCCGGGGCCTCGACTACGACATGGCGATCGTGGCCGACGAGGAGGGCGACTGGGGCGATTACGTCTCCTACCGCACCGTCGATCCGCGGCCCGTGGGCGGCACCCAGGCGCTGACCTCGACCACGTGGTCGCCGGTGCTGGAGACCTGGGGCGCCGCGCAGGCGCAGAACCGCTTCAGGCGCCTCGCTTCCCGGTTGATGCGCCCGCTCGACTACCAGGCCTGGGCGGCGGTCCGGACGGTGGGCGAGGCCGTCACCGCCAAGAAGACGTCCGATCCCGCCGTGCTCGCCCCGTACCTGGTCGATCCGGCCTTCAGCCTGCCGGCCTACAAGGGCGTGTCCCTGAGCTTCCGCCCCTGGGATCACCAGCTGCGCCAGCCGGTGATCGTGGTGCAGCCCAAGGCCCTGGTCTCGGTGGCCCCCGAGCAGGGCTTCCTGCACCAGCGCACGCCCCTCGATACGCTGGGCGTCGACCTGCCGGAGACCACCTGCAAGTTCAAATGACCGGATCTACCTGGGCCCATCACGGCCGGCCCAGCTCCGCGGTGGACGTGCGCCGGGCGCTCGCTTGACGGTCGTCCGGCCCGGCGCGCGCCAAGAACCGTCAGGCGACGTTGATCCGCCGGCCGCGGTTCCAGGCCAGGAACGGCACTCCGGAGAGTAGTCCCGCCAGCGCCGCCCGCGATTGATGGCAGCCGTTGATCGAGACGCGCGGCAGGGCGTGCAGATGGCCGGCATGCTCGGCGAACAGATGCCCGGGCCGGGTCGTAACGGCCGTGGCGAATCCGTGCTCCTGCGCCAGCGTGAATTCCCGGGGGCCGGCCGAGGTCGGGTCGCCGACCGGATAGGAGAGATGGCGCACGGTGCCGCCGAGCTCGGCCTCGATGCGGGCGCGGCCCTCGGCGATCTCGCGCACGGCAATCGCCGCGTCGTGCTTGGCGAGCATCGGGTGGCTGACCGTGTGGGCGCCGATGGTCACCGCCGGATCCCGGGCCAGATCGCGCAGCTCGGTCCAGGACAGGCACAGCTCGGACGCGACGGTACCCGGCGCGAAGCCGGCCTGCCGGCACAGAGCGGCGATCCGGTCCAGCAGATCGGCCTCGGTGCCGCGGCGCAGGTCGCGATAGATGGCCTCGAAGGCCAAGGCCTTCTCCTGCGGGCTGCGGGTCGGCAGGTCGAGGCTGCCGGTGCCGATGGAAATCCGAACCCGGTCGAGCCGCGCGATCGCCCGTTCCAGCTCGATCCACCACAGGCGGCCGCCCTGATCGGCAAACCCGCTCGTGACGAACAGGGTCCAGGGGACGCCGTGGCGCTGCAGCACCGGGCGGGCATGCTCGACATTGTCGCGATAGCCGTCATCGAAGGTCAGGACCGCGAAGGGCGGCCCATAATCCGGCGCGGCAAGCCGCTCCGGCACGGCATCGAGCCCGATGATGTCGAAGCCGCGCGCGTCCAGCTCGCGCAGGGTCTGATCGAGGAAGTCCGGCGTGATGCTGAGCAGGCGGTTCGGCGCGAAGTCCGGCACGGGATCCGGGCTGACATGGTGGAAGGTCAGGATCACCCCGAGGCCGCGGGCGGCGGGCGCCAGCCAGCGATCGGCGCCGAGCGCCTGGATCGCGCGGAAGCCGGACGCGAACACCCGATGCTTGGCACGCGAGGAGATCATGGATCGAGCCTGATCGGGCCGCACGGCCCGGACGGACCAGCCATCACCCGCCAGAGTAAAGAAACCCGAAAGCCGAACGCCGACGGAAAACAGGCGGGAAGATTGTATTAGCCAAGGTCGCAATTGGCCGGGTCTTGCCTGCACGCCCGATCGCCGAAGTCACCGGCCATTCAGAGCGTGGCCCGCAAGGTCGGCCCTTGGCTTCGGGCGGCGCCCGGCGCAGCGGGAGACTTGGTATGGCGACCGGCGTCCAAGTGGCGGGAACGGACATGATCGGTGCGCGTGCGTCCGCAACGCTGACCGCGGAGGTGTTCTCCGATCTCGCGGCGGTCGAGGCGCTGTGGCGGCGGCTCGAATCCGATCCGGCCAGCCTGCACACGCCCTATCAGCGGTTCGACTGGGTCGGCGCCTATCTCCGGGCGACCGGCACGGAGGCGGATGCCCGGATCTTCGTCCTGCGGGATGCGGAGGGTCGCGCCCGGATTCTGCTGCCGCTGGTGCTGTCGCGGATTCTCGGGCTCACCGTGGCGCGGGTCGTGGGCGATACGCATGCGAATTATCACATGCCGCTCTTCGCCACCCGGGATGCGGCCGCGATCTCGCCGGGCGAAGTCACCGCCGCCCTGATCCGCGCCGGCCGGCCGGCCGGTATCGATGTCTACGCGCTGCAGCATCAGCCCCTTATGTGGGAGGGCGCGGCCAACCCACTTTCCGATGCGGGCGAGCCCGAAGCCAGCGATGCCTACGGACTGATGCTCGGTCCCGATTCCGAAGCGACGGTGCGGCGGGTGTTCAGCGCCGACGCCCGCAAGAAGCTGCGCTCGAAGGAGAAGCGCCTGATCGAGGCCAAGGGCGCCCTGGCGTATCGCCGGGCTGAGACACCCGAGGACGCAGCGCGGTATCTGACGGCGTTCTTCGACCACAAGGCGGTCCGGTTCGCCGGGATGGGCGTCCCCGACCCCTATGCCGCCGAGCCGATCCGCCGGTTTCTGACCGCGGCGGCATCCGGCGCCGATCCGGCGGTCGAGATCCACGCGCTGTGCCTTGCCGAAAGCGGTCGCGTCCTCGCCACCTTCGGGGGGGCCGTCAGCGACCAGCGCTTTAGCGGCATGATGACGGCGTTCGATCCCGATCCGGAGGTGGCCCGGTTCAGCCCGGGCGATCTGCTGCTGCAGCATCTCGTCGCCGACCAGACGGCCCGGGGTCGGCAAGGCTTCGATCTCGGGGTCGGCGAGGCGCGCTACAAGGCGAGCATCTGTGACGAGACGATCGGACTGGTCGAGACGATCGTGCCGGTCTCCTTGCGGGGCCGCGCCTACGGGCTGGCGCAGCTGGGTCTGACCCGGACGAAGCGGCGGATCAAGCGCGATCCGCGCCTCTACGCCGCCGCCGCGCGCCTGCGGAAGCTGACGCGGCGGTCGTGATCCGGGCCTCGCTCGCGTGGCGCGGCGTCCCACGAGGTGATGGGACGCGTCTGGCCGTCAGCAGCGGCGCCCCCACTCAATGCCCTCATCCTGAGGCGGCGCAGCGAAGCCGAGACCTCGAAGGAGGCCTCCCGCAAGCCGCGCGATCCCTTGCGGGCGCCTTCGAGGCCCGCTGGCGCGGGCATCGCAGGATGAGGGCGCGGGGGGGAGTGAGGCCGTGGCTTGACGCCTGCGAACGCTGACCCCGCGGTCTTGGTTCAAGCGGCGTTGAGCCGGAGGTCCGGAGTCGAGCGGTCAACCGTCGCGGCGTGATCTGCCCCGTGGTCCTGAGCGACCAGGATCTGCCCGGCGCCCGCGTCCTCCGCAATGGCGTAGAGGTCGGCCAGGGCCGGATCCTCGGCGGACGCGTTCGACGCGATGACGACGCTGTCCATGTAGCCGCCCGTCAGTTCGAGGAGGTCGACGGCGCCCGGAGCGGCGTGAAGCCGGCAGACGACCCAATCATAGGCCTCGGCGAGAGCCTCGAAGGTCAGGCTGAGGGCATCGGGTTCGTCGAACAGCGCTTCGGCTCCGGCGCGCCCCACCCCGATCCGGTGCAGGCCGCTGCCAGCCGCCGGCTGGATCACGTCGAGGAAGGCGGCGTCGCCCGCCATGAGATCGGTGAAGCCCAGTTCGGGGCTTTCGCCATTCAGATCGACGGTGACGAGGCTGGCCTTACGGCCGAGCGCACGGACCAGCGCGTCGTGCAGAGCCTGGTCGCCGTGGGACACTTCCGTTTCCATCACCAGGATCCGACGGCCGGTGCGATCGCCGGGCTCCCGGGCGACGGCCGAGAGACGGGCGATCAGCGGCGCGAGGTCGTAGGCCTCCGCGGGCACCCGTGCGATGGCGGGCGGTGCGGCCGGGGCTTCGGCTGCCTCAACACCTTCCGCCGTCTCGGACCACTGGGCCGGAGGCATCGCCTCGGGGAACGCGAAACCCGGGCGCTCCAGCTCCGGTTCGCGCCGTGCGCGCCGGTCGGCCGGATCGAGATCGGCCTCGGCATCCTGTTCCCGGCGGCCGGATTCTGAGAGCAGCGCGCTGGCCAGAACGCCGCCGATGGCCAGCATCAGGGTCACCAGCGTCGCGAACCCGACGATCGGCAGCTTCTTGGGGAAGGACGGGACTTCTGGGGTCACGGCGCGCGAGACGATGCGGGCATCGGCGGGCGTGGCGCTCTCGCCGTCGCGGGCGGCGGCCTCGCGGTAGCGGGACAGGTAGGATTCGAGCTGCTCGCGCTGCGCCTTGGCCTCACGCTCCAGCGCTCGAAGCTGGATCTCGCTGGCATTGCCCTTCACGACCACGTCCTGCTGGCCATCCACGGCGGCCTGAAGGCTGTCGACCCGGGAGCCCGCGATCTTGGCGTCGTTCTCCAGGGTGCGGACCACGCGCTCGGCGGAGGTCTTGATCTGGGCGTCGAGGTCCTCGAGCTGCGCGTGAAGCTCCTTGATCCGCGGATGGGCCGGCAGCAGCGTGCGCGATTCGAGCGCCAGCTGCGCCCGCACGGCGATGCGGTTGTCGACGATGCGCCGGATCACCTCGTTGTTGGCGACCTCGGTGATCTCGTAGGCGCGGCCATCCTTGATCAGATCCTTGATCGCCTTCACCCGGCCGGCGAGGTCGGCCTTCAGGATCCGGGCCTGGGACAGTTGGCTCGACAGCTCGCCGAGCTGCTGCGTGGTCAGCGGCTGACCGGCGGCGCCGCCGCTGCCGACGAGGCCATTCTTGGCCCGGAACGCCTCGACCTTCGCCTCGGCCTCGGCGACGCGCTTGCGCAACCCGTCGATATTGCCGCCCAGCCAGGAGGACGCGTAGCGCGCGGTGTCGACCTTGTCGGCCTCGAGCGACGAAATATAGAGCTGCGCGATCGTGTTCGCGCCGTCGGCCGCAAGCTTGGCGTCCTTGGCGCGGAACTCGATCGTCAGGATGCGCGACTTGCCGGCTGGATAGACCAGCAGATGCTCGAAATAGGCATCGAGCACCCGGTCCTCGGCCGGGCGGTCGAGGGGATTGGCGCCGATGCCGAGCATCATCATCACGCGCTGCACCGGGCCGATGCTGCCCGAGCCCGGATCGAATTCCGGATTGCCCACGAGCTTGAGCCGGCGGATCGCCTCCCGGGCGAGGTCGCGCGACATCACCACCTGGACCTGGCTCGCCACCGCCTGCTCGTCGATCGGCGCGAGCTGGTCGGTGCGCTCCTGAGCCGTGCGGGCGAAGGCCGGATCGCGGCTCTCCAGGATCAGCTTCGCCTCGCCGGTGTAGCGCGGGCTCACCACGTTGACGAAGAGGCCAGCGCCCAGCGCCACCACGAGGGTCGGCCCGACGATCCAGCCGATCGACCGGCGCAGGATCTGCGGCACCTGTGCGAGGCCGACGCCTTCCCGGGTGTCGGACCGCACGGCGGGCACGGCGAGAGGCGAGCGCAAGCTGATACGAGACATGAGACGCTCTGAGCGCGAAGGCCGACCGGATGACAAGCATTGCCGTCCGGGCGCTATTAGAGGTCGTTAAGGTTGCTTGGACGTTAAGATGCGTGCCGTGCCGATCTGTTCGGAACTGGAGGGTGGAATCATCAAGATTCATTAACCTTAACGGCCTACACCACCCCGACTTGGAACCCATGACGGCGATGGTGATGAACCGGCGCGCTCTCCTTCTCGCTCTTGGATCGACTCTGGCGCTCGGCGGTTGCCTGCGTCCGACCTTCCGCACCGATCAGCTCGATGCCACCGGCACCGGCTCGATCGGCGCGCGCTACCCGCTCTCGGCGGGCGACAAGCTGCGGGTGATCGTGTTCGGGCAGGACAATCTGTCGAACATCTATGCGGTCGACGGCGCCGGCAAGATCGCGATGCCGCTGATCGGCACCGTGCAGGTCGGCGGCCAGACCACGGGTCAGGCGGCCCGGGCGATCGAGGCCAAGCTCGCCTCCGGTTTCGTGCGCGAGCCGCACGTGACGGTGGAGGTCGATACCTACCGACCGTTCTATATCCTGGGGGAGGTGACGACCTCGGGCCAGTACCCCTTCGTCAACGGCATGACCGTGGAGACCGCGGTGGCCATCGCCGCCGGCTTCGGGCCTCGGGCCGCCCGGGACTACGCCGTGCTGACCCGTGATACCGGCGGCGGCCTGGTGTCGGGAATCGTGCCGATGACCTATTCGGTCCGGCCGGGCGACACGATCGTGGTCAAGGAGCGGTTCTTCTAAGACCTCCTTCCGGGGGCCACGATGTTGACGGCCGCCGATCACGTCTGTGGTGGTGCCGGAACACCTCGGGCTGCTCGGCGCGCAGGGAACGTCGGGCCCGGCTCGGATGCGCCGCTTCCTGCGATCCGTTCGTGACGCTTGACGATCGGCGCCGCGCTTTTGGTCAGCGGCCGTCACCCCGTTTGAATACCGCGCGTGGCGCGTCGGGGGCGTTGAAGCCCCACTGCCTCCGCGGATGAGGCCGCGCATGGAGAGACCTCGTTCGCCAGGGTCTCCGGCTCCATCGCACCCCCTCACGACCGACGGCGCGCATCACGCTGCCGCGATCATACGCGCAGCCGACGACGCACCCTTCACAGCGCCGAGGTTCTCGGGATAAGCCTCGCTGTAGATCCCGGTGCGCGAGGTCTATCGGTCGCAGCCACGAACGCCGCATCCCCTCGCAACCGGCCAAGATCGCACTACAGTTGGTGCAAGAGAGTGCCGACGAGGGCACCCAGGGAGGATTCGTATGCGCCGCCGCGTCGAGGCAGGTCTGAGTGGTATCGCCCTCGGAGCGTGGTTCGCCCTCGGCGGGCCAGCCCTGGCCTACACCGCCTACGTGACCAACGAGAAGGGTAACTCCGTCAGCGTCATCGACACGACCACGATGGCCGTGACCGCCACATGGAAGGTCGGGCGCCGGCCGCGCGGAATCACCGTGTCGAAGGACGGTAAGGAGGTGTTCGTCTGCGCCAGCGACGATGACCGGATCGACGTGCTGGATGCCAGCTCTGGCAAGGTCGTCCGCTCCCTGCGCTCCGGCTCGGATCCCGAGCAGTTCATCCTCGATGCCTCGGGCAACCCGCTCTACGTCGCCAACGAGGACGACAGCCAAGTCACGATCATCGACATCGAGAAGAACAAAGTCCTGGCCGAGGTCCCGGTCGGGGTCGAGCCGGAGGGAATGGGCCTGTCGCCGGACGGCAAGATCCTGGTCAACACCTCCGAAACCACGAACATGGCGCACTTCATCGACACCAAGACCTTTCAGGTGATCGACAACGTGCTCGTGGATGCGCGGCCGCGGTTTGCCGAGTTCACCGCGGACGGCAAGTTCCTGTGGGTGTCTTCCGAGGTCGGCGGCACGGTCAGCGTGATCGACGTGGCGCAGCGCCGGGTGGTGAAAAAGATCACCTTCAAGATCCCCAGCGTGAACGACGAGGCCATCCAGCCGGTCGGCATCCGCATCACCAAGGACGGCACCAAGGCGTTCGTGGCGTTGGGCCCGGCCAACCGGGTCGCGGTCATCGACGCCAAGACCTACGCGGTTGAGAAATATCTCCCGGTGGGCCAGCGCGTCTGGCAGCTCGCCTTCACGCCCGACCAGAAGATGCTGTTCACCACGAACGGCACCTCGAACGACGTTTCCGTGATCGACGTGGCCGCCGAGAAGGTGGTCAAGAGCATCCCGGTGGGCCTGCTGCCCTGGGGCGTGGCCATCTCCCCGAATTGATTCTTTGACTTGGCCGGTGCGCGGGGAAAGCGGCAGGGCCGGCCCGGCGCCCATGATGCGGAACAGGACCGCCGGACCGGCGGCATACGGGTAGGAACGACATGACGCCGACGTTTCGGATCGCAGCCCTCGCCCTGGCCGGCCTGTTCGCGGCCGGGCCGGCCTCGGCCCTCGACCTGACCAAGAAGCGGGAGAACCTGCCCGACCTCGTCCTCGGCGACGACCAGGGCAACGACTTCGCGGTCGAGAACCGGGACATCACCCTCGAATCCGGCAAGGCCTACCGGCTGCGCATCGTCGCCAAGGGTGGCCAGGAGTACAAGTTCTACGCGCCCGAATTCTTCCGCTACATCTGGCTCAACCAGATCGTCATCGAGCACAAGGAGATCCATGGCGGCGGCGCGCCCGATCACCTGGAGTTCGATGAGCCGGGCGAGATCGCCGTCGAGTTCGTCGCGATCAAGCCCGGTGCTTACAAATGGGAGGCCCGTGGCCTCGAGGCGAAGGGCATGACCGGCACGTTGACGGTGAAGTGATGGGCGCCGGTTTCAGAATGTGGCGCGAGGCCACAAACGCATCTCCCTCCCTCCTCTGCGGGGGAGGGTGGGCCGGCCGTCAGCCCGGGTCGGGAGAGGGGAGCGCGGCTTCCGGACAAGGCGGGTTCGGTATGCAGGCCACAGCCTTATCCTGCGCCGTCGCTCCCCTCTCCCGACCCCCTTCGGGGGCCGACCTCCCCCGCAGAGGGGGGAGGGGGTTCGCGCTGGGCGTTTTCGCCCTTCTTGTGACCACGCCCGCCTTCGCGGCCGATGACGCCGCCTCCTGCGCCGCGGGCATCACGATGATCCGCGATGCGCTGGCCGCGAACCCATCCGAGGCCGCGCTGCCCAAACTGAAAAAAGCCCTCCGCGTCGCCGAGCGCGAGCAGAAGGAAGGCGAATTCGACGAGTGCCTCGACGCCGTCGTGGATGCTCGCAAGGCGCTTGGCCGATGAGCGAGGCGGCCCTGCTGGTCGAGCATGTCGGCCATCGGTTCGGGGCGCGCGCGGCCCTCGACGACGTGTCGCTCACGGTCGAGCGGGGGCGGTTCGCGGCCCTGCTGGGGCCCAACGGCGCCGGCAAGACGACTTTGTTTTCCGTGATCACCCGGCTCTACAATAACCAGAGCGGCCGGGTCTCGATCTTCGGCCACGGGCTCGATCGCGAGCCGTCCCGGGCCCTGGCCCGGCTGGGCGTGGTGTTCCAGGCCCGGACGCTGGATACCGATCTCACCGTCGAGCAGAACCTGCTCTATCACGCCAGCCTCCACGGTATCACCCGCACGGCGGGGAAGCTGCGGGTGTCCGAATTGCTCGACCGCGTGGGCCTGGCGGACCGGCGCCACGACAAGGTCCGCACGCTCTCGGGCGGCCAGTCGCGCCGGATCGAGATCGCCCGCTCGCTGATCCACCGGCCTGACCTGCTGCTGCTCGACGAGCCGACCGTCGGGCTCGATCTGGAATCCCGCGCCGACATCGTGGCGATCGTCCGCGCCCTCGTGCGGGAGGAGGGGCTGTCCGTCCTCTGGGCGACCCACATCTTCGAGGAGATTTCCCCGGACGACGAGGCCGTGGTGCTGCATCGCGGGCGTATCGTCGCCCGGGGCCGGGCCGGGGATATCGGTGCGCCGGGCGAAGGCTTGGCCGACGCATTCCGCCGGCTCGTCGCCGAACCGGGGAGGGCGGCGGCATGATGGGCGACCGAACGATACGCGCGCGCTCCCTCCCCCCTCTGCGGGGAAGGGGGAGGTGCGTGTTTCCGGCCCAAGCCCTCGCTGCGAAATCAAAGGCGCGCCGTTCGACATGAGTCAGCTCACATGACGACGCCCCTCGCCACCGCCGTCCCGGCGCCGCCCTCCCAGAAAACCGCCCGCCAGGTGGGCCGGCTCGATGCGGTCGGCTACCTGATCTGCCTGGGCGGCATTGTCCGGCGGGAGTTGCTGCGCTTCTTCAATCAGAAGGAACGGTTCTTCTCCGCGCTGGTCCGGCCGCTGGTGTGGCTGTTCATCTTCGCCGCCGGGTTTCGGAACACGCTCGGCGTCTCCATCGAGCCGCCCTACCAGACCTACGTGCTGTACGAGGTCTACGTGGTGCCGGGGCTGGCGGTGATGATCCAGCTGTTCAACGGCATGCAATCGTCGCTGTCGATGGTCTACGACCGCGAGGTCGGCTCCATGAAGGTGCTGCTGACCTCACCCTATCCGCGCTGGCTGCTGCTGCTCGCCAAGCTGATCGCCGGCGTCTCGGTGTCGATCGTCCAGGCCTACGCGTTCCTGGCGGTGGCCTATTTCTGGGAGACCGACATCCCGACGCTCGGATACCTCACGGCACTGCCGGCCTTCCTGGCCTCCGGTCTCATGCTGGGGGCGATCGGCCTGTTCCTGTCGTCGCTGGTGCGCCAGCTCGAGAACTTCGCCAGCGTGATGAACTTCGTGATCTTCCCGATGTTCTTCGCCTCTTCGGCGCTCTACCCCCTGTGGCGGATCCGGGAATCCTCGGAAACGCTGTACTGGATTTGCGAGTTGAACCCGTTCAGCCACGCGGTCCAACTCGTCCGATTCGCCCTCTATCTCCAGTTCGAGCCGGTCGCCTGCGCGGTCGTCGTCGGTGTGACCCTGGCCTTCTTCGGCATGGCGGTCGTCGCCTACGATCCCGGTCGCGGCATCATGGCCCGGCGCGGCGGCCCGGCCGGCGAAACCAACTGACGGAACCCCTCGATGACCCGCATCGCCGCCCGCCTTCTCGCCTCTGCCCTCGGTCTCGTGCTCACGGCCGGACCCGTCCTCGCCCAGCCCCGGCAGGATCCGGACTGGCCCTGCGTCCAGCGCAAGGTCGCAACCTTGAGCCCGGGGCAGTTCTGGACCGGGCCCGATATCGCGGCGGCCGGCGATTGGGGCAGCGACAACGACGCGGCGGTGCTGGCGCAGAAGATCGCGTCCCGCCGCACCGAGCTGACGGAAGTGGGGCCGCTGCTCGACGGCTTCGTCGCGAAGCTCGGGGCCGACAAGGACGCGAAGGACAAGGCGCTGACGCATGTCTATGCCGGCGTCTTCGAAGTCATCAACGGCGAGCGCGACAAGGTGATGGGCGGGATCGCCCGCTATGCGCAGGGACAGCGCCGCATGGCCGAGCGGGTCCGCGACGAGGCCGACAAGATCAGCCAGACCAAGGACGCGCCGAGCGCTACGGACGCGACCGAATTGCCGAAGGATCAGTCGGACCTCGAGACCAAGTTCGCCTGGGACCGACGCATCTTCCAGGAGCGCAGCCAGTCGCTCACCTATGTCTGCGAGGTGCCTCAGCTCCTGGAGCAGCGCCTCGGTGAGATCGCTCGACTGATTCAAGCCCGTCTCTGAATCGAAGGTCTGGGGCGGACGGGCGAGATTGCCAAAACATCCCGCGCGCCTTGCCGGATTATCCCTAAGCCTCTGAAATCGTTATAAAAACTGTTGCCGTTACATCACGTGCGTTGGCGTTCGAGTTCGGTATTTCCGAAAGGTTGCCGAAACACGGCGCACGTGGTTTCCAGTCAATTGTGTCCTTTTCCGTCCCCGGCCAAGAGTGATTACAAGCTCGACAGCAACGAGCGCGGGTTCACGGCAAGGGGATTGGAATGTCATTGAGGGCGCTTCGGAGCAGCCTCGTCGCGTCGGCGTCGGTTCTAGGCGGGGCGATGCTGCCCTGCGCCGCGCAGGCACAGAACGCCGTGACGCTGGGCGAAATCAGCGTCGTCTCCACCTCACCGGTCGGCTCGGGCGGCGGCAATTCGAGCCGCGTCCAGAACCTCAACGGCCCGGGTGGGTTGGAGCCCGCCGGCTCGGCGCTGCCGCCGATCGGCCCGGTGCGCCTGCGTGGCAGTGAGCAGCCTCTCTACAAGATCCCCAGCACGGTCGAGACCGTCACGGCCAGCGACATCACGGTCGACCGCGGCACCGACAACGTCGTGGCGACCCTCGCCCGGCGCACGCCGGGCCTCAACCTGTCGGACTCGCAGGGCAATTCGAACCGCCCCGACGTCACCTATCGCGGCTTCACCGCTTCGCCGGTCCAGGGCGTGCCGCAGGGCCTCGCCGTCTACCAGAACGGCGTGCGCATCAACGAAGCCTTCGGCGACATCGTCAACTTCGACCTGATTCCGCCGCAAGCCATCCAGCGGATCGACGTCGTCACCGGCAACCCGGTCTTCGGCCTCAACGCGCTCGGCGGTGCGATCAACATCCAGATGAAGAACGGCTTCACCTGGCAGGGCACCGAGATCACCGCGTTCGGCGGCTCGGACGCACGCACCGCGGGCTACATCGAATACGGCAAGGTTTCGGGCCCGTGGAGCGTCTACTTCACCGGCGACGGCCTGAATGACCGCGGCTGGCGCTACGAGAGCCCGAGCACGATTGGCCGGCTCTACGGCGATATCGGCTACCGCTCGCAGGATTCGGAATTCCACCTGATCGGGCTCGCCGCCCGCAGCTTCTTCGGCGCCGCCGCCGCGACGCCGGTCGACTTCACTCATCGCGACCCCCGGGCGATCTTCACCTACCCGCAGACCACCACCACCGAAGTCGGCACCATCCAGCTCACCGGCCGGGTCGACGTGTCACCGACCTGGGATCTCGCCGGCAACGCCTATTTCCGCCGCTTCAGCCAGACCTATGTCGACGGCAACGACGGCAACTTCGAGAATTGCAGCACCCGCTCCAGCTTCCGCGGCAACCTCTGCTTCGAGGATGACGGCTTCAGCCCCGGGGCCGGGCAATCGCAGCTGGCCTTCCGCAACCAGTTCCTCATCCTCGGCCAGCAGAACCAGCGCATCCCGTTCCGCGCCAACGTTCCGTACGGCACCCTCGACGTGACCAACACGGAGGCCACGGGCTTCGGCGGATCGATCCAGGCGGCCAACCGCGACCGGGTGTTCGGCCTGCCCAACACCTTCGTGGTCGGCGGCAGCATCGATGCGGCCAACTACTCGTTCAAGTCATCCAGCACCCTGGGCGTGATCAACCCGAACCTGTCGATCACCACCGATCCGAGCAACCCGTTCTACGGCAACATTCCGGGCCTCGGCACGCCGCAGCTCCGGACCGCCGGGGCCCTCGGCATCGCGCCGAGCTCGGTCAACGGCTCGAACCTCTATATGGGCCTCTACACCCTCGACACCCTCGACGTGACCGACCGGCTGTCGCTGACGGCGGGCGCACGGCTCAACTTCGCCCGCATCCAGAGCGAGGATCTCACCGGCTTCTCGCCGGACGTGACCGGCACGCATTACTACAACAAGATCAATCCGGTGGCCGGCCTGACCTACCGCTTCACCGACGCGGTCAACCTCTACGGCAGCTACTCGGAATCGAACCGCGCGCCGACGCCGCTGGAACTGGCCTGCGCCAACCCGGACCGGCCGTGCCTGCTGCCGAACTCGCTGGTGGCCGATCCGCCGCTCAAGCAGGTGACCGGTCGGACCTACGAGGTCGGTTTCCGCGGCGCGCTGCCGAACACCTATGATGGCGGCGTCATCACCTACAAGATCGGCGCCTTCCGCACCGACCTGGCGAACGACATCCTGTCGCTCGCCACCCCGGGCAACACCGCCCGCGCCTACTTCGTGAACGTGCCCGCGACCCAGCGTCAGGGTATCGAGGTCGGCAGCGAGTACACGGCCGATTACCTGCGGGTCTATGCCAACTACGCCTTGATCGACGCCACCTTCCAGTTCAACGGCACCCTGTCCTCGCCCAACAACCCGCTCGCGGACGACGGCGCGATCCAGGTCCGGAGGGGCAACGTCGTGCCGCTGGTGCCGACGCATCAGTTCAAGACCGGCTTCGACTACTTCATCACCCCGGCCTGGCAGGTCGGCCTCTACCTCCAGGCCTTCTCGTCGTCCTACTATCGCGGCGACGAGTCGAACCTGAACCGCAAGCTGCCGCCCTACTACGTGATGAACTTCCAGACGAAGTATCAGGTCACCAAGAACCTCGAGGTGTTCGGTCTGATCACGAACCTGACCAACAACCGCTACACCACCTTCGGCACGTTCGCCGAGCCGGGCGCGGTCGCCGGCAACCTGCGGATCAGCGATCCGCGGACCACGACCCTGGCGCAGCCGTTCTCGATCTACGGCGGCATCCGCTACGCCTTCGGCGCCGACCCGGTGCCGATGTCGCCCGAGCCCATCATCCGCAAGTACTGAGAGACATCACCGTCCTAGCAGGGCGCTCCGTGCGGTCTTCGGACCGGGCGGGGCGCCCTTCGCGTTTCCAGGCGCCACCGGACGGAACGCCGTGCGGCCTCACGCCTCAGGAACGGGGTTCGGCGCCCCGCGTCTCTTCCCGGAGCGACAGACGCTCCGGCCGGCCCCCGGCGATCCCCGTGGGTCGTGGCCGGTTGCGACCTGAACGACGTGGAGAAACGCCTCGATGATGATGAGATTCGCCTTCGCTGCCCTGGCGCTCGCCGCCGCCACCCCGGCCTGGGCGACCCCGTGCGCCGACGAGGTGTCCACGCTGCAGAAGCGCCTGGACAGCGCGGGCGCCGCGTCGGTGACCGGCACGACGCCGCCCGGCGGCACGACCTCGTCGCATTCCGACAAGGCGCTCGCGACCCCGCCGGCCCTGACCAAGGGCGATGCCGCCGTGAAGCCGACCGCGTCGGGAGTCGAGGAGGCGAAGAAGCTCGTTGCGAAGGCCGCCGCCGAGGACAAGGCCGGCAACGCCGAGGCCTGCCGCAACACGATCATGCAGGCCAAGGAAAAGGCCGGCGCCCTGCCGTAGGGTCGGGATTCGTCCCACCCAAAGACACGGCTTGGTGCATGGGGTTCGGTACCGGACCCGAAAGAGACTTGATCTCGCGCCCCGACACGCCTGCGCGACCCTGGGCATGCCCAGGGTGGCCGCGGGTCGGTCGGGTATCGATCGGCACCGGACACCGTGTGCGGCTCTCGTAGCCCGCAGAGACGAGCGGCACCGCAATAGGGCAGCGCGATTACGGGGTCTGTCAGCGCGCTGTGTAGGGCGTCGCTTCGTCGAGGAACACGATCCGGCCTCGGCGCGGCCCGCCGACAGCCTCCACACGCGCAGACCCGTGACCTAAGCTTTGCGCTGGGCGACCTTCAACGCCGCCGACGGTGCCGATAGCTCGTCGAGAACGAGGCGTATTGCCGACCGCCGCGCCGCGACCGGTAGCGGCCCCGGCGGCCGGTCGACGCCTCGACGGCCTCTTCCGCCTGCGGCAGCGCTTCGGCGAGCGCCGGAGCAGCGGCCGCGTCGGCGGAGGCGTAACCGCCTGCGACATTCCGGGCTGCCGGTCCGAACATCGCCAAGCATTGGTTGTACGCGAGGTCATTCTTCAGCCGCTCGCACTCCCCGATCGAACGCGGCGTACCTTGTGCGAGGACCGGACACGGCGCGAGCAGCACGGCAAGTGCGGCCAGATGCTTGAGGCGCAGGGGCAAGCGATACACGAACGGGGATCTCGACCTCGGATTCCAGGCTTCTGGCGCCCGAGTGCGGCAAAATCGAGGGGTCGCCCCTAACGGTCCGGGCGCTCCATCCACCGGATCAGCGGCATCAGCGGGAAGATCCAGGCGATCCCGAGGATCGAGTAGAGCACGGCCTGGATCGCCGGCGGGGTCTCGGCGATGCGACTGTCGGCCAGGGCCATGGCCAGCGGCCCGTACAGGCAGACGAAGGCCAGCATCGTGACGGTGCCGATCAATGTGCGGGTGCGGCGACGCATCACGATTCCCACAGCCTTGTCTCTCCCTGAGGTGAAACGGCTATCGCCCGCGGCCCCGGTTGGCAACGCGCGCTCTGCCGCGGGCTGCGGCGCCACCGACATTGCCCGTTTTGCGCGCATCCCCTAACGCGTCGCCAGGGCCGGGACATCCCGGCAACCGCGGAAGGGATGCAGGTGATGAGAGTCTCGGGCGACCACCGATCGGGCGCCGTGCGGGCGTGGCTCTACCTGGTCGCGGCCCTCGTGGTCGCCATGGTGGCGGTCGGCGGCGCGACGCGCCTGACCGGGTCCGGCCTGTCGATCACCGAGTGGCGCCCCGTGACCGGAATCGTGCCGCCCCTGTCGGACGCGGATTGGGCCACGGAATTCGCCAAATACAAGGACACGCCGCAATACGCCATTCTCAACCAGGGCATGGGGCTGGCGTCGTTCAAGGTCCTGTACGGCTGGGAATGGGGCCATCGCGTCCTCGGCCGGCTGATCGGCCTGGTCTTCTTCCTGCCGCTGGTGGTGTTCTGGTGGCGCGGCCTGATCAGCCGCCGCCTCGGACTCGGGCTCCTGGGCCTCGGCATCCTCGGCGGGCTCCAGGGGGCGATCGGCTGGATCATGGTCGCCTCCGGTCTCCAACCCGGCATGACCGCGGTGGCGCCGCTGAAGCTCGCCCTGCACCTGACGACCGCGAGCCTGATCCTCGCCGGGCTGGTGTGGCTGGCGGCCGGTCAGCGCAACGAGACGGTCGATCCGGCACCGGATCGCATCCGCTGGGTCGCGTTCCTGCTGCCGGCGCTGGTTCTGGGACAGATCTTCCTCGGCGGGCTCGTCGCCGGGTCGCATGCGGGCCTCGTCTATAACACCTGGCCCAGCATGGATGGCGCCCTCGTCCCGCCGATGGACAGCCTGTTCGCGATCCAGCCCTGGATCGAGAACTTCGTCGACAACCACGCCCTGGTCCAGTTCGACCACCGGGTGACCGCCTACCTGCTCGTCGTCGTCGCACTGCTGCACGCGATCGATGCCCGGATGTCCGGTTCGTCCGGCGCGGCGGGGCGCGCCGGCGGCGTCGCGGCTCTGGCCTTGGCCCAGGCGGGGCTCGGCATCGCGACGCTGCTCCTCGCGGTGCCGCTCTGGGCGGCCCTGGCCCACCAGATTCTCGCGATGGCCGTGCTCACCATGGCGGTGGTGCATGCCCGGCTGAGCCGCGGCACCGGCGTCGTGCGGCGCGCCGCCCGGGAACCGGCACTCGGATTCGAAGGACTCGTGCGGCACGGTGCTTAAGGCTTGGTGCGGCGACGCCGCCACGCACAGCAAGACTTTCACCACGCGGCAATAGAACCTTGGGACAAACCCGGCGTCAGCACTTTGCATAGGGAACGACTGAGCGCTCTTAAGCTTTAGGCTGCAGGCGTAGCAGGAGGCTCCATGATGTCTCTCGCGGAGGACGGTCGCCCGCTGACTCTGACGTGGCACTACACGCCGCGCGAGATCGTTGCGGATGGTGTGATCCATGGCCTCGGGGTCGTTCTCGGTCTCGCCGGCGCGGTGGCGCTGGTGGCCACGGCCCTCACCGCCCATCTCGGCTTCGGAGAGCGGGCCGCGATCGTCCTCTACGCCACCGCCCTGGTGCTGATGCTCGGCGTCTCCGCCGTGTACAATCTTTACCCGGTCAGCCCGCGGAAATGGCTCCTGCGCCGCGCCGACCACGCCCTGATCTACCTGATGATCGCGGGGACTTACACGCCGCTGGTGGCGCTGGTGGGCTCCGGCATCCGCGCCTACCTGCTGCTGGCGGTGATCTGGCTGGTCGCGCTCGTGGGCATCGCAGTGAAGCTGTTCCTGCCCGGCCGGTACGATCGTCTGTCCATCGGACTCTACCTGCTGCTTGGCTGGAGCGGCCTGCTGGCTTATGAATCGGTCATTGCCGCCCTGCAGCCGACGGCTCTCTGGCTCCTGGCGATCGGCGGTCTGCTCTATTCTGTAGGTGTGTTGTTCCACGTCTGGCGCACGCTGCCGTTCCAGAACGCGATCTGGCACGGATTCGTGCTGGCCGCGACGGCCTGCCATTACGGAACGATCTGGGCCAGCCTTAACGGCTTGCCACTGACGTGAATTGATCCACAGCAGTAAAACTCCGCTTACCTTCCCGTTGAAAAGGCCGATCAAGCGGGGGTCCGTTTAAGTTTACTGCGACCGTCACGGCACCACACTCTCGGGACTGTTATTCCCGGGAGCGATACCGTGGCGGCGAAGCCGAACGAGACCCGAAAAGCTCAGTGCCAGCGCATCCTGCACGTGTTCCGCGCGCCGGTCGGTGGCTTGTTCCGCCACGTCATGGACCTGGCCCGGCTGCAGGCCGAGGCGGGACACGCCGTCGGAATCGTCTGCGACGCGAGCACGGGCGGCGAGCGCGCCGCGAAGGCCCTGGCCGATCTGATGCCATCGCTCGAACTCGGCCTGATCCGGGTCCCGATGCGGCGCAACCCGCACCTGTCGGATTGGACCTGTCTTCGGACGATCACGCTCAGGGCCGAAGCGGTCGGCGCGACCGTGCTGCACGGACACGGGGCCAAGGGCGGCGCCTATGCCCGCCTCGCCTCATCACCGGCGATCCGTGCCTACACGCCCCATGGCGGCAGCTACAATTACAGGCCGGGCAGCGCCCTCCACCGGGCCTACATGGCCGCCGAGGCCGTGCTCGCCCGCCGGACCGACGCATTCCTATTCGAGAGCGAGTACGTTGCCGGGCGGCACCGGACCTTCGTGGGGGGCCCGGAGCAGGTGACCCGGATCGTCCACAACGGCATCGCCGACGCCGAATTCGCCCCGGTGCCCCAGGCGGTCGACGCCGCCGACCTGCTCTATGTCGGCGAGCTGCGTGAGGCGAAGGGCCTGCCCTACCTGCTCGAAGCGCTGGTCCGGCTCCGCGCCGAGGGCCGGCCGCTGCGCTTGCTGATGGTCGGGTCCGGCCCGGATGCCGACAGCCTGCGCAGCATGGTCCAGCGGCTCGGCCTCTCGGACGCGGCATCCTTTGAGCCGCCACAGGCGATCCGGTCGGTGCTGGCCCGGGGCCGGATCCTGGTCGTGCCGTCGCTGGCGGAATCTCTGCCTTACGTCGTCCTGGAGGCCGCGGCAGCATCGCAGCCGTTGGTCGCCACCCGCGTGGGCGGCATTCCGGAGATTTTCGGACCGATGGCGAGCGACCTCGTCCCGTCCCGTGATTCTGGAGCACTTGCCGGCGCGATCCGCCGGGTGCTCGACGAATCTCCGGACGCGCTCTCCACACGCGTGCGGGCGCTCAGCGCATCCATCCATCAGCGATTTTCCCTGGCGCGGATGGGGGCCGATGTCATCTCGGGCTATGCTGCAGCCTTCCAGGCTCGCGAGGAGCGCCTGAAGGTGGGCTCGGACAAGCTCGCTCAGGCACGCACAGCCTGAGAGCAAGGCTACGCGCATCTGACCCTGGCCGGGGGCCCACGCAGGTGGGCCCTCGATCCGGCGGGCCCGCGGTTAAGTTTCTTTACGATGCCTCGTGCAAGGGTCCCGATCCAGAGCATCACGCTGAAAAGCAGTTTCCGGGTCGCGGAAACAGTGGATGCAACGTGAGGACCGGCGCTTTGCCCGGGAGGAGCCGATCGATGAGCGCGTTCGACATCCGCGATCTTCTTGACGCCACCGGCCCACTCGACCGGCAGACCATGCGGACGCGCGGCAGCGACGGTCCGATGGCGGAGACGCTCGCTCCGGGGCCAGCTGCGCTCTCACCGGTTGTGATCGCAGGGTTGGTGCGGGCCCTCGAACTCACATTGATCTTCGGGCTCGGCGCGCTCCTGCACCTCCTGATGCTGCGCGGCCGGGTCCCCTTCGGTCTGACCTATACCGGTGTGATTGCGCTGATCGCTGCCTTTACGGTGGCGCTGATACAGGCCTCGGGTGGCTACCGGATTTCGGCCTTCCGGACTTTCGCCAAGTCGGCGATCCGACTGATCGCCGCTTGGTCGATGACCTTCCTGATGGTCGCCGCCCTGTTGGTCCTCGGCAAGATCGCCGACCATTATTCGCGCCTGTGGCTCGCGACCTTCTACGGCGCCGGCCTTGCCGCTCTGCTCGCCGGGCGTTTCGCGCTCTCGCAGGTGATCGACGCGCAGACCCGGGCCGGCCGCTTCGACCGCCGCACGGCCATCGTCGGCGGCGGCAAGCCTGCCGAGGAGTTGATTGCGGCTCTCGAGAGCCAGAGCGACAGCGGCATCCGCATCGTCGGCGTGTTCGACGACCGCAACGCCGACCGCTCCTCCGACATGGTGGCCGGCCACAAGAAGCTTGGCAATGTCGACGACTTGGTCGCGTATGCCCGGCATGCCCGGCTCGACCTGATCGTGTTCACGATTCCGATCACCGCCGAGGCGCGGATCCTCCAGATGCTGGCGAAGCTCTGGGTCCTGCCGATCGACATCCGGCTTTCTGCCCACGCGGCCAAGCTGCGGCTGCGCCCGCGGAGCTACTCGTATCTCGGCTCGGTGCCGGTGCTCGACGTGTTCGACCGGCCGATCGCCGACTGGGACGTGGTGGTGAAGGCGGTGTTCGACCGCTGCGTCGGCCTGTTGATGCTGCTGGCTCTGTCGCCGCTCATGATCGGCGTGGCGCTCGCCGTCCGCCTGACCTCGCGGGGGCCGGTGCTGTTCCGGCAGAAGCGCCACGGCTTCAACAACGAGCTGATCGAGGTGTTCAAGTTCCGCTCGATGTATGTCGATCAGTGCGATGCCGGTGCCGCCCGGATGGTCACGCGCGGCGATCCCCGGGTAACCCCGGTCGGGCGGTTCATCCGCAAGACCTCGCTGGACGAACTGCCCCAGCTCTTCAATGTCCTGAAGGGCGATCTTTCGCTGGTCGGGCCGCGCCCCCACGCGCTCCAGGCCAAGGCTGCCAACACCCTGTATGATCAGGTGGTCGACGGGTACTTCGCCCGCCACAAGGTCAAGCCAGGCATCACCGGCTGGGCGCAGGTCAACGGCTGGCGCGGCGAAACCGATACGTCGGAGAAGCTACAGCGGCGCGTCGAGCACGACCTGTTTTACATTGAAAACTGGTCGGTCATACTCGATATGCAGATCCTGCTGACCACACCATTCGCGTTATTCAAGACCGAAAACGCGTATTGACGCTGTCCAACGCAGCGATCGCAATCTAACACCCGGCTCATGTCATGAACGATGCCGAATGGTGATCGTGGCACCAGATGATTAGCCGTGTCCGTCAAGCAGAACTTGGCGGGTGAATCCGATACCGGTTACGGCGCGGCGTTCCAGACATTGATCACACGCATGGCGGTCTGCTGTGGCGGGATCGGGGTAGCGATCGGCAACGGGGATTGTGGTCCGCGCGCCACGACCCGGCGGGCCTCGTTCGTGGGCGATGCGCCGACAGGCGTGAAGAGTCCGGCCAGTTGTTTCCGGGTGCCCTTGCTGACGAAGCGCGAGGTCTGAACAGGCTCAAAATCCCGCAACGCGTGCCGCGTGTCGGGATTGCCGGTAAAAACCTTGGCGCCGGTGTTCAGCACGACGATGTCGCCGGGCAGCAACGTCTCGTCCTTCAGAAGCGCCGCGGCGGCGCCAGACTTCATGTCGATCGCGACCTGACGCGGGCTGAGTTCCGTCTCCTTCACGCGGATCCGGACTGGCAGGGCGGCATATCGCGTCTGGAGGCGATGCCGGGCGCTGCCGAGCCGGGGCGTCGCGCGCCGGTAGACGGCGCGGTCCTCGAGGGGGGCGGGGGCCTGGGGCTGTACCTGCTGGGGCGCGGGCCGCGCTCCGAACAGCATCTCGAGAAACCCGACTTCCGCCGCCTGTGCCTGGACAACAGTTCCGGCGAGGAGCCCGGCGGCAGTGATGACGGCCAACGTGCTGCCCGTACGAAACCTCATAACGTCCTCCGGAAACAGCGTCGCTTTCGTGCGCCCGACACTCAACCGCAAGCTGCGCGGGAGGGTTCCGGAATATTAAGAGTTTGACCACGGCCTTCAGCGAAGAACCGCAAAGATCCGGTTTTCGAGGGTCTCTGCGCAGGATCTATTGCGCAAAACCGTTCTTACGACGCTCGTGCCGGATCGGGAGAATTCCGGACCGATCCAGGCGCCTGCAATCCACAGGGTAGCGCGCCCGGCAGCGCCCCGGCGAAGGGACCTTGCGCCCAGCGACACCATTCAGGCCGGCGCGACCTGTTCGCCCTCGCCGATACAATCGAGGGCTCGCTCCACGGCGCTGACCGCGTCGAGGAGATTCTGAACCGTGCGCTCGACCTCGAGTGTCGGACGGCCCATCGCGGCGGCGCGGGCACTCACGTCCTCGAGCTGCTCGAGCAGGGCGAGGAGGTCGCCGGCCACGGTCACGACCTCGCAGCGGGCGAGGCGGGTGACGGTCGGGCGCGGCCGGAAGGGCAGGACGTTGCTCATCGCCGACGGTTCTGGCCCGAAGGACCCGGATTCGCCAGGGGGCGAGGCCGTACTTCCGGCAATTGCCGGCCCCTATCCGCCGCTAACGCGTGGAAAGGTAGATTTTCCGTGGCTGCCGCGCATCGGAGGCGGCAGAATCGGTTTACGTCTCGCCGCTGGTCTTGACGGACTTGGCGCCGCCCTGACCATGCCGCCTCCGACTGTTCAAACTGCGATTCGGCGGCGGATAGCAATCCCTCGCGCGGTTCGGCATCGCCCAGGATCAATCATGCGCTTTACCCTTCTCGCGGCATCGTTCCTGGCAGTCGGCGGCCTCTGCGCCTGCAACACCGACAGCCCGGACGGGCGCAGCGGCCTCGCCGAGAGCTTCCGGCTCGACAATTACCGGGCCTCGAACGACACCAACGGCACGCAGACTCGGCGCGACGTGAACCGCGCCTACACGCAGCCGACGCTGCCTTCGATCGGCAACCGCGGCTTCTGATCCGGACGGATCAGCGTTTCGCAATCGCGTCCGCGAAGGTGGTGATGCGGTTGCGGGCGTAGACCGGCAGGCCGGCGCTGATCGAGTTGCCGGTGTTGAAGCTCGAATTGCCCATCAGCACCTGGGCGGGGAGCAGGTTCTTCAGCACCGGGACCCGGGCATATTCGGCCTTGCGGTCGAGGACATCCGCCTTGATCGCCAGCGCCATGTAGGTGGTCACCACAGTCTTGGTCGGATCGTTCGGCATCGGCTGGAACACGGCCAGGAATTTGCCGAAGCGCAGGATCTGATTGACCCAGAAGATCGTCTGCTCCAGCCCGCCGGTGACGGCGGTGTCGATCTTGGTAAGCGCCTTGAGGGGCGCGCCCTGGTCGGGGCCCAGTACCCGCAACTCGCTTTGGAACGAGACGTACTCGGCGATCTTCTTGGCCGAGCCCTCTTCGAGCTTGTTGGCGAGCTTCACCCCGAGCGGAAGCTTGCCTTCGAGATCGTAACGGGACTCGATGCAGGCGCCGGCCCCCTCGCACCAGGGGCGGTCCGGGCGCTTGGCGAAAGCGGCGGCCGGGTCCTTGTTCGGCGTCACCTCACCGACGGCGATCGCCTTGTGCTTGATCGCCGGGTCCATCTTCTGGACGAAGCCGAGATTGGCGAAGGCCTGGAGGTCGATCGCCTCGGGCGGCCGCGGCACAACGAACCGGCCTTCCGCCACGTAGACCTTCAGGGTCTCGTGCCGGGGCTTGGTCACGCCGTTCACCGTCACCGTGTAGTCCGGCTCCTTGTAGCCGGGGAAGGGCGCCAGCACCGCGGCCTCATTCGGGCGGGCCTTCAGCCAGTCCAGGTACGGGATCAGGCCGTTCTCCGGCGCCGTGGGGTTGTCGCGGTGGTCCGTGAACAGGATCTGCCCGGGCTTGATCGCTGCCGGATCGAGGGCGGTGACCGAAGGCACCTCCTTGATTTGCTCCGAGCCCGGCACCGTGTTGGCGGCAGGCGTCTGTGCACAGACCGGGCTGGCAGCGGTCAGGGCGAGGGCGAGGGCGAGGGCGGCAGGAAGCTGCATGCGCAACGGGCGTCTCATCGATCGAGGGGCGGTCAGTAGCCCGGGTCTTCGCCGAACAGGTAATCCGGGTCGCGGCGGCGGGGCCGGCGCGCGTCCTCGTCCCCGAAGGGTGAGCGCGCGGTCTGGCCGGGCCAGGGCCTGTAGGCGTCCTGGCCGTAGGAATCCAGATCGCCCTGCGCACGGCGGCTGCGCGGTCTCTGGCGCTCGCCGAACGGATCGAGGGGATCGGGCGCGGCACGCTCGCCGGTCATGGTGCCGTCGTAGTCGCCGGCGACGCTGGCCCCGTCCTCGGCGCCGTTGAGATCGCCGTCCTCGGCATCGGGCCGCATGGCGTAGAGGGTCTCGCGGGGCACCAGGCGGAACTGCGTGTCGGCCAGCTTGCCGTCGCCGCTCGTGCGGAAATGCTCGATGAAGCCGCCGCCCGCGACCCGCTGGCCGCTATGCGGGTCGATCGGCAGGTCGGCGATGAACGGGCGCGCCTCGGAGGAGGGGCCGCGCAGCGGCGTCTTCGGGATGCCGTTCGCCCAGGCGGCCTGCAGGATCGTCGAGGCGATCGGCACCGAGACATGACCGCCGGTCTGCCCGCGGCCCAGCGTCTTGCGGCTGCCGTCCGCGTTGTCGTAGCCGACCCAGACCACCACGGTGATCTCGTTGGTGAAGCCGGCGAACCAGGCGTCGTTCTCGTTCTCGGAAGTGCCGGTCTTGCCCGCGACATAGGCCGACACCTTGGAGAGCGCGGCGGCGGTGCCGTGCTGGGTCACGCCCTGCAGCATGGTCTTGAGCTGGTAGAACGCGACCCGGTCGGCCGAGCCGATCCGCACCGGCTCGCGGGGGGCGTGGGTGTAGAGCGCCTTGCCGTCCCGCTCCACCGATTCGAGCGCGTAGGAGGCCGGGCGGGCGCCCTCGTTGGCCACCGCCGCGTAGAAGCCGGCCAGATCGAGCATCCGCACCGGCTGGGCGCCGAGCACGAACGGGTAATAGGGCTCGCACTCGGCGTAGATCTGCGCCTCGAGGGCGATGTCGCAGACCCGCTTCAGGCTGGCCGGCGCCTTCGGCGCGATGCCGCCCTGGAGCAGCCGGGCCGTGACGAGGTTCTTCGAGAATTCGAGGCCCCTTCGCAGCGTCGTCGGCCCCGAGCCGCCGCCTTCGTAATTCTTCGGCGACCAGCTATCCCCGGCGCCGCCGATCGGCGGCAGGGTGACGGCCGAATCCAGGACCAGGGTGTTGGGTTGAAGCCCCGCATTCAGCGCGGCCAGGTAGGTCAGCGGTTTCAGGGTCGAACCTGGCTGGCGCACCGCCTGGGTGACCCGGTTGAGCTGGCTCATCGGATAGGAAAAGCCGCCGGCCATCGCCAGGATGCGGCCGGTCTGATTCTCCAGCACCAGAGCGGCGCCTTGGACGCTGGGCCGGACCCGCAGCTGCGCCCGGGCCGCGCCGCGCCCTTCCGTCAGCTTCACCCGCACCACGTCGTAGAGCTGCAGACGGTTGCGGGCGATGCCCGGGTCGAGGATAGCGGTCCGGCCATCGGCCAAGCCGACCTTCACCGGCCCACGGCCGGCTTCGAGCACCACGGCGACTGGCCAGTGCACGTCGTACAGGGTGGGCCGGGCGCTCTCCAAGGCGCGCAGCCAGACGGGCTTGGCCTGCGGAGCGGCGGCGGCCTTGGTCCGGGGCGCCTTGGCACCGGGCTTCATGTCGGACTTGGACAGCTCCTTGGCGGGCTCCGCCCGGGCGCCGGTCACCCCGGGCGCGGCCTGGACCGCGCCTTCCGGGGCGGGCGTCGCCGCCTGGATCCGGCGGATGCTGTCGGCGAGGTTGAGCTCCGGACCCGTATAGGTCTGCCGCCCGGTCCCGCGCTCGTAATTGGCGAGCCCGTCCTGCAGCGCACCTTCCACGGCGCGCTGGAGCCCGGCATTGATGGTCGAGCGCACGGTGAACGAGCCGGCGGTCAGGGAATCGACGCCTGCGAAGGTACGCGCCTCGCGGTTCAGGTAGTCGACGACGTAGAAGCCCGAATCGCGGCGGGTCGATTCGACCGGCTTCAATCCGAGATCGGCGTTCACCGCACTCGCCATCTCGGCGTCCGTGATCGTGCCCTCTTCCTTGAGACGGGCGAGCACGTAGGCGCGCCGCTCGCGCGCCCGCTCCGGATACTTGTCCGGGCTGTAGAAGTTCGGCCCCTTGGGCATGCCGGCCAGCAGGGCCGCCTCAGGCAGGGTCAGCTGCCCGACCGACTTCCCGAAATAGCTCTGGGCCGCCATCTCGATGCCGTAGGCACCGCGGCCCAGATAGATGCCGTTGAGGTAGAGCCCGAGGATCTGCGGCTTCGTCAGGATCCGCTCCAGGCGCGACGCGACGATCATCTCGCGGATCTTGCGCTCGTAGGTGACGTCGTCGCCCACCGAGAGGTTCTTGACCACCTGCTGGGTGATCGTCGAGCCGCCGGCCGGGCGCCCCGGCGAGGCGAGGTTGCCGATGAACGCGCGGATCACCCCGCGCTCGTCGATGCCGTGGTGGCTCTCGAAGCGCTTGTCCTCGGCGGCGATGAACGCCTTCTGCACCAGGTTCGGGACCGCGGTGATCGGCACCACCAGGCGGCGCCCATTCGGCTCGAAGGTCTCGGCGAACGGCTTGCCCGAGCCGTCGAGGATGCGGGTCATGCCGGGCAGCACCTTGTCCCGGAGCGCCTCGGCTGTCGGCAGATCCTTGGTGGCGTTATCGTAGAATTCGATGACTTCTCGGGCGTTGAACGGCGAGATCGCGGGATTCTCGCCCTTGCAGAACTGCTTGTAGCTGGTGTTCAGCTCGTCGAGGTTGAGCCCGTGCAGGATCTTGGGCGCCCCCGGCCCGGCGACGCTGGTCGGATCCTCCATGGCGGTGGTGATCAATTCATCGAGATTGATATCCTCGATGTCGAACGCCTTGCGCATGTGGGCGCAGCCGTCGCGCAGCAGGCGCACGACCTCGGCCTGGTCGGTGAACGGGTCGAACTGGGTCCGCACCGCGTCCGGCCGCGTGGTGACCTGGCTCAGCGTCAGGGCCGTCGCGAACAGCTTGATCAGGATGGCGTTCATGCGGTCCGGATTCGAGGGGGCGGCGGAGCGGGTGCGGACCTTCCGGGTACGCAGCTGAACTGGGCGTGCACAACGCGGCTGATTTAAGGAAACGCCGGCCGGCGTGCCGCCGCTCACAAGCCTCGGCACAGGACGTATTGACATGATGTATTGACACTTGGGGCCGGCTGGCCATGTTCGATTGGGACGAAGCCAAGCGCCGAACGAACTTGGCCAAGCATCGGCTCGACTTCCGGGATGCCGCCGCCCTCCGATGGCCGCCCGCGGCTTGAAGGTCCGGCGGCCTTCCGGGACGAGGCGCGCCACTTCACGGTCGGGGTTCTGGGTGAGGTGCACGTCACCGTGATCTGGACGTGGCGCGAGGGCAGGCGGCGGCTGATCTCGTTCAGGAGGGCGCGGCGTGAAGAAAGACAGGCGTACAGTCAGGCATTCGTCGGCGGACCTGACAGCGATGGTTGAGCGCGGCGCGAGCGAGAGCGACTGGGACGCCGTTAAGGCGCTGAGCGATGCCGATGTCGAAGCCGCCGTCGCGACCGATGCCGACGAGGCCGAGACGACGATCGACTGGAGCCAGGCCGTCTTCCACCCCGAGTCGCGCAAGAAGACGATGACGATGCGGCTTGATGCCGATGTTTTGGCCTTCTTTAAGGATCAGGGGCGCGGTTACCAAACAAAGATCAACGCCATTTTGCGCGCCTACATGGATCATTCGCGCAAGTAGCCGGCACGCACTGCATAACAAAACGGAACCAAATCCCGCGGGTCACCGTAGGGTCGCCGGCGCAGCCGGTCCTGACGGCCGAACGGCGCTTCTCGGGGCGTTTGGCGAGGACCGGCATGATCACCGATCTCTGGTACAAGAACGCGGTTATCTACTGCCTGTCGGTCGGCACCTTCATGGATGCCAACGGCGACGGCATCGGCGACTTCGCCGGGCTGGAACGGCGGCTCGACTACATCCAGGGCCTGGGCGCCACTGCGGTCTGGCTCATGCCGTTCCAGCCCTCGCCCAAGCGCGATGGTGGCTACGACATTGCGGACTATTACGGCGTCGATCCCGATTACGGCTCGCTCGGCGACTTCGTCGCCTTCGCGCACGCGGCCAAGCAACGGGGCCTGCGGGTTCTGATCGACCTCGTGGTCAACCACACCTCGGACAAACACCGCTGGTTCCAGTCGGCCCGCTCGGACCCAAAGTCACCCTACCGCGACTGGTACGTCTGGTCGAAGGAGCGCCCGGCCACCACCGACGAGGGCATGGTCTTCCCGGGCGTGCAGGAGACCACCTGGACCTACGACGAGAAGGCCAACGCCTGGTACTTCCACCGGTTCTTCGACTTCCAGCCCGATCTCAACACCGCCAACCCCGAGGTGCTGGCCGAGATCCTGAAGATCATGGGCTTCTGGATCGAGCTCGGTGTGTCGGGCTTCCGCATGGATGCGGTGCCCTTCGTCATCGCCGAGAAAGGCGCCGATGTCGGCGGCAAGCCGCGCGAGCAGTTCGATATGCTGCGCGACTTTCGCGAGTTCCTGCAATGGCGCAAGGGCGACGCGATCATCCTGGCCGAGGCCAACGTCCTGCCGAAGCAGGATCTCGACTATTTCGGCGACGATGCCGACCGCATGCACATGATGTTCAACTTCCAGGTCAATCAATCGACCTTCTACGCCCTGGCCGCGCACGACGCCCGCCCGCTGGTGAAGGCGATCGAACGGACCAAGCCCCGTCCGCTCTCTTGCCAGTGGGGCATCTTCCTGCGCAACCACGACGAGCTGGATCTCGGCCGGCTCACCGAGACGCAGCGCGAGGCGGTGTTCGCCGCGTTCGGCCCTGAGAAGCGGATGCAGCTCTACGACCGAGGCATCCGCCGCCGCTTCGCGCCGATGCTGGCCGGCGATCCGCGCCGGATCCGGCTGGCCTATTCTTTGATGTTCACCCTGCCGGGGACGCCAGTGCTGCGTTACGGCGACGAGATCGGCATGGGCGACGACCTCGTCCTCAAGGAGCGTGACTGCGCCCGCACGCCGATGCAATGGACCGCCGAGCACCAAGGCGGCTTCTCCAAGGCCGAGCGCACGGTACTGCCGCCGATCGACCACGGCCCCTACGGCTACGCCCATGTGAACGTCGCCGACCAGCGCCACGACCCGGGCTCGCTGCTGAACTGGATGCAGAGCCTGATCCGCCAGCGCAAGGAAGCGCCGGAGATCGGCTGGGGCGACGTCACCGCGGTGCCGACCGGTAAGAACGCGATCCTGGCCCTGCGCTACGAATGGCGCGGGAACGCTGTTCTGTGCGTGCACAACCTCGCACCGGAGCCCGCGGAGGTCGCGCTCCGGACCGGCGAGACCGAGGCGGAGCACGATATCCTGGTCGACGTGCTCACCGGATCACGCAGTGAGGCCGGTCCCGAGGGCGAGCACTGCCTGTTCCTAGAGGGCTACGGCTACCATTGGTTCCGGGTCGGAGGCCTCGACGCCCTGCTGAAGCGGACTCCGAGCTGAAAGGGGGCGCCTCGCCCTCGCCCGGCCGGCGGGGTAAGACCCCGGCGAACAGAGGTGGCAGATGGCCCGGATCAAGCACTACCCCCCGGACGCGACGATCGCGGACGTCCTGCCGAGCCTGGAGGATGCCGAAGGCTATCTCCGGGAGGTGCTGGTGACCATGCGGATGTGCCAGAAGCATTACGGCGATGCCTGGGTCCGCATCGGCGTCACCGGCAAGGCGGCGGCGCCCTCCTATCGGATCGACCGGCCGGACGCGTCCCAGACGACATCGGAAGACGGCGCGACCGAGGCGGGTACGGCGATCTTCGGCGCCTATGGCGGCCGCTCCCACGACCGGTTCACCAAAGTGAACACCGCCGAGACCCGCTGGAGCAGCCGGTCGCTTGGCATGGCCGAGATGCTGGCGCTCCACGACAGCCTGCGCCGGCCGAAGGACGGCACGGCCTGACCTGCTCCGACATGGTGCCGCGCGCCTGCTTCTGCGCTAGAACCGGACCGAGAGCGCCGACGGCGGTGCAGCCAACACGCGGAACCCCATGCCAGGAACGCCCCGCGCCGGGATCATCCCGGTCACGCCCTTCCAGCAGAACTGCACGCTGATCTGGGACGACACCACCAAGGTCGGCGCGGTCGTCGATCCCGGGGGCGATCTCGACCGGATCGAGGCCGCCATCCGGGAGCAGGGCGTGCGCGTGGAAAAGATCCTGCTCACCCACGGCCATGTCGACCACGCCGCCGGCGCCGACGAGCTGCGCGAGCGCCTCGGCGTGCCGATCGAGGGCCCGCACCTCGCCGACAAGTTCCTGCTCGATTCCCTGCCCGAGACGGCGGCCAATTACGGGATCGGCGAGGGCAGGGCCGTGACCCCCGACCGCTGGCTCGACGACGGCGACGCCGTGACGGTGGGCGAGCTCGGCTTCGACATCCTCCACTGCCCGGGCCACTCGCCCGGCAGCGTCGTGTTCGTCAGTCGGGATGCGCGCTTCGCGCTGGTCGGCGACGTCGTGTTCAAGGGCTCGGTCGGCCGCACCGACCTGCCGGGCGGCAACCACGAGCAGCTGATCCGGGCGATCAAGGAGAAGGTCCTGCCGCTCGGCGACGACATCTCCTTCATCCCCGGCCATGGCCCGACCGGCACGCTCGGCGAAGAGCGTGTCTCCAATCCCTTCCTCCAGGGCTGATCGCATGGACAAGCGCCGTATCGGCCGCTCCGACCTCCGGGTCGCGCCCTTCTGCCTCGGCGGCAACGTCTTCGGCTGGACCGCCGACGAGGCGACCTCCTTCGCGATCCTCGACCGGTTCGTGGAGCGCGGTTTCGACTTCGTCGACACCGCCGACGTCTATTCGCGCTGGGCGCCCGGCCACCAGGGCGGCGAATCCGAGTCCGTGATCGGACGGTGGTTTTCCGCGCGCCCGGGTATGCGGGACAGGATCGTGCTCGCCACCAAGGTCGGCATGGACATGGGTGAAGCCGGCAAGGGCTTGTCGGCGCGCCACATCGAGCAGGCCTGCGAGGCGTCCCTGCGCCGGCTGCAGACCGACCGGATCGATCTCTATCAGTCGCATCTCGACGACGCGGAAGCGCCCCTCGAGGAGACGCTGCGGGCCTACGAGCGCCTGATCGCCGCCGGCAAAGTCCGGGCGATCGGTGCCTCGAACTACGATGCCAGGCGGCTCGCCGAAGCGCTCAAGGTTTCGGCGACCTCCGGCCTGCCGCGCTACGAGTGCGTCCAGCCGGATTACAGCCTCGCCGAACGCGGCTACGAGGCGGAGCTTGAACCCCTGTGCCGGGCCGAAGAGATCGGGGTGATCGGCTATTTCTCCCTGGCGGCCGGCTTCCTCACCGGCAAGTACCGGTCCGCCCAGGATGCGGCGGGACGGGCTCGGGAGAACCGGGTCGCCAAGTATCTCACCCCGCGCGGGCTAGCGCTGCTCGACGTGCTCGATTCGGTCGCTCGCGAGCACGGCGCGAGCCAGGCGCAGGTGGCGCTCGCCTGGATCATCGCCCGCCCGGGCATCACCGCGCCGATCGCCAGCGCGACTTCGGTGGCGCAGCTCGACGACCTGCTCGAGGCCGCCGGATTGAGCCTATCGCCGGATGCGGTCGCCCGTTTGGACGCGGCCAGCGCGGGCGGCATCCAGGGCTAACGCGGCGTTAAGCGCGGGGCCTCAGAAAAGCGGGTGCACGGGTCCGGCGCGAGCCCGTAAAATCGTGCAATCTCAACGCGGAACCCCTATATCAGGCGGACCAAGCGAGAGCGCAGGCGTGGGCGCCCGACGGCGCGAGTCCCTCCGTCGCGAACTGGTCCGCCTGCCCGAGGAATTTCATGGCCGACATCCCCCCGAACGAGCCCGCCGAGTACGGCGCGGAATCGATCCGCGTGCTGAAGGGCCTCGACGCCGTCCGCAAGCGCCCCGGCATGTATATCGGCGACACCGACGACGGCTCGGGCCTGCACCACATGGTCTACGAGGTGGTGGACAACGCCATCGACGAGGCCCTGGCCGGCCATGCCGACCTCGTCACCGTGCAGCTCAACGCCGACGGCTCGGTGACGGTGTCCGACAACGGCCGCGGCATCCCCACCGACATCCACAAGGAGGAGGGCGTCTCGGCGGCCGAGGTCATCATGACCCAGCTACACGCGGGCGGTAAGTTCGACCAGAATTCCTACAAGGTCTCCGGCGGGCTGCACGGCGTCGGCGTCTCCGTGGTGAACGCGCTGTCGTCCTGGCTGAAGCTCCGGATCTGGCGCAACGGCAAGGAGCACGCGATGGAGTTCCGTCACGGCGATGCCGTGGCGCCCCTCGAGGTCGTCGCCCCGGGCGACGGCCGGCGCGGGACGGAAGTGACCTTCCTGCCCTCCACCGACACCTTCACCATGATCGAGTTCGATTACGGCACGCTGGAGAAGCGGCTGCGCGAGCTCGCCTTCCTCAATTCGGGCGTCCGCATCGTGCTGACCGACGCGCGCCATGCCGAGCACAAGCGCGAGGAGCTCTACTACGAGGGCGGAATCGAAGCGTTCGTCCGCTACCTCGACCGCTCGCGCAAGCCGATCGAGGGGATGGCGAGCCCCGTGGTGGTCCGCGCCGAACGCGACGGCATCCGGGTCGAAGTCGCCCTCTGGTGGAACGATTCGTTCAACGAGACGGTCCTGCCGTTCACCAACAACATTCCGCAGCGGGACGGCGGCACCCACATGGCTGGGTTCCGGGCGGCGCTGACCCGCCAGATCACCGGCTACGCCGATTCCTCGGGGGTCTCGAAGCGCGAGAAGATCTCCCTCACCGGCGAGGATTGCCGCGAGGGCCTGACCGCGGTCATCTCCGTGCAGGTGCCGGATCCGAAATTCTCGTCGCAGACCAAGGACAAGCTGGTCTCCTCCGAGGTCCGTCCGGCGGTGGAGAACGTGCTCAACGAGGGCCTGTCGACCTGGCTCGAGGAAAACCCGCAGCAGGCCCGCTCGGTGATGAGCAAGGTGGTGCTGGCGGCCTCCGCCCGCGAAGCCGCCCGTAAGGCCCGCGAGACCGTCACCCGCAAGGGCGCCCTCGATATCGCCTCGCTGCCGGGCAAGCTCGCCGATTGCCAGGAGCGCGACCCGTCGAAATGCGAGATCCTGCTGGTCGAGGGCGATTCCGCCGGCGGCTCGGCCAAGCAGGGCCGCGACCGGGCGTTCCAGGCAGTGCTGCCGCTGCGCGGCAAGATCCTCAACGTCGAGCGCGTGCGCGCCGACCGCATGCTGTCCTCGGCCGAGATCGGCACGCTCATCACCGCGCTGGGCGCCGGGATCGGCCGCTCCTCCACGGACCGCGAAGGCTTCAATCCGGAGAAGCTGCGCTACCACCGCATCATCATCATGACCGATGCCGACGTGGACGGCTCACACATCCGGACCCTGCTGCTGACGTTCTTCTTCCGTCAGATGCCGGAGCTGATCGACCGCGGCCACCTCTACATCGCCCAGCCGCCGCTCTACAAAGCCGAGCGCGGCCGCAGGGCGATCTACCTCAAGGACGAGCGCGCCCTCGAGGATTACCTGATCGACCAGGGCACCGACGGCGCGATCCTGCGCCTCTCCACCGGCGCCGAATTCACCGGCCCGCAACTTAAGAGCCTGGTCGAGGAGGCGCGGGGCTTCCGGAACGTGCTCCAGGGGCTGCACACCCGCTACGACCGCTCCGTGGTCGAGCAGGCGGTGCTGGCCGGCGCCTTCGACAACGAGGCATCCTCGCGGCCCGGCGAGGCCGAGGTCCTGGCCGACATGACCGCCCGCCGCCTGGATCTGATCGCCGACGAGATCGAGCAGGGCTGGCAGGGCGAATCCCATGAGGGCGGCTATCGCCTCACCCGGACCCTGCGGGGCGTCAAGCAGGTCGCCACCCTGGATGCGAGCCTGATCTCGTCCCAGGAAGCGCGCCGCCTGTCCGAGCGGGCCGACGCTTTCCGGGAAATCTACGGCGAGCCCGCCACGCTGATGCGCAAGACCGACGAGACCGTGTTGCATGGACCCGTCGCCCTGTTCGAGGCGGTGATGGCCTTCGGCCGCAAGGGCCTCCAGCTCCAGCGCTACAAGGGGCTGGGGGAGATGACCGCCCAGCAGCTCTGGGAAACGACGCTGGATCGCGACGTGCGCTCGCTGCTGCAGGTGAAGGTCAAGGACACGACCGACGCCGACGACCTATTCGTCAAGCTGATGGGCGACGTGGTCGAGCCCCGGCGCGAGTTCATCCAGGAGAACGCGCTGAGCGTCGCCAACCTGGACGTGTAGCGGGGCTCCGTTGTCGTCTCGGCCCGGCTAGCCAAGCCACCGCCGGCGCGGAGGCATCGAGCAACCGGAGACAGACGCGTTCACGCGCCGTAGGCGTGCCCATCAAGACCATGCGGCCGACCGGCCGCGAGCAACGTCTCCCAGACGGGGGCCGGCAGCGGCACGCCTTCAGCCAGACGTTCCGCCTTCATGCGGCGCTCGGGCTCGCCCGGCAGGAGCACCGTGCCGCCCGGCGCCGGCCGGGCGGACGTGAAGAAGTCGAGGTAGCTGCGCGCCTCGGCCGCGATTGCGTCGTCCGAACCGAAGACCTTCGGCGTCATGTAGAGCGAGAGCATGCCGTTGCAGACCCGGCGCTGGCCGGGTCCCGCAGTGCCGGATCCGGTGAGCGCGCCGGCCAAGAGCTCGCACATCAGCGACAGGCCCGATCCCTTGTGCTCGCCGAAGGCCCGGATCGCGCCGGCGCCCTTCTGGTTGTCGCGCTCCGGCCCGTCGAGCGGACCGAACAGGGTCGCCGGATCGTCGCTGAGGCGCCCGTCCGGCTCGATCAGCACACCCTCGGGCAGGGGCTTCCCCCCCTGCGAGGCCACCAGCACCTTGCCCTCGGCGACCGCTGAGGTGGCGAAGTCGAGGACGATCGGGTCACGTCCCGGCATGGGGAAAGCGGCGGCGATGGGATTGGTGGAGAAGCGCCGGTCCACCGAGCCGAACGGTGCCACAAGCAGGCTCCCGGCGACATTGACGAAATGCACCGAGACGAGGCCGACGGCGGCGGCGCGCTCGGCCCATTCGCCGATCCGCCCGAGATGCCCGGCATGCCGCAGGGCGATGACCGACACGCCATGCTCCCCGGCCTTGGCGATGCCGAGATCGGTGGCGAAGGGGCCGGCAGTCTGTCCGAATCCATAATGGGCATCCACCAGCGCGAAGGCCCCGCCATCGACCAGCACCTCGGGGGTTTGGTCGGCTACGAGCTCGCCCGCACGCAGCCACGCCACGTAGCGCGGCACCCGGATAACCCCGTGGCTGTCATGGCCGGTGAGGTTCGCGGCCACCAGGAACTGGCCGATCCGGCCTGATTCCGCCTCCGAGCAGCCCTCTCGAACGAAGATATCGCGCACGTAGGCGGTCAGTCCGGCGGCGTCGATCCGCATGATGGTTCATCTCCCGTCGCCGCGCCTCGTCGGGCGCGTTCGGGTAACGATCCTAGGCTTTCTTAACCCGCAAGGCGACTACTTCAGGCGACATGGGATAGACATTGAAGCGCCCCGCATGGCCCAATACTGACAACGTTGGGCGTGAGACCCGGCGACGGGACGGATACGCCAATGAAGACGACGCGCCGCGTTTTCTTGACGGGTGCCGCTTGCGCGGTTGCCAGCGGGCTCACCCCGGGGGTGATCCGGTCGAGCCGGGCGCAAGGCGCCGGCGCGACAATCCGGATCGGCATGGTCCTGCCGGTGACGGGCCCGGGCGCGGATGCGGGGCGCTTCGCCCTCAACGGCGCCAAGATCGCCCTGGAGGCGGTCAACAAGGCCGGCGGCGTGCTCGGCAAGCCGCTCGAGATCGTCACCGAGGACGACCAGACCACCAATCCCGGCGCGGTGCTGGCCTTCTCCAAGCTGGCCTCGCAGCCCGATCTCGTCGGCTTCCTGGGCTCGGTCCGCTCCACCCAGAACCACGCCATGGCGCCGGACATCCTCAAGACCGGCAAGCCGATGTGCTTCGGCGGCACCGATCCGGTGCTGACCCAGCTCGGCAATCCCTGGCTGTTCCGCTTCCGGCCCAATGACAGCTTCTCGGCCCGGGTGATCGCCGAGCATGGCGTCAACGGGCTCGGCAAGAAGAAATGGGCGATCATCCACTCCACCGACGCCTTCGGCACCAGCGGCGCCAAGGCGCTGACCGAGAGCCTCGGCAAGGCCGGCGCCACCGTCGTGCTCGACCAGGGCTACGCCAACCAGGGGCAGGACTTCACCCCCGTGGTGCTGGCGATCCGGCAGGCGGGGGCCGACGTGATCGGCTCGTACTTCACCTTCGAGAACGACCTCGGCATCTTCGCGCGCCAGCTGCGCCAGCTCGGCGTCACCGCCCCCTGGGTCGGCTCACCCTCGATCACCAACGTCACGGCGCTGAAGCTTGCCGGGCCCTCGCTCTACGGCACCTACGGGGTGGCCGACTATGCCGAGGAATCGAGCGACGCGGCCCGGGCCTACGGCAAAGCCTACCGCGCCGCGACCAAGATCGCCCCCGACAACCAATCCTCTTGGACGTTCGACGCGGTGACCGTGCTGGCGCTTGCGATCAACAAAGCGGGCAAGACCGACCCGCAGGCGATCCGCGAGGCGCTGCTGGCGGTGCGCGGCCACGCGGGTGCCGAGGGCACCTACAACTTCGACAAGAACGGCGACGGCCTGCACGGCTACAACGTCGTGCGCAACGACAAGGGCACAATCACGTTCGACCGGCGCATCGACTTCTATCGGGGTTGAATCCGGGGCCGCGGACGGGGAACGGACGCAGACATGGACCTGATCCTCCAGCTCCTCTTCACTGGGATCGGCATCGGCTCGGTCTACGCCCTCGTGGCCCTCGGCTTCGTGCTGATCTTCCGCGCCACCAACGTGGTGAACTTCGCGCAGGGCGAGTTCTCGATGGTGGCGGCCTTCCTGATGGTGGTGTTCGCCGTCGACCTCGAATGGCCGTACTGGCTCTCGGTGCTGCTCACCATCGGCGGGATGGCCCTGCTCGGCGCCCTGTTCAACCTCGGCGTCTATTATCCCCTGCGCCACCGCACCTACCTGCCGGTGATCATCTCGACGATCGGCGCCTCGATCTTCCTGGCCAACACGACGCTGGCCCTCTACGGGCCGCAGCCGCAGGTCCTGCCGCCGGTGTTCGAGACCCAAGGCTTCCTGCTCGGGCCGGTTTTCCTCGACAGCCAGTACCTGCTGATCATCGCGGTGACCGCCGCCCTCGTGGCGTTCCAATACTGGTTCTTCGAGCACACCCTGGTCGGCAAGAAGCTCCAGGCGACATCGCAGGACAAGGAGATGGCCGCGCTCCTCGGCATCCCAGTCGCCGGCATGATCATGCTGACCTTCGTCTACAGCGCCGTGCTCGGCGGCATCGCCGGCATCCTGGTGGCGCCCGTCCTGTTCGTGTCGATCCAGATGGGCGCGACCATCGCGCTCAAGGCGTTTGCCGCGACGATCATCGGCGGGTTCGGCGACGTGACCGGCGCGATCATCGGCGGGCTGGCGCTTGGCATCATCGAGACCTTCGGGGCGGCCTACGTCTCGGTGCCCTACAAGGACGCGTTCGCCTTCATCGTCCTCGTGGCCTTCCTGGTCGTGCGCCCGCAGGGGCTGTTCGGCGAGCGTGTGGCGGAGAAAGCATGAGCGCCGATCCCGCGACGACCGTCACCCCAGCTGCGCACGCCGCCGCGCTCCGCGGGATACCCCTCGGCAGCCTGGCCTACGCGGCGCTCGCCGCGACCGCGGTGGCGCTCGCCGCGACGACGCCGTTCAGCGGCTACGTCCTCAACATCCTGATGCAGGCCGCGACCTACGCGATCGCGGTCATCGGCCTCACCGTGGTGCTCGGGCTGTGCGGCCAGATCAACCTGGCCCAGGCCGCCTTCTTCGGCATCGGCGCCTACGCGGTCGGCCTCGGCACGGTCGATCACGGCCTGAGTTTCTGGCTGTGCCTGCCGATCGGGCTGGCGCTGGCGGTCGTGCTCGGCGCGATCCTCGGCGCCTCGACGCTGCGGCTCGGCGGCCACTACCTCGCCATGGTCACGATCTCGTTCCAGCAGATCCTCACCCTGGTCCTGACCAACTGGATCCCGGTCACCCACGGGCCGGACGGGGTGCCCAACATCCGCCGCCCCGCTTTGTTCGCGGACGGGCAGAGCTATCTCGCGCTGTGCGTGCTAGTCCTGGCGGTGGTCGGCTGGCTGGTCTGGCACCTGCCGCGGACCCGGCTCGGGCGCGCCATGCGGGCGGTGCGCGACAACGAGCTGGCCGCGGGCGTCAGCGGCATCGACGTCTACCGCACCAAGGTCGCGGCCTTCGCCATCGGGGCGCTGCTGGCGGGGCTCGGCGGCGGGCTGTTCGCCGGCAGCTTCACCTATATCAGCCCGGACCAGTTCTCCTTCGCCGAGTCGATCGTGTTTTTAACGATGGCGCTGCTCGGCGGCGTCGGCTCGCCGGTGGGCGCGGTGATCGGCACCGGCCTCCTGATCCTCATCCCCGAATGGCTGCGCTTCCTCAAGGAAATCCCGGGCCTGTACCTGGCGATCTACGGGCTCGCGGTTATCCTGATCGTCGTATTCATGCCCGACGGAATCTGGGGATTCCTGGGCGATCAGGTCCGCCGGCTGCGGCCGGCCAAGCCCGCGCCGCCGCCGGCCCCCGAGCTGACGCTGACCCAGGGGCGCGACACCTGGGAAACGCTGCTGACGGTGTCCGGCCTGTCCAAGCATTTCGGCGGCCTCAAGGCCGTGGACGCCATCGATTTCACCGTCACCCGCGGCGGCATCCACGCGCTGATCGGCCCGAACGGCTCGGGCAAGACCACGACGCTCAACGTCCTGTCGGGCCTCTACACGCCGACCGGCGGCAGCATGCGCCTCCAGGACCAGGACATCACCCGGTTTCCCCCGCACCGGCGCGCCGCGGTCGGGATCGGGCGCACGTTCCAGAACATCCGCCTGTTCCGGTCGATGAGCGCCCTGGAGAACGTGGTGATCGGCGCCGAGCGCCCGAACAACCCGCTCGGCGCGCGCGACCGGCCGGCGCTGGAGGCCCGCGCGCGTTCGGCCCTGGCCTTCGTGGGGCTGGAAGCGCGGGCGCAGGAGCCGATCTCCGGCTTCTCCTACGGGCATCAGCGCCTGATCGAGATCGCCCGGGCGCTCGCCAGCAACCCGACGCTGCTGCTCCTCGACGAGCCGGCGGCCGGGCTCAATTCCAGCGAGAAGAACGCCCTGACGGTGCTGCTGCGCCGGATGGCGGCCAAGGGCCTGACTATCCTGATCATCGACCACGACATGACGCTGGTCAGCGACGTGGCGGGCCACGTCACCGTCCTGAATTTCGGCCGGCGCATCGCCGACGGGGTCACCGCCTCCGTGCTGCGCGAGCCCGCGGTGATCGAGGCCTATCTCGGCGAGGACGCCGCGACCGAGCCGGATGCGGGGCTCAAGACCGCGCTGAAGACCGATCTGGCCCCGGCCTGACCCCGAGGAGCGCCCCCGTGTCACAACCGGTCCTCGAAATCCGCGACCTCACCGTCCGCTACGGCGAGATCGAGGCGGTGCGTGGGCTGTCGTTCTTGGTCGGCACGGGCGAGGTCGTGACCCTGCTCGGCTCCAACGGCGCGGGCAAGTCGACCACCCTCAAGGCGATCTCCGGCCTCGTGAAGCCGGCGGGCGGCAGCATCCTGCTCGACGGAGAGCCGCTTACCGGCCTGAAGCCCGAGGCGATCGTGCGCCTCGGCGTCGCCCACGTGCCCGAGGGGCGCCGGGTCTTCCCGGGGCTCACCGTGCGGGAGAACATCATGCTCGGCGCCTCGAACCGGTCCGGTGTCCCGAAGCGCGCCTTGCGCGACGAGGTCGAGGCGATGTTCGAGCTGTTCCCCGAAATCCGGCGCTTCGGCGACGCGCTCGGCTGGACCCTGTCGGGCGGCCAACTCCAGATGGTGGCGCTCGCCCGCGGCCTGATGGCCAAGCCGCGGCTCCTGCTGCTCGACGAGCCCTCGCTCGGCCTCGCCCCGGTGATCGTCCAGGCGGTGTTCGCGATCATCGCGGAGGTGCGCCGCCGCGGCACGACGGTGCTGCTGGTCGAGCAAAACGCCCGCATGGGGCTGTCGGTCGCCGACCGCGGCTACGTGCTGGAGACCGGCCGCCTCGTCCTCGAAGGCGACCCGCAGGCGCTCTGGGCCAACGACGACATCCGCGCCGCCTATCTCGGAGGCCGCGCAGCCTGACGCCGCCGCCGCACCCCGGAACCGCCCTGATCATGCCCGGTTGCCTCTTTTGATCCCCAAGGGGGCGGTGAGGCCAAACGTGCGCAACCGCAAGCCAGAATCCCGGCGCCGCCTACTGCAGGCCGGAGGCGCCGTCGCCGCGAGCGCGGTGCTCGGGATCGGAAGCGTTGCCGGCGCGGAGACCGGCCCCGGCGCGCCCGCCGAGACGCCGACGGGCCGCCGCTCGAAATCCCTCGATACCGAGTACTTCAAGGGCATGTACGCCACGGAATCGGACCCGTGGCGCTTCGCCTCCAGCCCCTACGAGCGCGACAAGTACGCGGCAACCCTTTCGGCGTTGCCGAGGGCACACTACGCTTCGGGTCTCGAGGTGGGTTGCTCGATCGGCGTGTTCACCCACGAGCTCTGCCCCCGCTGCCACACGCTTGTGGGGCTCGACGTGGTGCCGTCCGTCCTGGACGCCGCCCGGGCGCGGTGCGCCGATTGCCCGAATGCGCGCTTCGAGCTCGCCGCCGTTCCGGGCGCCTGGCCGGAGGGCCGGTTCGACCTGATCGTGATCTCCGAGGTGGCCTATTATCTCGACCGCGCCGATCTCGCCCGCTTGGTCGCACGGGTCAGGGGCGCGGTGCTCCCGGAGGCGGACATCGTGCTGGTCCACTGGCTCGGCGTCACCCACTACCCCCTATCCGGCGACGAGGCGGCCGAAGGCTTCATCGCGGGCGCGCAGGACTTCGCGCGGGTCCTGAAGCAATCGCGCACCGACAAGTATCGGCTTGACGTGTTGCGGTCGATCAAGACCGATGTGAAACCCGTTCGCTGAGACGAGCGATGGTGGCAGGGTTATTGGTGACCGGCTACGCGATCCGGACCCGACGACGTGGCTCACGATCACCGCGGCGGTGGTGCCATGCGGACCTTCCTCCGCTCGCGCGCCGTCACGAGGCGGTACAGAACGAGACCGACCAGCATCAACAGCAGGCTCGCGAGGGACTGGAGCGGCCGGACGGTGACGAGGTGTACGAGCATGAACAGCGTGACCGCGAGGAAGATCAGCGGTGTGATCGGGTAGCCCCAGGTCCGGAACGGCCGTGGCTGGTCGGGGAACGTGATCCGAAGCTTGATCAGCCCGATCACGGTCAGGAACGAGCACAGGATCAGGCCGAACTGGATGAAGTCGAGCACCGCCTCGAAGCTTTGCGTAGACAGCAAGACAGTCGCGACCCCGGCCTGGAGCAGCAGCGCGGCGACCGGCACGCCGCGTCGTGAGCGCCCGGCGAACAGGCGCAGCGCTGGCACATCCTCCCCCATCGCCACGGTTACCCGCGGGCCGATCCACATCATGGCGCTGATGGTCGGAAGCAGGCCGGCGCAGATCAGCCCGCCGACGATGCGGCCGCCTGCCTCGCCGAAGACGTGACGTCCGGCAATCACCGCGACCTCGATCTGGCCGGCGAGTTCGGCGAGAGGCGTCGTCACGAGGAACACTGCGTTCAACGCGATGGAGAGCACGACGACGACGCTGGTCCCGACGAGAAGCGCTCGCGGCAAGCTGCGCGGCGGGTCGGCGAGTTCACCGACGATGTAGGTCGCGGCGTTCCAGCCCGAATACGCGTACATCACGAAGACCAGGTTGATCGCGAAGCTGGCGCTGACGATCTGCGCCGGATCGAATGTGCCTGGGGCAAAACTGATCGCGGGGTCGCCGCCCCCGGCGAAGCCGACGCCGATGAAAGCTGCGATCAATGCAAGCTTCAGCAGCGTGAACCCGATCTGGAAAACGCTGCTGTGGCGCGTCCCCCGCAGGTGGACGAACGTCACGATCCAGATCGCCGCAAAGCCGAGCAGCAGCGGGGGCGCCCCGGGCAGGACCGCTTTGCCGTACTGGCCGAGGGCCATGGCCGCGAGCGCCACCGGCGCGGCGAAACCCACGGTGGCCGAGAGCCACCCCGCCATGAATCCGATCGCCGGACTGTAGATCCGTGTGAGGAGATTGTACTCGCCGCTGGAACGGGGAAACATCGTGGCAAGCTCGGCGTAGCAGAGCGCGCCGCACAGCGCGACAACACCGCCGACGAGCCACAGCAGCAGCACCGTGAAGCCGGACGGAATGTCCGTCACTTGAAAACCGAGACTCGTGAAGACGCCGATGCCGATCATGTCGGCGACGACGATGGCCGTCGCCGCGAGGGGCGAGACGGCGGGTGCTGGTTCAGCGGCGGGGGATGTGCCGGTCATGACTCCTGTTCGCCATGGCCTGACACTGAAACGCGCGGGTCGACAGGAGCTGATGCAGCATTGCTCGCCTCCTGTTGGATCGCAGCAATCATGAGGCGCGACTAGGTGACGGCGCGGCGTCCGTTTGCCGCGCACGGGCGGAGCGTTACGCCTTCAAGCCTGTAATTCATCCTCGTGCTGGCAGTCTGCGGCGGCCTGCCCGGCAGTGACCTGACCGGTTGGCTTTGGACCGGGCTGATTGAGAGGATCAGCCTGGACCAGCGGAGTTGGCAATGAAGCGAGGACAGAGGCCGAGCGCGGAGCAGGTCGTGCCGATGCTGCGCCAGATCTGATCCTCCCCCCTTCACGGACAGAGGTTTAGCTCGCGTTCCGTTCGGCTTGCTCGGGCGTGATGTAGCCGAATGCCGAGTGGATGCGCTGCCGATTGTCGTAGCCTTCGATGTCGGCGAACAAGTCGCGTCGGGCGTCGTCCCAGGAAGCTGTCCGTCGGGGAGTTATCGTGACCCCAAGCCGGTCGGGCACATGGAGGCGATCGCCTTCATGCCGACGAACTGTGCTCTGTAGGCCTCGTCAGCGTATTGGCTGCCGCGATCCGAATGGCAGATGAGGCCAGCCCCCGGTCGTTGCTGTTGGTTGGCCGTCATCAGAGCCGCCGACGTGAGGTCGGTCCGCATGTGCGCGCGCATCGACCAGCCGACGATCTTGCGGGTGGCGAGATCGAGGACGGCGGCCAGGTAGAGCCAACCCTCTCCGGTGGGCAGGGAGGCGATATCTGCCAGCCAGACGGTGTTGGGCAACGCCGCCGAGAACTGTTGCTTCCGAACACGGCGGCCGGACTCAAGGATCTGCGCAAGAAGAAGGGCGAGCCCGACGCGAATCGTCCCTGAACGGACGTGGAGCGCGAAGCCGTCCTGGCCGCTGCGCCGCCGCACATCCTCACGCCGGTTGTGCTGATGATGTTTACGGGGCTCGGGCCGGAGGAAGCCCTCACCCTCCCGGGGGAGGCGTTCCGAGATGGCGAGCTATCGAGCAGCCAGGTCAAGACGGGCGAACGGGTGTTCTGGCCCGTCCCCCTTGCCGCTCACGATGATGCTGGCCGTCGCCCCGGAGCACAACGCACCGACGCTGTGCGCGAACTCCGAGGCGAAGCCCAGGACGCTCAGCGGATTCCACGCGTCTTGGTGGCCGATCCGGTTGCGGCTGGAGGAGGCGGGTAAGGTGCAGCCCGCGCTCACGCTGTACGGGCTCCGCCACACGCCGGCGGTGGTGCTGCGCAAGATCGGCTACGACGAGCGGGCGACCGCGGACGCGCTCGGACAGCGCACGATCGAGATGGCGAGGCACGACATGAAGGGGGCAGATCTGGCGCCGAAGTTGCGGGCTCTGCTGGCGACGCTGGACGCCGAATTTGCCCGCCGGAGCGAGAGCCAGCGTCACACCGATGCCGGGAAAGTGTCAATCCGGGAAGTCGGTCAACCGGCTGATGCCAATGGAAACAAAGAGTTGGATGGTAGCGAGGGAGGGATTTGAACCCCCGACACAAGGATTATGATCTGAACGCGAGCACGGCTAAGTCATTGATAGGATAGGGGGCGCCAGGGTGCTGCGCTAGCACTGCGCTACGGCGAAGCCGATGCTCTTCTCCACATTGTATGCGCCGCCTTCGGGTAGCTGATTCCGGAAAAAGTTACGGCAGTCGGAACAAAGCAGCGGAACCCAAACGCATTCACCAGCACCAGTGAAGCTTAAAATACACGGCGTCAGACACTTTCGCGAAGGAAACATATACTTCGTCGGCATTGGGCACCATCGTCGGCGGCGCACTCAAGTTATCGAGGCACCAATCCCGCACTTCATCTGACATAACGTCAGATTTCGGACCAACCTTAAGCGCCAGAGACTCCTTATCATACTCGCTTTGCTTGAGGTACATTTCTTTTTTTCTGTTCGAATTTTTAGCAGAATTCTTCGCGTCCTGAAGGCCTTCGAAATTTTGAAAGGGGAGCTCTTGGATCTGTCGACCTGTCAGCACTTCGAGAAATGAAGAAACAAGTGCCTTGCCGTGATCCGTAATGATAAGAGACTCTGATCGTGTACCCGAAAGTCCTGATCTTGCTTCTACCAACGCCAATCCCTCTGGATCTGAAAGAGCGCCCGTAAGACGGCTCGCTCTCGAAGGACTTTTGTCAAGTACTTTCGAAATTTTTGTTACGTCCGGGAGACGCACGCCGTCTTTACCCCAGCTAGTGAGAGCCACTACTAAGAGAGCTTTAAAGCCCTCAACAGTAATATCAGGCTCTGCTGCCTCCAGATATTTAAAAGCCGAGAGTAGGCCACTGAGTGTCCTTCTGGCTTCTTCATTGGTCAGTGCGTTCGATTTTTTCTGTGGCATGGAACCGTCGCATCACTCCTCGGTCGTCTCACTACCCTATGCGTCTGGACAACGCCAGCCTACGTAGTCGTATCAGCAATATGCTGGATTGGCATATTGCTGAGCGGTTGATATGTCGGAGCTGCCTCAGCGTGAGGCGGCGGCTCAAGGTCGCCCAACCGACAGGAGTGAAGATGATGGAGAAGAAGAAGAACTCGAAGTGGGTGGATGCCGGCCCCAAAGGCATTTTCCGAATTGACGAGGTCAAGGTGGCTAAGCCGTTGGACGGCAAAGTAGCAATCATCGGAACTAGTGGAGCCCTGATTGCCTCCGTAGAAGAGGACGATGTTGGCGATCTTAGCGTGTTCTATCAAGACCTAAAATCCAGATTGATGGACTAAAGATCCGAGACATTAACTCAATCGCATCTGTGGAGGGGCGCTTCGGCGCCCCTTTTCGTTTCGAGGGCCGCTCAATGCCAGCTGAATTAGGAATCAAAAAGTGTAACTCTCCCGCTGGGGAATCATCGTCATCAATTTACACCTCAAAGGCGGCCAAACTTCGCCAGCGGTTCGCCCTGGGGAAGAAGCCTCGTGCTCGGAAGTATGAGGGGCCTCCGGTCTACATGGCAGTGGACACCGAGTATGAGACCCTTCCGGCTGAACTCGGCATGGACCGACCTCGCCTCCACCTACTAACCATTCAATTCAAGATTCAATGTGAAGACCGATCTGTTTCGGAGATGGTGGTAATTGATAGCGCCAATCGCAGCGCTCGAATGAGATTCGCGGCGGCCATAAAATTGATGCTGAAGAAGGCTCGAAAGGCAGCCGTGATCACGGAGTGGCCCGATCAGGTCACCGTGTTTGGGCACTTTCTGCGCGCCGATGTACCAACGTTTTTCGATTTTTGGGCTCGGAAGGATGAATTCGACGCTATCGGGAAAACGTTTGTTACCCGGTCGCTGTCGGTCGCGCTTGGTGAAGAGGAGCTGCCTGAACTCTTAGATCGCAAGCGCACGCAGCACAGGGAAGCACTGATTGTTCCTGGCGACGACGGAATGCCCGAGCTAGTTGGGCTCCGCTTCATTGATACGCTGCTTCTTACCCCCGGCCGTGCTGGCTTGGACACCGTCGGCAAGTTTCTCAAGATACCGAAAGTTGAGCTTCCGCCTGGCTATACAAAAGGTGGGATGCGCAAATTCTTTCGCGAACAACCTGTCGTATTCCGAGTGTACGCGATGCGTGATGTCGACATCACCTTGGCCTACGGTATCCGTATGGCTGAGTTTGCTGATGCAAATGGGTTGAAAAGTTTGCCGGCGACCTTGGCGGGGTTTGGACCTGCTATGTTGCGACACCAGGCTCAGGAAGACGATGTTGATCTCAACAATGCGCTGGGGATTCGTGTCGAGAAGCGAACGCTGTTCTATGATCGGAGCAATAAATTTCGTACCGTCAAACGGATCGCGTCGGTTACATCTCGTCAACTTTTTGAGGAATTTGCCGCCGCAGCATATTTGGGTGGTCGCAACGAGTGTTTTTTCTGCGGACCAACCCCCGAAGGCAAGTTCTATGATTACGACTTACCCGGGGCATACACGACGGCGATGTGCGCGGTTCGTCCGCTGGATTATGAGGGGATCCATACGTCAAAAAATCTCGACGATTTTTCAGTTGACGTCTTGGGTCTTGCGCATGTGAGATTTGAGTTCCCCGAGGGAACGCGTTTTCCATGCCTGCCGGTTCGAACTGATCACGGACTCATGTTTCCACTGGAGGGGGAGAGTGTTTGTGCTTCGCCCGAACTCGTCCTCGCAAGGAAGTTGGGAGCTCGGATCGAAATCGTCAACGGACTTGTTATCCCTTGGGCAAATGATGAAAGATTGTTTGAACCCTTCACAAGAATGATCCAGACCAAAAGACGTCTGGCCATTGCGGAGTACGGCGCGGGATCGTTAGAGGAGAAACTTTACAAAGAAATTGGCAACAGTCTCTACGGTAAGACGGCTCAAGGCGTACATCCCAAGCGCGTTTTCAATGCTCGTAAGGGCGACACGGAGGAACTGAGACCGTCGTCGATCACAAATCCCTATTTTGCCGCTTATGTTACGAGTTTTATCCGCGCGGTAGTGGGGGAGTTGATCGCGGCCGTGCCTTCCGACCGTATGGTCGTCAGCGTGACCACGGACGGTTTCCTCACTGATGCTCCTCTGAGTGAGATCGACGTTTCCGGCCCGCTATGTGAGGCCTTTCTCGATCTGAGAGAACGCCTATTCGGCGAGAGGATCATCCTCGAAGAAAAGCATAGGATCCGACAAGTGCTCGCCATGCGAACGCGTGGTCAGCTCACGGTTCAAGGCATTGATGGTTTCAAGATCGTGATGGCCAAGGCAGGCGTTCGTCCACCTGCAGAGGCGGCTGATCAAAACGAGTATATGTTGAATCTCTATCTGGAGAGAACGCCCGGACAGCGGCACGCTTACAAAACGCTGATCAGCAGTCGCGAGATGTGGCTCAACGAGAGCGATTTAACCGATCTGCTCCGGGAGCCAAGGTTGAACTTGGAATTCGATATGAAGCGCTGCCCGGAGCGCCCACTGGAGCGCGAAGTGCGTGGGCGGCCGCATCTAGCGTTCCAGTCAAGGCCCTGGCGCAGCGTACAGGAAGCCTTGGAGGTGCGGGCACGTTTTGATGGCTGGCGCAAAGGTGCGTTGGGCATGGGTCGCGTTCTGAAAACGCTTCAGGACTACGACGATTGGACCGCCTACTGTGATCAAACGGCTCGCATTGGTGCTCCCGGTCGTGGAATCGGCCTTCGACGCGATGGCACCAAGGGGGTCCTGAAACGGCTGTTCCTGCGTGCGTTCGTGAGAAATGAATGGGGCATCTCTAAGGAGGGATGGAGCTATCGAGAACTGGCCGATTTCCTCAGTCTCAAGGGTATCAAAACTTCAGAAATGTCTGTGAAGAATGCTGCTCGCGACAGTGCAACTCTTAGTGAGGTCAAGCTGCGCTGTGATGAAGAGGCTGTGAGTTTCGCACGAGTGATTGTGGAGCAATTTGCCAATTTCGAATTGTATCGCGTTTTCGCTGGTGAGGATTTAGAGGAAATTCAGAGAAAATTAGGTCGATAGTGGTCAGCCCCCATTGAAGTGGTCCGCCCTTTGGTATGGCTTTTGAGCCTGGAGGACGGACGAGATGGCAAAGCACCCGAAGCCCGAGGAGATCGTCGCGAAGCTACGTCAGGCGGACGTTCTGATTTCACAGGGCCAG
>NZ_JAKSYN010000145.1:0-404 GCF_022829565.1 Methylobacterium sp. J-001
CGTCGGTCGCTGAGACCGTGAGGTTCGAGTTGCCCTTCGGGTTGAACTTGATCGTCAGGTTGTTGTTGTCGCCCTTGCCGTTGATCAGGTTCGTGCCGTTGAAGCTCGAATCGCCGGCGAGCTGATCGATCTGGGTCAGCAGGCTGTTGTACTGCGAGGCGAGCGTCGCCCGGGCCGAGACGCCCGACACGCTCAGGTCCGAGCTCTGGCCGGCCGCGGCGGTCGTGCCGTAGGTCGGGCCGGAGGAGGCGGTGCCGCCGGCGAAGCCCAGCGCGGTCTGGTCGGCCGAGGTCTTGAATTCCACGTCCGAGGACGCGTTCATCACGATCTTGGTGCCGTCGGTGCTCTTCGAGAAGCTGCCGGCGCCGACCGCGGTGTTGAGCTTGGTCAGGGCCTGGTCGAGG
>NZ_JAKSYN010000146.1:0-1166 GCF_022829565.1 Methylobacterium sp. J-001
ATACCAACCCTCGTTAAGTGGGACTCACGGGGTAGCCTCGGCGGCTGAGGGGTGATTCTGTCTTTGGGTTTGGAGCCCGAGGGGGATGTCATGGCTGCTCCGGTACCGCTGCGGTCAGACTTTGACGCTGACGGTCTGCGCACCTTGGCCAGGTGCGCGCGTGATCCCGCCCAAACACGGCGCCTGCTGGCTTTGTCGGCGATCTATGCGGGCGGCTCGCGCTCGGCCGCTGCCGCTCTCGGCGGGGTTGGGCTTCAGACGGTGCGGGACTGGGTCGTGGCGTTCAACGCGCACGGTCCGGACGGGCTGATCGGCGGCAAGGCGCCTGGGGCCCGCCCGCGCTTGAACGTCGAGCAGCGGGAGGCGCTGCGCGCGTTGATCGAGCAGGGGCCGATGCCGGCCGCCCACGGAGTGGTGCGCTGGCGGCTGGTCGATCTCGCCCAGATCCTGTTCGAGGATCACGGCGTGTCGGTGTCCGAGCAGACGCTGAGCCGGGTCCTGCGAGCCATGGGCTACGCCAAGCTCTCCGCCCGCCCGCGCCACCACGCCCAGGATCCGGACACCATCCCCGCTTTTAAAAAAGCTTCCCCGCCCGCATGGCGGAGATCGCGCAGGCCGTCGGCGGCAAGCCGATAGAGATCTGGTTCGCCGACGAGGCTCGGGTCGGCCAGAAGAACATGATCACCCGCCGCTGGGCCAAACGCGGCACGCGACCTGCGGCGCCGAAGGACCAGCGCACCGCCTCCGCCTACATCTTCGGTGCGATCTGCCCGCCCTTGGCAAAGGGGCTGGCCTCGTCATGCCCCGCTGCACCACCGAGGCGATGGCCTTGCATCTCGAAGAGATCGCCCAGGTCGTCGCCCCCGGTGCGCACGCCGTACTGCTGCTCGATCAAGCGGGCTGGCACACAACCAAGAAACTCGTCGTGCCCGCCAACATCACCCTATTGCCCCTGCCGGCTCGCTCCCCCGAACTGAACCCCGTGGAGAACCTCTGGCAGTTCATGCGCGACAACTGGCTCGGCAACCGCGTCTTCAAATCCTACGCCGACATCCTCGACCACTGCTGCCACGCCTGGAACACCCTCATCGACCGACCCTGGCGTATCATCTCCATCGGACTGCGCGCCTGGGCTCATGGGTTCTGATCAATGAGGATCGGTATAA
>NZ_JAKSYN010000152.1:0-4893 GCF_022829565.1 Methylobacterium sp. J-001
TGCTGACCCAGATCGATCAGCTCGCCGGCGATTCGAGCTTCAACGGCACGAACCTGATCAACGGCAAGGGCGACAACAACAACCTGACGATCAAGTTCAACCCGAAGGGCAACTCGAACCTCACGGTCTCAGCGACCGACGAGACCTCGAGCGGCCTCGGCCTGACCTCGATCACCAGCACCTCGGCCAAGACCTCGACGGTCGGGCAGGGCAGCTTCCTTCTCAACGGCGACATCAACACCACCCTGAACAAGCTCACGACTGCCTCCAGCCAGCTGCGTACCGACGCTTCGACCTTCGGCTCGAACCTCTCGGTGGTGCAGAACCGCCAGGACTTCAGCAAGAACCTGATCAACGTGCTCGACACCGGCGCGTCGAACCTGACGGCGGCGGATCTAAACCAGGAGGCTGCGAACTCGCAGGCCCTGTCGACCCGCCAATCGCTGGGCATCTCGGCCCTGTCGCTGGCGAACCAGGCCCAGCAGGGCATCCTGCAGCTGCTGCACTAAGCGTCAGGCGCCGCGAAACGCAAACGGCCGGGGCGAAACCCCGGCCGTTTCTATGTGTGCCGCCCGTTCAGTTTCTCTTGGATGGGGAGGCCCCGGCTCTCCGGAGGGCGTCGGCCAGGGCACCGCCACCGGTGTCCGGTATCGGCTTGGATTGCATCCGCCGTGGGTCGGGCGAAGGCTCGCTGCCGCGCCGCGCTTGCGACCCCGGCTCGATCGGGTCGTCCAGGCGCATCGACAGGGCGATCCGCTTGCGCGGGGCATCGACGCTGAGCACCAGGACCCGGATGACCTCCCCGGTCCGGACCACCTCGGCCGGCGAGGCGATGCGCCGGCGCGCCATCGCGGAAATGTGGACGAGGCCGTCCTGATGGACGCCGATATCCACGAAGGCGCCGAACGCCGCGACGTTGGTGACCACGCCTTCAAGCTGCATACCAGGCCGGAGATCGCCGATGGTCTCGACGCCCTCCTGGAAGCTCGCCGTCTTGAAGGCCGGGCGCGGATCGCGGCCGGGTTTCTCCAGCTCGGCGATGATGTCCCGCACGGTCGGCGGTCCGAAGCGCGTATCGGCGAATGCCTCGGGCGAAAGTTGGCTCAGGGTCGTCGTGTTGCCGAGCAGCACGCGGATGTCGCTCTTGGTCGCCTGCAGGATCCGCCGCACGACGGGATAGGATTCCGGATGGACCCCGGAGGCGTCGAGCGGGTCGTCGCCGTCCCGGATGCGCAGGAAGCCGGCTGCCAGCTCGAAGGTCTTCGGACCGAGGCCCTGCACCTTCTTGAGCGCCGTCCGCGTCCGGAACGGACCGTTCGCGTCCCTGTGCGCGACGATCCGGTCGGCCATCGATGCGCCGAGGCCGGAGACCTGGGCCAGCAGGGCCGGGGACGCGGTGTTCACGTCGACGCCCACCGCGTTCACCGCGTCCTCGACCACCGCCGAGAGCTGGCGCGACAGCTTCGTCTCGCTGACATCGTGCTGGTACTGCCCGACCCCGATCGATTTCGGATCGATCTTCACGAGCTCGGCGAGCGGGTCCTGCAGCCGCCGGGCGATCGAGGCGGCGCCGCGATGAGATACGTCGAGGTCGGGCAGCTCCCGCGACGCGATCTCCGAGGCCGAGTAGACCGAGGCGCCGGCCTCCGAGACCGTGACCTTCGCGAGCGTCAGGTCGGGATTGGCTGCCACGATCTCGGCTGCCAGCCGCTCGGTCTCCCGCGACGCGGTGCCGTTGCCGATGGCGATCAACTCGACCCGGTGCTGGCGACAGAGGCGGCCGAGGCTCGCCACAGCCTCCTTCCAGCGCCGCTGCGGCTCATGCGGATAGGTGGTCTCCACGGCCACGATCCGGCCGGTCGAATCGGCCACCGCGACCTTCACGCCATTCCGGTAGCCGGGATCGAGCCCCAGCGTCGCCCGTCCACCTGCGGGGGCGGCGAGCAGCAGGTCCTTCAGGTTGCCGGCGAAGACTTTGACGGCCTCGTCCTCGGCGCGCTCGAACAGCCGGGTGCGCAGGTCCTGCTTGATCCCGGTCCGGATCTTGGTCCGCCAGGCGGTGCGCACGACTTCCATCAGCCAGGCATCCCCCGGCCGGCCCCGCGCGGCGATGCGATGCCGGCTGCAGATCGCGGTTTCGAAGAGTCCGGGCTTTCCAGGCACCGACTCGTCGCCTTCGGCGGTGAGATCGACATCGAGGATGCCTTCGCGTTCCCCGCGAAGGATCGCCAGGATCCGATGCGAAGGCATCCGCTCCAGCCGCTCCGTCCATTCGAAGTAATCCGAGAATTTTGCGCCCTCGGCGTCCTTACCCGTGCGGATCTTCGAGGCCAATTGACCGCTACGCCAGAAGTCCGCGCGCAATCGGCCGATCAGATCGGCATCCTCGGCGACGTGCTCGATCAGGATCGCCTTGGCGCCCTCCAGGGCCGTCTCGACGTCGACGATGCCCTTATCGGCCGCGACGAACGGCGCCGCGGCCCGCTCTGGTGCGATCTCCGGCTGAGCCAGCAGCGCCTTGGCCAAGGGCTCGAGCCCGGCCTCCCGGGCGGTCTGGGCCTTCGAGCGCCGCTTCGGCCGAAAGGGCAGATAGAGATCCTCCAGCCGCGCCTTGGTGTCGGCGGCAGCGAGGGCGGTGGCGAGCGACGGCGTCAGCTTTCCTTGGGCGCGGATGCTCTCGACGATGGTGGTGCGGCGATCGGTGAGGTCCCGCAGATAGCCGAGCCGCTCATCGAGCTTGCGCAACTGCGCGTCGTCCAGGCCGCCGGTGTTCTCCTTGCGGTAGCGGGCGATGAACGGGACTGTGGCACCGCCATCGAGCAGTGACACTGCGGCAGCGACCTGCGCCTCCCCGACGCCAAGTTCACCGGCGATCAGCGCGTTCACGGATGTCATGCAGGCTCCGGCAAGCGATGGGCGGGGCCTTGCCATAGCCGCCACACGATCGGATGCAAGATGCCGGGAAAGGGCCTCTCAGGCGTCGCCGCACTTCGGATCGGCGGCGGATTTGACGGCCCGGACGAAATCGAGAACGCGCAGCCTCTCCGACGAATTCTCGAGTGCGAGCCACAGACGGAGCAATTCCTCGGCGTCAGCGAAGATGTGGGGAGCCGTGTCGCCGAAGAACACCTCCGTCGAGCATCCCAGCGTCCCGGCGAGATTCTGAAGGGTTCGGTATGACCGTGCTGCCGAGGATCCGCTGCCGTCCGCCATCGATTCGATCCGCTTCGTCGCCCGGTGAGCGATGCCGTGCGAACGGCCGCCGAATCCGTGCAACAGGTGAGGGGCGTGCGATACGGCCGAACCGAACGCCAGCAGGATGCAGGCACCGGGGCGACGGCCGAGCGGCGAAGTGCGGAGGCGGCGAAGCGGAGCGATGAGTTCGCTGGCCGACGCAATCGGATCGAACGCCTTCGGCTAACTCCGGTCAAGGGAAGAGGTGCGGCGAACACGTATATGTACGGATTCAGACGAACCCCGGGCGCGTTGGGCTAGCGATATCTGTGGGCTTGCACGTGCAGGATCCGCGCTGAGCTGCCTGCCTTCATCGCCCTGTCACCAGTCCGTGCTTCAGTGGTCCACGGTACGTTGTGAATCGGCGGGCAGCCCGTGCGCTTCGAGATTCGCGCTAGCAACCGGTCGCATTGGTCCTGGGTTTTGGTGAACGAGACCGAGGACACTGTGATCGCGTCCCGGCGCGATTTTCCGTCACAGGCACAGGCGACCGCGGCCGCGATGGCCTTCGCAAAGCTCGTGGCGCGGGCCGGGCGAAACCTCGCCGGTGTCCCCCGCGCCGGCGGTTTCCTATGAGACGTCTCGGCTCAGGCCCGGTGACGCAGCAGCCCCATCACGCTCCAGCAGGCGATGAAGCAGCCGACGCCCATGGCACCGAGGCAGCTGATGGTGCGCACGGGCTCGCCGCGGGCCAGCACGATAGCGATCGCGAGGGGCAACAGCAGCAAAGCGAGCAGCAAGGTCATGGAGAACTCCGTTTGACCCGACCGACTCTAGGAGCCGATGGTTAATCGCGCCTGACGGACGCGGCGTGAGAGATGCCCCAGGCCGTCGCGTTGATCCGAGCCGCCCCCCAACTGGTGCCCATCCCGATTGCGAGCGGCAGCAGCAGACGGCCTCTGGGACATGGGCAAGGCGTACACGTAGGTCGTCGTTCCCGACCATCCGCCGCACGGCCGAGCCCTTCGCGCGCTGCCCCACGATCGGAACCCAGCGGATTCGGCAATCCAGCGCCGGGCCGAGGTACAGGCCGGCGGTGACCGCCACCACTGCGCCGCGCGACAGTACGAGATCGGCTCGTACCGCTTCGTCGAAGACCGGGATGCGGCGCTCTCACAGGGATGGCATGAGTGGCTCGGACTCCACCGGCACCGCCAGCATACCGATCGGATCGGTGACGCCCCGCGTGTCAGCCGCCATGACTGGCACCCTTCCGGACTTCGGCATCGGTGTCGGCTCGACCTCGGCCCTGCGGACGGTCCCGAACTCTAGGACGACACGCACCAGGACCGGCATCGCACCGTAGCGGCCGTCGATCCGAAAATCGGCCGAGGACCGTGCCGTTGGCCGAGAAACGCCCCTGGGAACGGGCGCTGCCGGAGCCCTGGAAGAACCAGCCGGCCGGGCCGGATAGGCCACCATTGAGGCTCGGCGCGTACTTGTCGCCCATGAGATCCGCGGTGAGGTCGGCCTGACCAACCGGAACGTTCAGGATGCTCAAGCTGTAACCGGCAACTAATACCAACCCTCGTTAAGTGGGACTCACGGGGTAGCCTCGGCGGCTGAGGGGTGATTCTGTCTTTGGGTTTGGAGCCCGAGGGGGATGTCATGGCTGCTCCGGTACCGCTGCGGTCAGACTTTGACGCTGACGGTCTGCGC
>NZ_JAKSYN010000159.1:0-664 GCF_022829565.1 Methylobacterium sp. J-001
GATGCTGGTGATCGCCGCGCTGGTCTGGGCCGGGGACCGCAAGGCGCCGATCTTCCGGCACACGCGGCTGGGTCGGGACGGGCGCAGCTTCGGCCGCCTGAAGTTCCGCTCGATGGTCGCCGACGGCGAGGGGGGGCTCGCCGCCCATCTGGCCGCCAGCCCGCAGGCCCGGGCGGGGTGGGCCGCACCGGGCAAGCACAGCGAGGCGCGCGGCAGTACCTCCATCGGCCAGGTACTTCGCAAGAGATCGCTGGACGGGCTGCACCAGCGATGGACCGTGCTGCGCGGGGAGATGAGACAGGTGGGGCGGCGGCCGAGCGTCCAGGCCGAGGGCGCCCGCTACGGCCCGGCGTTCGCGACCGGCTTACCGGTGCCGCCGGGGCTGAACGGGCTGTGGCAGGTCTCGGGGCGCTCGGACACGACCTACGCCGAGCGCGTGGCGCTGGACCTGGACTATGCCAGCCGCTTGAGCCTGCGCCGGGACATCGCGAACATGCTGCGCACCGCCCCGGCGGTTCTGGCCCAAGTCGGCAGCAATTAGCCCGGCCAGCCGAGCGCTCGGCCTGCGCACGTCGCGGTGCCCGTCGCGGACACGCGCCGCGCCGCTAGGGCCTGGGCGGCGCCGCGGGTGTGCGGGGACGGGGTCGCCGACGGGATCGTCATG
>NZ_JAKSYN010000176.1:0-48172 GCF_022829565.1 Methylobacterium sp. J-001
CGGCCGCCTGACAGCACGGCAAGGAGATTTTTCCAGGTTGCGAGGACGATGAGAGTTGATGGCGAACCGGTCAGACCGGGAGCCGGGACACCCCGCCGAACGTCCAGGGCGTCATAGCCCGCAAAGCAGAGTGGGACCCAGTTCGCAGATACCATCAGGGCCAGCGGTCACATGAACGACTGCATCAACAGGCCGGACACAAGACTGCACCCGACCCACGCATCAGAAGCTCAATTCGCCCCTTGCAATGCGGGAGCCATCCACACAAGACATTCAGCGCGACGGCTGTTTCGCTAAGCGATTCGCATTAGGGCACGCTACGGATCGAGGAACACCGAGATAGTCCGCAGGCGTGTGCGACCCAGTGCGCGACTTGGGAAAGTCCGCTCCCAGGCTGACGAGAGGAGCAGCCTATAGCTGGTTTGGGTAGTTTTGGGCCCGTCCGCTTTCGGGAAGCAAAGTCGGGAAACCGAACATTCAATCAATTGGGGCGTAGGACAGCTTCGCGCCCAATGTCGCCGTTTATCCAATCCTCGCAGCATCTCAAAAGCGAACGCTGCTGCAAACGTCGTGGGTTGGATCACGTGAACGAAGGTGCCCGGCCCGGGACGGACATATGTACCTGCCGATTCGCAAGTATGCGAAGGTCCCGCACTCACATGTCTTCGGATGATCCGAGGAACGCCCGTACCGTATCGCGGAGAAAAGCCGCATCGGCCGGGTGGGTGGAGGGATTGCCCGCACGGTGGCCCCAAATGCTGGGGATCGGCCGCAGGATGGCATCGCGGAGGTGGGGCAGCTCGGCCGCGTTGTCGGCGACTCGGAAGTAGAGGTCGGTCTCCCCGGGCATCAGCAGCAGCCGGGCCGTGATCGCGCCGAGCGCCCGCGCCAGGTCGCCGTCGAAGCCTGGGTTGCGGCTGATGTCGCCCGCGTCCCAGGTGCAGAGCTGTGCGTAGAGGTCGGCCGCCGGGCGCCGGGCGAAGCGTTCCTCCCAGTCGGTGCGCAGGAAGGTGTCGAGGTCCGGCGCGCCGAGCGTCGTCCGGTGTAGGTCTGCCCGGTAGAAGTCCTGGCTGAGCGCCCAGCCGGCGTAGATGCGCCCGAAGGCCCGCAGCGACGCGGCGGGCTCGGCCGAGAAGCGGCCCGCGCCACGATACTCGGGCGCGGCCTCCAGCACCGCCATGAGGCCCTTCAGGAACACGCGGTTGTGGGTGGCGGTGCGGGCGCTGCCGCAAGTGATCACCGCCCGGGCGACCTGCTCGGGGAACAGGGCCGCCCAATGGTAGGCTTGCTGAGCGCCCATCGACCAGCCGTAGACGGCATGCAGATGCGCGATCCCCCAGGTCTCGGTGATGAGGCGGCGCTGGGCGTGAACATTGTCCCAGGCGGTGACGAGGCCGGGCCAGTCCGGCGTGTTCGATGGGCTCGATGACAGCCCGTTGCCGAACATGTCCGGGATGACGATGAACGAATGCTCTGGATCGAGCACGCCATCCGGGCCGATCAGCCATTCGAGGTCGGGATGCTGGGCCGCGTAGCTCGTCGGATAGAGCACGACGTTGTCGCGTCTGGGCGAGAGCGTCCCGTGCGTCTTCCAGCGCAGATGCGCGCCCGGCAGCACGGCGCCCGACTGAAGCGGCAGGTCCCCGAGTTCGAAGGTTCCGGTAGCCGTCGGCCATCCGGTCACGGGCGCAACGTCCGGACGAAGCCGACATGCCACTTGGCGTAGCCGCGCTGCAGCACGACGAGGCGCTTGCGCATCGCCGCGTGGGCGTCCGGAAGGCGGTGGAACGGGATCGACGGATAGAGGTGGTGCTCGGTGTGGAACGGCATGTTCCACATGAGCAGACGCATCAGGCCGTTGGTCAAGGTCGTGCGGGTGTTGGTCAGGCCGTTGTCGTCCATGGTGCAGAGCGTGTGCTCGGTGAGCAGGTAGAGCCGCAGGAACGGCTGCCCGAGGAGCTGCGGCCCGATCCAGAACACCAGGGGCGCCCACCAGCCGATCAGCACCATACCGAGAACTGAGACGCCGAGCAGGAAGGCGCACATCAGTCTGAGCGACCGGATGATGCGCGGCGCGGTGCGCTCCGTGATGAAGGGGTAGGCCGATAGGTCGCCGCGCAGGCCGGCCGCAGCAACTTGGAGGCGGGTGCGCCAGTAGGGCAGCGCCATCACGCGCCAGACATAGGCGTCGAGGGTTGAAGGTGGCAGCAACGCGAGTTCGGGGTCGTGCTCGGGATCCTGCGTGTGGCGGTGATGGGCGAGGTGGAAAGCCGTGTAGAAGTGCCAGTTCAGGAGCGACGGGCAAGCGACTGGCCAGCCGACGGCGGCGTTGGCCCGGCGCGAGCGGAACGCGGTCAGGTGGATGGTCTCGTGGATCGGCGCAAACAGCGCCGATTGCACGATGCCGAGCAGCATCATGGCGGGCAGCAGCGTCCACGATCCGGAGCGCCAGACCAGCCAGCCGGAGCCGGCCAACATCAGGACATGCGCCCCAAGGCGCATCGCACCGCGCAGGTCCGAGCGCTGCGACAGCGCCTTTACCTCCGCGCCCGACAGAATCCGTCCGCTCGCCGAAGCCATGGATCTCCCCGAAAGTTGCACGCGCCTCGCAAAACACATGGCCGCTGCATCATCCGTGCCGGTGCCGCGGGCCTTCGTCGCCGAACCGGCGGGCGCACTCAGGCGGTCAGCGCCTCGGGCGCCGACGCGTCGAGACCGCCGAACAGGCGACGGCCGGGCATCGCGGCCACGAGGCCGCGGGTGTATGGGTGATCGGGCGCCGCGAAGATCGCAGCGGCCGGTCCCGTCTCAACGATCCGGCCCCGCTGCATCACCGCGACCCGGTCGGCGATCCGGGCGGCGATGCGCAGGTCGTGGGTGATGAATAGCATCGCGAGATTGTACTCGGCACGGAGCTCCGCCAACAAGTCGAGCACGCGGGCCTGGACGGAGACGTCGAGCGCCGAGACGGCCTCGTCTGCCACGAGGACGCGCGGCTTGAGCGCCAGCGCCCGGGCGATGCAGATGCGCTGGCGCTGGCCGCCGGAGAACTCGTGCGGGAAACGGTCGGCGGCGCCGGCTTTCAGGCCGACCCGCTCGAGCAGCGCCCGCGCCTCGGCGACGGCCTCGGCCTTCGGTACGCCGTAGGCCATCGGGCCGCGGGCGATCGCCTCGCCGACCCTCTGGCGCGGGTTCAGCGCCGCGAACGGATCCTGGAACACGATCTGGATGCGGCGGCGTGCGACCCGGAGCGCCTCGCCCCGCAGGGCCAGGAGATCCTGCCCCTCGAAGCGGACCCGGCCCGAATCCGGCTCGGCCAGACGCAGGATCATCTGCCCGAGGGTCGACTTGCCCGATCCCGACTCGCCCACTACCGCCACCGTCTCGCCGGCCGACAGCGTGAGGGAGATCCCGTCCGCGGCGACCACGCGGCGGGCCTGACGGAACCACCTTTGCCGCGTGATGAAGGTCTTTGAGAGTGCCTCTATCTCGAGCAGCGGCGGCAATGCCGCCGTCGTCCTGCGCGCCGGGCGGCCGCTGCCATGCGGCACCGCGGCGATCAGGGCCCGGGTGTAGGGGTCGCGGGGCGTGGTCAGGAGCGCTTCGGCGCTGCCCTGCTCGACTACCCGGCCGTCGCGCATCACCACGACGCGGTCGGCCATCTCGGCGACCACGCCGAAATCGTGCGTGATCAGCAGGACGCCCATCTGCCGCTCGCTCTGGAGGCGGCGGATCAGCGTGAGGATTTGCGCCTGCGTGGTCACGTCGAGGGCGGTGGTCGGCTCGTCGGCCACCAGCAGCGCCGGATTGTTGGCCATGGCGATGGCGATCATCACCCGCTGGCGCTGGCCGCCCGACAGCGCGAACGGAAAGCTGGCCCGGATCCGCGCCGGGTCCGGCAGGCCGACATCCTGGATCAGCGCGCCGACCCGCGCTCCGACCGCGGCGCGCGGCGTTTCCGGCGCATGGGCCCGTATGGCCTCGGCAATCTGCTCGCCGATACGCTTCAGCGGGTTCAGCGCGCTGAGCGGCTCTTGAAAGATCATCGCGGCGTCGCGTCCGCGGATGGCGCGCATCTCCGCCTCGGACGCGGTGGCGATGTCGCGCCCGCGAAGCGTGACGCCGCCGCCGGCCAACGTCACCCCCGACGGCAGCAGGCCCAGGATCGCATGGGCGATCATCGACTTGCCCGACCCCGACTCGCCCACGAGGCAGACGATCTCGTTGGCGCCCACCGTGATCGAGACGTCGCTCACCGCCTGGGCCCGGTCGGCGCCCCGCGGCAGGCTGATGGAGAGGTCCGTTATCGTGAGGACCGGCTGGCTCATGCGCCGCTCCGCCGGGCAAGCCGCGGGTTGAGCGCGTCGTTGAGCGCCTCGCCGACGAGGTTGATGGCGAGCACCGTCACCAGGATCGCAGCACCGGGGAAGACGCTCGTCCACCAGGCCTGCCGGATGACCGTGCGGGCGGCACCGACCATGTATCCCCAGGACATCAGGTTCGGATCGCCCAGACCGAGGAAGCTCAGCGCACTCTCGATCAGGATCGCGGTGGCGACCGTGAGCGAGCCGGTGACGATGATCGGCGCCAGGGCGTTCGGCAGGATGTGGCGCAGGACCAGGGCCGCGGGGCGCTCGCCCTGGCAGGCGGCGGCCCGTACGAAGTCCCGGTTCTTCAGCCGCAGGAACTCGCCGCGGGTCAGGCGTGCCAGCGGCGGCCAGCTGATCGCCGCGATCGCCAGGATCTCGTGGGCGAGCGACGGCCCCAGGGTCGCGACCAGCAGCACCGCCAGGATGAAGCCGGGGATTGTCTGGAACAGCTCGGCGATCCGCATCAGTACGCCGTCAACGAGGCCGCCGAACCATCCGGCCGTCGCACCGAACACCACGCCGACCAGCAGAGCCGTGAGCGTCGAGGCGAGGCCGATCGCCAGCGAGACCCGGGCGCCGTGAGCGAGGCCCGCGGCGATGTCCCGGCCCATCGTGTCGGAGCCGAGGGGCAGGTCCGGGCTCAGCGGCGGCTCGAATGGCGCGCCGACCATTTCCCAGGGATCAACCGGGACGAGGAGCGGCGCGAAGATCGCCACCGCGACCACCGCAACGAGCAGCACGAGGCCGATCACCCCGCCGGGGTTGCGCAGGAACGCCCGGATGACCCCCATCACGCGGCCTTCGCGGAGGCGGCGATCCGCGGATCGATGAGCCTCGAGAGCAGGTCGGTCAGCATGTTGATGAGGATCACGAGCACGGACATCACGAGGAAGATCCCGAGCAGGACCGGATAGTCGCGCTGGCTGAGGGCCTCGAATACCAGCCGACCGAGGCCCGGCCAGGCGAACACCGTCTCGACCACCACCGAGCCGCCGACCAATGCGCCTGCCTGCATGCCGGCCACCGTCACCACCGGCAGGATCGCGTTGCGGATCATGTGGTCGCGGATCACACGGCCGCGGGTGAGGCCCTTGGCCCGGGCGGTCTTCACGAAGTCTTGGGCGGCGACCTCGACGATCGAGGTCCGCATCAGGCGGGCGTAGACCGCCAGATAGACCGCGGCGAGCGACAGGACGGGCAGGATCAGGTGCGCCAGCACGTCGCCGACCTGCCCCAGCGGCGAGAACGTCGTGCCGACGCTGCGGTAGCCGAAGGCCGGCAGCCATTCGAGCTGGACCGAGAAGACCAGCACCAGCATCAGGCCAAGCCAGAAAACCGGCATGGCGTAGAGCACCAGCGCCACGAGGCCGATCAGGGTGTCGGACCACCGGCCCGCCCGCACCCCCGAGAGGGTGCCGAGCAGGATCCCGGATCCGAGCGCCAGGGCGAAGGCCGTGCCGGTGAGCAGCAGGGTCGCGGGCAGCCGCTCCAAGACGAGGCCGAGCACCGGGCGCTGCTGCCGGTAGGAATAGCCGAGATCGAGCCGCAGGACCCGCCCGAGATAAGTCGAGAGTTGTACCGGGTAGGGCTTGTCGAGGCCGTATTCCGCCCGGAGCTGCCGGAGGAGCGTCTCGTCCGAGGCGCCGGACTGGCCCGCGATGACCTGGGCCGGATCGCCGGGCGCCGCGTGGACGAGGGCGAAGTTCACACTGGCGATGACCAGGATCACCGCCAGCGTCCGCGCGATCCAGGCGGCCAGGGCGGCTATCGTCCTCATGCGCGATAGGCCCGGGCGAAGGTGTCGTTCACGCCACTGCCCGTGACGACGAGATCCTTGATGCGCTTGTCGGTGAAGGCCGGGAAGTCGAGCTCGGTGAGCCATGCAACCGCCGCGTCCTCGACCAGGATCTTCTGGACCCGGCTGTAGAGCGTCTGCCGGGTGGCGTCGTCCCGCGCGACTGCAGCCTCCTCGAACAGCCTGTCGACTTCCGGGTTGCTGTATCCGGAGGTGTTCGAGAACAGGATGCCCTTGCGGATGTTCGAGGAAATGTAGGAGCGTGCCACGCCGAGCGCCGGATCGCCGTACTGGTAGGTCCAGGGCGCGGACATCTCGAATTCCCAGTTGCCGCAACGCGCCGCCCAGCCGCCGACGTCGATGCCCTCCAGCACGATGTCGATCCCGACTTTGCCGAGGGACTGGCGCACGTACTCCGCCACCCGCTCCCACATCTCGCCATAGGGCGGCACGAGGTACTTGAGGCTTACCCGCTTGCCGTCGGCGGCGGGCTTCAGCCCCATCGCGTCGAGGAGCGCCATCGCCTTGGCGGGGGCGTACTCGTATTTTGGCACATTCGGCTCGTAGAACCGGGTCTTCGACGAGACCGGGCCGGTGGCGACCTTGCCGAGTCCGAAGAAGACGCGCTTGCGCAGGGCCTCGCGGTCGATGGCGTGCAGCACCGCCTGGCGGAAGCGCTTGTCGTTCATCGGCGCGATGCGCGTGTTCATCTCCAGCCAGAGATGGGGCGCGTAGAATTCGTAGCCCTTCGTGGTCATGTCGAGGTTCGGCAGCGCCTTGAGGCGCGGCACGTCGAAGGCCTCGACGTCGTTCCACTGGGTCAGCTGGATCGTGCCGCTCTCCAGGGCGACCGCCCGCGAGGCGGCGTCCGGGATCACCCGGTAGTAGATCTCGTCGAGATAGGGCTCGCCCTTCCGGTAGTAGCCCTCGTGGCGCACGAGGTGGATGTGGGAGCCTTTCACCCACTCCTTGAGCTTGAACGGGCCCGTGCCGATCGCCCGGGCGTTGTTTGGGTTCTGCCGAAGGTCGGTGTTCTCGTAGAGCGCCTTGGAGATGATCGGCGCGGTCGTCGCATCGAAGGCGTGCAGGAACGGTGCGAACGGCTCCTTCAGCTTGAACACCACGGTGAGCGGGTCCGGCGCTTCGGCCGAGGCCAGGCGTGAGAACGTGCCGCGCGCCCGGGCATGGGCCTCCATCAGCGCCTTCGTGACCGAGAACACCACGTCCTCCGAAGTCATCGGCGACCCGTCGTGGAAGGTGATGCCGGGAAACAGCTTGAAGGTGTAGTTCAGGCCGTCAGGGCTGCGTTCCCAGCTCTGGGCCATGCCGGGCTTGGGCGTCAGATCGAAATCGTAGGTCAGCAGGCTCTCGTAGATCTTGCCGCATACCGTGAGCGTGGGCGCCTGCTGATTGAGCGCCGAAACCAGGATCGGTGGCTCGGGCTGGATCACGGTGTTGAGGACGCCGCCCCGGGTCTGGCCTGCAGCGCGCGTGATGCCGAAAGGGATCGGCCCCGCCGCCCCTGCGACGAGCACCAGCTTGGCGAAATCGCGACGATTCATCCGGGACCTTTTCAAGCGCCTCGGACCGTCCGGGCGGACGGTCCTGCAATCCCCACGGCAGGCCGGGGCCGTTCCAGCCCAATGCATCGAACAGGCCACTTATGGGCATTGAGACGAGGCGGCCGACACGGAGAAGGTGAAGATGTCCGTGCACCGCCGTCGAGAAACGCACCGCGCCCGGCCTGTGTCGCCGCGCTGCTGCCTCCTGCTGGCCTGACCCAGGGCCGCAGCCGACGCCGGGACGATCGTTGAAGCAGAGAGTCGTATCGTCCTGGTATTGGGCTTGCCTATCCGGCCCGGACAGAGGGCGAATGCACATGAGACGATCCTGGCTTCCCGGGCTGCTTGCAGCCGCGGCGGCGTTCCTGGCACCTCTGGCGCCTGCATCGGCCCGGGCGGAAACGACGGTGCGGGCCGTGCTCGAAGCCGAGATCGTCACCCTCGATCCCTATTTCACCACGGCCTACATCACGCGGACCTTCGGCTTCATGGTCTACGACACGCTGTTCGCGCCGGACGCGAAGGGCCTGTTCAAGCCGCAGATGGTCGACACGTGGTCGGTGTCGGACGATCGCCTGACCTGGCGCTTCACCCTGCGCGACGGTTTGCGCTTCCACGACGGCACGCCCGTCCGGGCCGCCGACTGCGTCGCCTCGCTGAAGCGCTGGGCGGCCCGCAGCGCGCTCGGCGGCCGGCTGATGGACGTGGCGGCCGCCCTCGACGCCGTGGACGACAGGACGTTCGTGCTCACGCTGCGGGAGCCGTACGGCCTCGTGCTCGACACCCTTGGCACCACGTCGAGCCCGACGCCCTTCATCATGCCTGCCCGGCTCGCCGCGACGCCGCCCACGACGCAGCTCACGGAGGTCATGGGATCCGGTCCCTTCGTCTACGACCGCACCGTGCACATCACCGGCGACCACATGCTGCTGCGCAAGAATCCCAACTACCGGCCGCGTTCCGAACCGGCCGATTTCCTCGCCGGCGGCAAGGTCGTGAAGGTCGACGCCCTCGACATCCGCGTCATCCCGGACGGTGCGACCGCCGTCGGGGCCCTCGGCGCCGGCGAGATCGATCTCATGCAGTACGCGCCCTTCGATCTGATCGAGCAGATCGAGCGCAACAAGAATCTGGCGGTGATGAACTTCACCGGCCCGCACCGGTTCACGGGGCATTACAGGATCAACACGGCGGCCAAGCCCTTCGACGGCCCGGCGATCCGGCGCGTGCTGCTCCGCCTCGTGGATCAGCGCGAAGTCCTGGACGGGTTCGGCCTCAACCCGCGCTTCTCGCAGACCTGCGACGCCTTCTTCATCTGCGGCTCGCCCTACGAGACGCATGTCGGGGCCGAGCTCCTGCACGATCCGTCCGTCGCGGCGGCGCGGGCTGCCCTGAAGGCGACCGCCTACAAGGGCGAGCCGGTGATCGTGATGGCGGCCAACGACCTCGAGGCGGCGCGCGTCTCCTCCACGATCCTGGCCGACCGGCTGAAGCAGGCCGGCTTCACCGTCGATCTCCAGGTCATGGATTGGGCGGCCCTGCTTGCCCGTCGCACCAAGAAGACCGGCTGGAGCGTTTTCGGCATTCACGCCCTCGGCCTCGATCTCAGCTCGCCGCTGACGAACTCGGCGATCAACTTCACCTGCAAGGATGCGGCGAGTTCCGGGTTCATGTGCGACACGCGCATGGTCGGGTTGTTCGATCGGTTCGCCCGCGAGCCGGATCCGGACAAGCGGCGTGACATCGCCGGCGAGATCCAGTCCATCGTCTACGGCGAAGGCCTGGTCGTACCCTTCGGCCAGTTCGCCCAGCCGGCAGCCTACCGGACCTCCCTGACCGGGCTGATCCCGTCCGCCATCCCGCTCTTCTGGAACGTCGAGAAGCCATGAGCGCTGCCGTGTACGATGTCATCGTCGTCGGCGCCGGCTCTGCCGGTGCCGCCCTGGCCGCGCGCTTGTCGGAGGATCCCGGCCGCCGGGTGCTCCTGCTGGAGGCGGGCCGCGACTGGCGGTCCGCAGATGCCCCGCCGGCCCTGCGCTCGGCCAACATCGTCCCGTTCATGTACGATCCGAGCCACCAGGCGGACTGGCAATGGCCGGGGCTGATGAGCCGCCGAACCCGCGCCCAGGAGCCCCGCTTCTACTGGCGCGGTCGCGCGCTCGGCGGCAGTTCGACGGTAAACGCGCAGATCGCGATCCGCGGTGTCCCAGCTGCCTTCGATGCCTGGGCGGCGCAGGGCTGCACGGGTTGGTCGGCAGAGGACGTGATGCCGCTCTTCGACCGGATCGAGGACGACGCCGAATTCGCCACCGAGGCAGGGGCCCGTCGCGGCGGTCCGCTGCCGGTCTACCGCGCCCCGCTGGACGCGTGGGGCGCCGTCGACCGCGGGCTGAGGGAGGCCGCACTGGCGGACGGCTATGCCTGGAAGGCGGATCTCAACGCGCCGCAGGGCGAGGGCGTGTCGTGCAACCCGATCAACAGTCGCGACGGGCACCGGGTCACCACCAACGACGGCTATCTCGAACCGGCCCGCAACCGGCCGAACCTCGAGATTCGCTGCGAGGCGCTGGTCGATCGCGTCCTGTTCGAGGGGCGCAAGGCCGTCGGGCTCCGCGTCCGCTTCGGGACGGACGCCTGGACCGAGCTCCACGGCCGCGAGATCGTCCTCTGCGCCGGCGCCGTCCACAGCCCGGCGATTCTGATGCGCTCCGGCATCGGCCCCGCCGAGCCGCTTCGCGCCCTCGGCATCCCCATCCTTCACGCGCACGAGGCGGTCGGCGGTAATTTCATGGATCACCCGATCCTGAGGGCGACGATGGATCTGAACCCCGGCCACTGGGCCCTCGGGCCGGATGCCCGCCATACCAATTGCTGCGTGACCTATTCGAGCGGTCTCGCGGGGGGCGGCGAGCGCGACATGATCGTCGTCGCCTACAATCACCGCGGCCTGACGGGTCTGGAACCGACCCCGCAGGGTGCCGTCGGCGTCGGTCTGTACGACGCCTTCTCGCGCGGTTCCCTGCACCTCACATCGGCTGATCCCGAGATCAATCCGGTCATCGAGGAGAACATGCTCGACGATCCGCGCGACCGCCTGCGGCTGCGCGATGCGGTGCGGCGGCTGGCGCGCCTGACGACGCATCCGGCGCTGGCCGACCTCGCGACGGCGATCCGGTTCGGCGAGAGCCCCCTCGCGCTGGGCGAATCTGCGCGCCTCCCGGATTCCGAACTCGACGACCTGATGCTCGCGGAAGCGGGCGACATCCAGCACGCGGCCGGCACCTGCCGCATGAGCGGTTGGCAGGACGCATCCGGCGTCGTCGATCCCGATCTGAAGGTCCGCGAGGTCGGCGGTCTGCGGGTCTGCGACGCGTCCATCATGCCCAGCGATTGCAGGGCCAACCTGCATTTCACCTGCGTGATGATCGGGGAAAATCTTGCTCGGCGCATGAGCAATCAGTAATTTCCGGCGCCTATCGACGCCAAATTATCAATTCTCTCGAGGACATCGGTCGCTCGCCATGGCCTGTGAGGCTCGAGATCAGACCCAATCGTGCGGGTCTTTGCGGTGATCGATTTGCGCCGACCGCAAAGACTGGCGCTGATGGAGCCCTTAAGCGCCGAAGAAGGGCTGATCCCTCTGATTTGGACACTGGAATGGCCAGCTGTCTTAGAGACTCTCACAAAACTCCCGCCGCACCGTCGCGTGCGAAGGGAGAGCTCCCGGGAACCGGAAGTTCTGTGAGGTGCACTTATTCAGCCAAATATTGCCATGGAAGCCAATCTACCCCTCGACGAAAAAGGATCGAGTTCCGCTCCACCGCGACGGATGAGCCGCCGGAAGACAACGGTATCCGCGGCCGAGTCAATCCGTGTTGCGCTTCCAGCCTCAAGAAACAAGGACGGTCACTCAGAAACTGAAGCACGGTTCAACGCTGGATAAGGCGATGCCTGCTGGTCTCCTGGGCGAACGGCCTCGGGGGGGCGGTGGAAACGTGGTATCGCTGCCGGTCCGCTTCTTGCTCGCCCCGCTCTTGGGCTTCGATCGAGGCCGGTGAACCAGGAGATCCTGCATGCGCCGATCCCTGCACACGGACGAGGAGATCGCGTTCCTGCTCGCGGAGGCCGCGCGGGGCATACCGGTCGCCGAGATTTGCGCGAGCGCCCAAGTCTCGCTCGGCACCTACTATCGCTGGCGGCGGCGGCTCGGTGGGCTGAAACCTGCGGGTGTGGCCCGGCTCGCTCAGGTCGAGCGGGAGAATGCCGGACTCCGGGCGGAGGTGCAGCGGCTCCGGGCCGCCCTGCTCCTGCAGCCGGTGCGGGCAGAGCCGATCCGGACGGCCGTGACCGAACGCACGGCCCCACACCAGGGACCGCGCCATCGCGGCGCGGCCGCCTGTGTCGGCCGCTTCGCCTTCGGGCGAAGCGCGAACTGATCTCCCGGATCCCCGCCGCCTCAGGCGGGCTTGCCGGGAGCCGTGCCGAGGGCGGACTTGGACATGAGCATGTGTACGCCCTTGTTGCCGTCCACCGTCTGGGTGATCCGCAGGTTTCCGGCCAGAGAGCAGAGCATGTAGGCCTGGTTGCGGGTGAGGCTGCTCCGGGCGCAGACCAGACGCACCATCTCGCGCACCGCCTGTCGCATCGCCTCGTCGAGGCTTTCGTGAAGGCCGATCGACATCAGGTCGGTGGGGGTCTCGGCGAAGGGCCAGGCGCCGGGGAGATCCTTGCGCACGGTGAGCCGGAAGGTGCCGGTGAGTCCCGTCTCCAGGGCGGTGATGCAGACCTCGCCGTCGCCCTGCACGCCATGGCCGTCGCCTGCATAGAAGCCGCCGCCGGGATTGAAGACCGGCAGGTAGAGCGTCGTGCCGACGCGCATCTCCTTGTTGTCCATGTTGCCGCCGAAGGCGCGGGGGACCGGCGTGCCGACCCGGCCCCAGGCGGCGGGCGGGGCGGTGCCCATGATGCCGAAGAACGGATCGAGGGGCAGCTCGGTCCCCCAGGGTAGGCGGCAGAGGCCGCTGGCCGTGTCGATGTCGGCGTGGACGGTCTCGTACTCAGTGAACTCGTCCGGCAGGGTGCCGAGCAGCGGCAGGATCGCCACGAAGCCCCAGTCGAGGCGGAACTTGAGGTCGAGGATGTCGACCTGCAGCATGTCGCCAGGCTCGGCCCCCGTCACATGGACCGGGCCCGTGACGAAGTGCGGACCGGGGCCGCGCTCCAGCGTGTCGAGGGCGTGGAGCAGGTCGGCCGGCACCCGGGCCGGGTCGGGGTGGAGCGACTCGCGCCCGCCCGCCGGATGCGAGTGCAGGGTGACAGTGTCGCCGGACGCGACCGTGAGCACCGGCGGCAGCGCCGCGTCGAAGTAGCCGAGCACCATCGTCTCGGGCGTGGCGGGAATCTCGTGATGGGTGGGCACGGCGTTTCCTCGGGTTTCTGTCAGACGACGATGTGACGGGTGAGAGCTTCAATGTTCAAAGAGCCGGCGTCTCCGCGCTCGACGACGCTGCCCCGGGACAGCACCACCACCGCGTCGGCCACCCGGAGCGCGAAGTCGAGATACTGCTCCACGAGCAGCACCGTGATCCGCCCCTTCAGGCCGGCGATCACCGTCTCGATGGCGGCGACGATCGAGGGCTGGATGCCTTCCGTCGGCTCGTCGAGCAGGATGGCGCGGGGTCGGGTGGCCAGCGCACGGGCGATGGCGAGCTGCTGCTGCTGGCCGCCCGAGAGGTTGCCGCCCGGGCGGTACCAGAGGCTGCGCAAAGCCGGGAACAGGACGGCCGCCTCGTCGATCGCGTCGGTGCGATCAAGCCCGTGAGCCCGGGCCGCGACCCGCAGGTTCTCGGCGACCGTCAGGTCGGGGAAGATCTCGCGTCCCTGGGGCACGTAGGCGAGCCCCGCACGGGCCCGCCTGTCGGGGGACAGGCGGGTCAGGTCGGTCCCGTCGAGGGCGATCCGGCCGCGGCTCGCCGGGATCAGGCCGGTGAGGCAGCGCAGCAACGTGGTCTTGCCGGCGCCGTTGCGGCCGAGCACGGCGAGGCAGGCCCCCGGCTCGACCGCGAGGCCGATCCCGCGCAGCACCTGTGCACTGCCGTAATGCTGGTCGAGCCCATCGACATCGAGGCGCGCGGGTGCGGGCGCATGGGTCATCGGCCGAGGAAGACCTCGATCACGCGGGCATCGCGCCGGGCGCCGGGCATGCTGCCTTCGTAGAGCGTTCGCCCCTCGTGCAGGACCGTCACCCGGTCGGCGATGGCCTCGACGAAGCCCATGTCGTGCTCGATCACCAGGATCACTCTGTCCGGCCGACGGAGTGCCCGGATCAGCGCGGCGGTATGGGCCGTTTCGGCATCGGACAGGCCGGCCACGGGTTCGTCGAGCAGGAGGAGCCTGGGCTCGGCGGCCAGGACCATCCCGATCTCCAGCCACTGCTTCTCGCCATGCGCCAGGGTGCCGGCGGACACCGTGGCGCGCGGGGCGAGGCCGATCTCCGCCAGGACGGAGGCGATGCGAGCGGGGCGTTCGCGCGCCGGCAGCGCGGGGCCGCAGCCGATCTCCAGGTTCTCGCGCAGGGTGAGCGCCGGGAAGACGCTCGGCTTCTGGAACTTCCGCCGCACGCCGGCGCGGGCGATCTCGACCTCGGAGCGCTTGGTCAGGTCGATCCGGTCGCCGAGCATCACCCGGCCGGAGACCGGCTTGGTGACGCCCGAGATCACGTCGAGCAGCGTGGTCTTGCCAGCGCCGTTCGGGCCGATCACGGCCCGCACCTCGCCCGGGTCGACCGCGAGCGACACCGCATCGAGCGCCGTGAAGCGGCCGAAGGCGACGGTCAGAGCCTCGACGGTGAGGGCGCTCATCGGGCGGCCCGCAGCCAGGTTGGGCGTAGGCGCAAACCCACGAGATCGAGCAGGCCGTTCGGCAGGCCCAGCACCACGAGGAGCACCAGCCCCGACAGGATGAAGGGCCACGCCTCCGGCATCGCAGCGCTGAGCCAGAACTTCAGGCCGTTGACGAGGATGGCACCGATCACCGCCCCGCCGAGCCGTCCCAGGCCGCCGATGGCGACCCAGACGGCGATCTCGATGGAAAGATCGGGCGCCAGCACCCGCGGGTTGATGATGCCGACCTGCGGCACGTAGAGGATGCCGGCGAGCGCGGCGATCATGGCCGAGAGGCACCAGATCCCGAGCTTCAACCGTGTGGTGCTGTAGCCGAGGGTGCGCAGGCGGGTCTCGTCGTCGCGACAGGCGAGCATGCGGCGCCCGATTGCGCTGCCGACCAGCACCCGCGCGCCCGCGAGCACCGCAGCCAGCGCCAGCAGGGCCGCGACCGCGAGGCCGGTGACCACGCCGGGCGATCCCATGGACCAGCCGAACAGCAGTGGGAAACCCGTCATGCCGTTGTTGCCGCCGAGCCCGGTGTCGTTGCGGTACATCAGCAGCATCGCGACGTAGACGAGCGCCTGGCTGATGATCGAGAAGTAGACGCCGTTGACCCGCGAGCGGAACGAGGCGAGCCCGAACACGAAGGCGACGAGGCCGGCGAGCGCCAGCGCCAGCACGAACGCGTACGGCGCGTGGTCGAGGCCCACCCAGTAGGCCGGCAGGCTCTTCCAGCCCATGAACTGCACGAAATCCGGCAGCGCGCCGGTCACGGCGGCACCGTGGGCCAGCAGGTGCATGGCGCACACATAGCCGCCGATCGCGAAGAACAGCCCATGCCCGAGGCTGAGGATGCCGAGATAGCCCCAGACCAGGTCGAGGGACACCGCGAGGATCGCGAAGGCGGCAAGCTGACCGATGGCGTTGATCAGGTACGGCGCTGGCGGCGCCACCAGAAGGGCGACGGCGGCGGCGAGGCAGAGGCCGACGAGGCCGGCGACCAGGGGATCGCGCACCGCGCGGCGCGCCGGTCCGAGGGGGCTCGCGAGGGCGGTCGTCTGCGCTGCGCCGTTCATCGCCGCCGCCGCACCGCGAACAGGCCCTCGGGCCGGCGCTGCAGGAACAGGATGATGCCGATGAGCACGATCACCTTGGCCGCGACCGCGCCCGAGATCGGCTCGATCAGGACGTTGGCGCCGCCAACCCCAAGGGCCGCCACCAGGGTTCCGGCAAGGCTGCCGACGCCGCCGAGCACCACGACCATGAAGCTATCGACGATGAAGCCAGATCCCATGCCGGGATTGACGCTGTAGATCGGGCATAGCGCCACGCCGGCGAGGCCCGCCAGCCCCGAGCCCAACCCGAAGGCGAGGCGGTCGACTCGGCGGGTCGGCAAGCCCAGGCAGGCGGCCATGTCGCGGTTCTGGGTCACGGCCCGGATGTCGAGCCCCAGCGGCGTGCGGCGCAGGATCAGCAGCGTCAGGACCAGCGTCGCCGCCGCGAAGCCGATCGCGAAGAGGCGGTTCCAAGTGACGACGAAGTCCGCGTAGAGCGGCACGCCGCCGCTGACATAGGCCGGCATGGCGAATTGGAGGTTCTGAGTGCCGACGGTCACGCGCACGAGGTTCACCAGGAACAGGCTCACCGCCCAGGTGGCGAGCAGGCTCATCAGCGGACGCCGGTAGAGGTGGCGCAGGATCAGCGCCTCGACGACGATGCCGACCAGGGCGACCGCCAGGAAGGCGACCGGGATCGCCGCCACGAGGTAGAAGTCGAGCAGCGCGGGGGCGAACCGACGCAGCACCTCCTGCACACCGTAGGTGGCGTAGGCGCCGAGCATGATGAACTCGCCCTGCGCGAGGTTGATCACGCCCATCAGCCCAAAGATGATCGCGAGCCCGGCCGCCGCCATGAAAAGGATACTGGCGAAGCTCAGGCCGTTGTAGAGGATCGCGAGGCCATCGCCGATCGTGACCGCACGCCCGACCTTGGCGAGACCCGCATCGAGGGCGGCCCGGAAGGCTGGGTCGGAACCGTAGGCGGGGTCGCCCTTCAGTGCGGCGAGCCGCGCCGCGGCGGCCCCGGACGGGCTCGCGGCCACGGCGGCGATCGCCGCCCGGCGCCGGGTCGGATCGGGCGAGGACAGGGCGGCCGCCTGGGCGAGGCCGGCGATCGTCCCCTTCAGCGCAGCATCTGTCTCCGCGTTTCGCGCCCGATCGAGCACCGCCGCCGGGACGGTGGCGATGCGCCGTTCCAGGACCGCAAGACCGGCAGAGCGCGCCGCGGGCGTCTCTTCGGTGAGCAGCGCCACCACGCCGCGTGCAGTCTCGACGGCGGCACGCTGGCGCAGGCCGAGAACCGGCGCGCGTGCCTCGGCGGACGGCCGGCGCGCGCCGGTCACGGCGTCCTGGCCCCCCGCCGCATTCGGGCCCTCGAGCAACAGGGCACCGTCCGGCGGGCAGGTGAGGCGCCGCTCGGCGAGGGCGCCGAGAAGCCGCCCGGCGAAGGCGAGGTCGTCCGCCGGCAGATCGCCGCCGGCGCGGACGAGCCCCTCGGCGGCGCCGACCTGCGCGGCGCCATCCCCGCACAAGGAGCCGGCGAACATCGTCCGGTCGAGCGGCGCTGCGGAGGCTGGGATTGCCAGGAGCGCCAGACACCAGAGCGCCAGGAGAGCACGCCGAATCGGATCAACCATAGGGGCTGAACGGGACCGGCTTCGGCGCGTCGGCGGATTGCCAGAGCACGTCGAAGCCACGCTTCTCGTTGACCGACCCGATGAAGACGCCGCGGGAGACGTAGTTGTTCTCCCCCGTCATGGTCAGCGTGTAGCCCGACGGGTCGTCGAAGCTGAGGCCCGCGAAGGCCTTGCGCACCTCTGGAACCGCGAAGGAGCCCGCCTTGGAGGCGGCGAGCGCCCAGAGATGGACGCTGTCGTAGGCCGAGACCATCGGATCGATCACCGTATCTGCACTGAATGGGACGTTCTTGGCCTTCACGTATGAGGCCCAGTCACCGAGGAACGTCTTGTTCAGCTCGCCCTTGGCGGCCTGGAGATAGGCCCAGCAGTTCAGGTGGCCGACGAGCTTGCCGGTATCGAGACCCTCGAGATCCGCTTCCACCATGTCGAGCCCAAGGATCGGCACGTCGGTGGCGCTGATGCCCTGGTTGGCGAATTCGCGCAGGAAATCGGGGATCGAGGAGCCGACGACGGTCAGCACCACGATCGGCTGGCCCCCGGGCTGGCTGGCGAAGCTGCGCACCTGGTTCACGAGGGTCTGGAAGTTCGAGAAGCCGAAGGGTACGTATTCCTCGCGCCACGCACTTTCCGGGATCCCCTTGCTCTTCCAGTACCCCTTCAGCTGCTTGTTGATCGTGCGCGGCCAGACGTAGTCCGAGCCGATCATGAAGAAGCGCTTCGCGCCGACGCCGTCCTGACCCATTAGGTAGTCCACCGCCGGCAGCACGGAGCTCGCGGGCGGCGAGTTCACGTAGACGACGTTCTTGGAATTCTCGTCGCCCTCGAAATGGAGCGGGTAGAACAACAACCCGTCATTCTGCTCGACGACGGGCAGCACCGATTTACGGGACACGGAGGTCCAGCAGCCGAACAGGGCCGCGACCTTCTCCTGCTGCAGCATCTGCCGTCCGACCTGCGCGTAGAGTGGCCAGTCCGAGGCAGGATCGGAGGTCAGCACCTCGATCTGGCGCCCGTTGACGCCGCCGCGGCCGTTGATCTCGTCGGCGGCCATGCGGACCACATGGTTCAGCCGGCCCTCGATATTGGCCATCGTGCCGGATGACGAGAACAGGCAGCCGAGCTTGACGGTGTCGGCGGCGAAGGCCGGCCGGATGAGAGCCGGTGCCGCGAGCAGCGCCGCGGTGCCGACGAAGCTGCGCCGCGTGAGATGCGTCATCGATCCCGAAGCTCCCATGGATTGAGCGCCCGATTGTCGGCCGATGTTCGGTAGCCGGGAAGGTCAAAGAGGCTGCAACCCGGCGAGGATCTTGCGCATATTGGCGGCACATGCGCGCACGAATGGCGGTCTTCGGCTGAGAACGTCAAAATTATCGTATCAATTACGAGCTTCTCAACCGTCGGAAACGGGGCGAGACTTCGTCAAAATCACGAGGGCGGGTGCATCCAGCCCACGTCACCGGGGCGCAGGAATGCCTGCGCCGGTCGAGGCGCGTCCTACCAGACGTTTCGGTCGCGAATGGCACGCTTCTTGTGAGCATCACATCAGCGCAGCGTCGCGCAAGGCGACGACTACGGGTTGGCGTGCCGTCGATACTGTGAGGTGCCGGGTGACCGGATCTCCGCGACCGCTTTGCCCCTGTCACGACCTCGACATCGTCGCGCGTCCGGCCGGGAGCCGGCGCACCGCCTGAAAGACTCCGACATCCGCCTCCTGAGGAGAGCCGATATGTGCGACCGTCACGGCGATTATCGCGTTCCCGATTTCTCACGGTTCAAGCCCAACCGCAGACGCTTTCTCGGCGGAACTGCCGCAGCGCTCACGCTCGCCGTGGGGCCCGGCACGATCGGCCAGGCCGCGGCGGCCACCGGTATCCGGGCGACGCACGGGACCGGCTTCTGCAATCTGAACTTCTTCCTGGCCGAGGCGATGCAACTGGCCAAGGACGATGGTCTCACCATCGACTTCGTGAACACGCCGACCTTCTCGGATCAGGTCACCTTCCTCGGCATGGGCCAGGTCGATGCCGGCGTGATGCCCTATACGAGCTTCATGGCGCTCTACGATGCCGGCGCCCCGGTGAAGATCGTGGCCGGCGGCGGCATCGAGGGCTGCGTGCTGGTTGCCCAGCCCGGGCTCGACAGCCCGGAGAAGCTGAAGGGCAAGACGCTCGGCACCTTCCAGCTCGATACGCTCGAAGTGCTGCCCTACGACTGGCTGAAGAAGAATGGCGTCGCCTTCAAGGACATCACGGTCCGCTACATGGGGTCCACCCCGGAAGCCGTGGAGGCGTTCCGCGCCGGCGCCCTCGACATCATCTCCACGATCGAGCCCTACGGCACGGCGCTGCTGACCGACGTGAAGGGCGCCGTAAAGCTCTCCGACGGCACCGACATCTACGGCAAGGGCTATACTGACTGCGTGCTCGCCGTGCGCAATGAGCTGATGGCCAAGAACCCGGGCGCCGTCAGAGCCCTGATCAAGGGCATGATGAAGGCTCAGGCCCTGGCCGAGGGCGACCCCCAGGCCGCCCTGAACAAGCTCGTCGGCTCCTACTACAAGACCTCGATGAGCAACGCCCAGCTCGCCATGGGCCGGCAGCCCTCGGTGGTGGACGCCCGCAACCAGACGCAGTTCATCCTCGACCGGACCGATTCCGTCGCCGAGATGGGCTACATCAAGAAGAAGCCCGGCCGCGACGCGATCGACTGGACGCTCTTGGAGCAAGTTATCGCCGAGAACCCGGATCTCTACAGCAAGCTCAAGCTGAAGTCGGCCTGAGCGGATGGCCGTCGATCTCGCCCGCGCCGCCGCCGTCCCGCACGGCCAGCCGCGCCTCCCGTTCGCGCAGCGCCTCGCGCTGCCCGACGGGCTCGTACCCCTTCTGAGCCGGACCGGCTGGATGCTGGTCTCGGTCGGCTGTTTCGCCGGCCTCTGGGAGTTGCTCTGGGCGCTCGGCGTCGCCGATGCCAAGCTGCTTCCGCCGCCGCACATCTTCCTCGGCAACCTCGTCGAGCAGGCGCGGTTCTTCAACACCGCCCAGCGCTGGCAGATCGGCACCGGTATGAGCGCCGGCCCGAGCCCCGCCATGGCGGTTCTGATCACCGTGCTGGCCTCCACGGGCCGGGTGCTGGCGGGCCTCGCCTTGGCCGCGACCCTGTCGATCCTGGTCGGCGTGGCGATCCGCTACGTCGTGCTGTTCGAGCGGCTGACCCTGCCGACCATCACGTTGCTGGCACCGGTCTCGCCGATCGCATGGTTGCCGGTGGCGATCTTCATGTTCGGGATCGGCAACGCCCCGGCGATCTTCATGGTGTTCATCGCCCTGTTCTTCACGATGGTCCTCTCGACCATCCATCAGATCGACGGCGTCAACCGGAACTACATCAACGTCGCCCGGACCATGGGGGCGTCGAAGCGTCAGATCTATGCCCGAGTGATCGTGCCGGCGATCCTGCCGGGACTGCTCGCGGTGCTGCGCCTCAACCTGTTCGGAGCCTGGATGGTGGTGCTCGTCGCCGAGGCGACCGGCGTCGGCTACGGGCTCGGCCAGGTGATCATGCTGGCGCGCAACACCTTCAACCCGTCGCTGGTCTTCTTCACCATCACCCTGATCGGCCTCCTGGGCTTCGCCTTCGACCTGCTGTTCCGCCTGGTGCAGCGGCGCATGCTCTACTGGCTGCCGCGCGATGCGGGGTCCTCCCTTGGCCTCTGAGTCCGCTCCCCTCGACGCCGTCTCTTGCCGCGGCGTCGCCAAGGTCTGGGCGGCCGGCACCGCTCGCGCCCACGATGCGCTGCGCGACATCGACATCACCGTGCGGCCCGGTGAGTTCGTGGTGTTCCTCGGTCCTTCGGGCTGCGGGAAGAGCACGCTGCTCTACCTGATCGCCGGGCTCGAAGCCGCCTCCGGCGGCGAGCTCCTGGCCTTCGGCGAGGCCGTCACCGGGCCGTCGCCGGAGCGCAGCCTGATCTTCCAGGAGACGTCGCTCTTCCCTTGGCTCAGCGTCTGGCAGAACGTCAGCTTCGGCCTGTCGCTGAAGGGGGTGCCGGAAGCAGAACGCCGGAGCATCGCCCGGGCCGCGCTCCAGCGCGTCGGCCTCGCCGAAGCTTTCGACAAGCGACCCGACGAGCTGTCGGGCGGCATGCGCCAGCGGGTGGCGGTCGCCCGTGCGCTGGCAATGCGCCCCAAGGTTTTGCTGATGGACGAGCCTTTCGCGGCGCTCGACGTCCAGACCCGCCAGAAGATGCAAGATTTCTTGCTCGACGTCTGGCGCGACAGCAGCGCGTCGGTCCTGTTCGTGACCCATCACATCGACGAGGCCGTGGCGCTCGCTGACCGGGTGGTGGTGTTCACCGCACGCCCCGGGCGGATCAAGACGATCGTCCGCAACGACCTCGCCCGCCCGCGCGACCCATTCTCGCCTGGAGCCGAGGCGATGCGGCGGCACCTCACCGAACTCCTGCGCGACGAGGTCGACCGCGCCTTCGCCGAGCAGGAAGCGCTCGTCTGAACCCCTTCCCCGATCACACGGACACGACCATGACCACATCGCTGATCCGCAGCCGGCGGATGATCACCCGCACCCTCGACCACGATCGCTGGGAGGAGATCGCCGACGGCGCGGTGCTGCAGAAGGACGGGATCATCGCGGCCGTCGGCACCTACGCGGACCTGCATGCCCGCTACCCCGACGCCCCCGTCATCGGCTCGGGCCGGGAGATCCTGCTACCGGGCTTCGTCAACGGCCACCACCATGTCGGCCTGACGCCGGTCCAGCTCGGCTCCCCCGACATGCCGCTGGAGCTGTGGTTCGTGACCCGAATGGTGGCGCGCAACCTCAACCTGTACCTCGACACCCTGTACTCCGCTTTCGAGATGGTCAGCTCGGGGATCACCACGGTCCAGCACATCCACGGCTGGATGCCTGGCTCCCTGGAGGAGGTCGAGGCGCGCTCGAACGAGGTGTTGCGCGCCTATCGCGACATCGGCATGCGGGTCTCGTACTGCTTCGCGGTGCGCGACCAGAACCGCCTCGTCTACCAGGCGGACATGGATTTCGTGGCGAGCCTGCCGGCGCCGCTCCAGGACCCGATGAAGCGCTGGTTCGAGCGCTTCCAGATGTCGCTGGAGGACAATTTCGCCCTGTTCCGCGGCCTGCACGGTGCCCAGGAGGGAGCGCGCCGAGCGAAGATACAGCTTGCACCCGCCAATCTCCACTGGTGCTCCGACGCGGCGCTCGAGGGCCTCGCCGGGCTCTCCGAATCCTACGACGTGCCGATGCACATGCATCTCGTCGAGACCGCCTACCAGAAGGCCTATGCGGAGAAGCGCGGCGGTGGGACCGCGGTGGAGTATCTGGACCGCTTCGGCATGCTCGGGCCGCGGCTAACCCTCGGCCACGGCGTCTGGCTGAACGAGTCCGACATCGACCGGGTGGCCGAGACCGGCACCTGCATCTGCCACAATTGCTCGTCGAACTTCCGGCTGCGCTCGGGCGTGGCGGCACTCAATCAATTCGAGGCGAAGGGGATCAACACGGCCATCGGCCTCGACGAGGCCGGCATCAACGACGACCGCGACATGCTGCAGGAGATGCGCCTCGTGCTGCGCGCCCACCGGGTGCCAGGGATGGACGAGGCCGATGTGCCCAGCATGGCCCAGGTGCTGCGCATGGCGACCGTCGGCGGCGCCCGCACCACGCCCTACGGCGACAGCCTCGGTACGATCGAGGTCGGCAAGGCTGCCGACCTCGTCCTGCTCGATTGGGACCAGATCGCCTACCCGTATCTCGACCCGGCGACGCCGCTCCTCGACGCGGTGATCCAGCGGGCGAAGACCGGCGGCGTCACCACGGTGCTGTGCGAGGGCGAGGTGCTCTACGCCGACGGGCGTTTCACCCGAGTGGACAAGGATGCCGCCCTGAAGGCGCTGCACGACGACCTGTCACGGGCGCTGTCGGACGACGAGGTCGAGCGGCGGCAGCTCTCGAAGGCGCTCCTGCCGCATGCGAGGCGCTTCTACGCCAACTACATCGACCCCGCGCGGCACGAGCCCTTCTACCGCTCGAGTTCGCGCGTCTGAGGCGCGCAGTTCCACGAAGAGCCGGACGTTCAGCCCGCGTCCCACTATCGTGAGCGCGCACTTTCGGGCCTCAGGGCGCACGTGGAATCGTGCGAGAGGCGCGGGTCGCGCACGCGGCATCGGGGCGGCTCCGCAGCGTCGCCGGCGGCGCTGGCGATGGGGTGTTCGCAGCGGAAGGACAGCGATGGAAATGGTTTCAGCGATCCGCTCAGCGACCCGTGCGCAGAGAGCCTGGGTCGAGGACCTGTTTGCGCAGATCGCCGAATGCGGCCGAACCGATCCCGGATTCATGCGAGCCTCGTACAGTCCCGAAGAGACCGCCGCGCACGCCGTGATGATGCGCTGCGCCGCCGATCTCGGGCTCGCCGTCCATCGGGACGCCGCCGCCAACACCTACCTGACCCTGCCGGGCCGCGATCGGAGTCTACCGCCGATCCTGATCGGCTCCCACCTCGACACTGTTGCCCATGGCGGCAACTACGACGGCGCTGCCGGGGTGGTGGCCGGACTCGCGGCCATCGCGGCGATCCGCAGCCTCGGCCTGAGGCCGGCGCGCGACCTGACCGTCATGGGCGTGCGCGCCGAGGAGAGCGTCTGGTTCCAGGTCTCGTATGTCGGCAGCCGGGCGGCCCTCGGCACCCTGCCGGACGGAGCGCTCGACGCAGTCCGGATCGACAGCAGCCGGCGTCTTGCCGAGCATATCGCCCGTGAGGGCGGCGATCCGGAGGCTTTGGTGAGTGGGAAGGCCGCCCTCGACGCCGGGGCGATCCACGCCTTCCTGGAGGTGCATATCGAGCAGGCGCCGAGTCTCGAGGAAGCCGGGATCCCGGTCGGCCTCTGTACCGGGATCCCGGGCAACGTGCGCTATCCCGACGTCCGCATCGCCGGGCGTTACGACCATGTCGGCACGCCGCGCCGTTTCCGTCGCGATGCGGCCATGGCCGGCGCCGAGATCGCCCTGGCCCTCGACCAGGTCTGGCAGGCGCGCGAGGCGGCCGGCTGCCCGATGGCCGTGACCTTCGGACGGTTCCATACCGATGCCGCGGCCCATGGCCTGACGACGGTGCCGGGCGAGTTCCGGTTCAGCCTCGACATGCGGGCCTACGAGGCCGAGGTCCTGTCGGAGATCGAGGCCGCGTTCCTAGACGCGGTGGTGACGGTCGCGGAGAGCCGCGGCGTGACGGTGGCGCTCGGCCCGCGCACCGAGGCGGGCGTCGGTATGGTCTCGGCCAGGATCTACGACGGGCTCACGGCGGCGGCGGCGGCGCTCGGCATCACCACCCGGCCCCTCGGCAGCCCGGCCTCCCACGATGCCGCCGCCTTCGCCAAGGCCGGCGTGCCGATGGCCATGCTGTTCGTGCGCAACGCCAATGGCAGCCACAACCCCAATGAAGCCATGGCCATCGATGATCTTCTCGATGCCGTCGCGATCCTCGCCAGTTGGCTGGTTGCGGAGACCTGCGGGATCTGAGGCCGAGCTGTCAGGCCGAGAAACGCGCGGGTCCGCCCCTCGGACTGCCGAGGACCGCATCCTCGCGCATGACGGGCTGGCCGCGCACGATCGTGGCCATTGGCCAGCCCGTTACGGCAGTGCCTGCGAACGGCGTCCAGCCGCAGGGCGAGACGATCCAAGACTCCTCTATCGTGCGGCGCGCCTTCAGGTCCACGAGGGTGAAATCCGCGTCGTACCCGGCGGCGATGCGACCCTTGCCCAGGAGGCCGTAGACCCGAGCTGGACCGGCCGCCATCAGGTCGACGAGGCGCGCCAGCGACAGGCGCCCAGCTGCGACATGGTCGAGCATGACCGGGACTAAGGTTTGGACTCCGGTCAGGCCGGCCGGACAGTCGGGCCAGGGCCGCTCCTTGGCTGCCCGGGCATGGGGTGCGTGGTCGCTGCCGATCGTATCGACGGTCCCGTCTTGCACGGCGGCCCAGGCAGCAGCCCGATGGCGCTCGCCGCGGATGGGAGGATTCATCACTCCGAACCCGCCGAGCCTGTCGTAGCAGTCGGGCGCCACCTGGGTCAGGTGGTTGACCAAGACCTCGACGGTCGCGATGTCGCGATAGTCCCGGAGGTATTCGAGTTCCTCGGCGGTGGACACGTGGAGGATGTGCGTCGCTCGGCCGGTCTTACGGGCCAGTGCCATCAGGCGTCGGGTCCCCAGGAATGCGCATTCCTCGTCACGCCACTCCATGTGAGTCCGGTGCGGCTGCCCCCGGCTGAAGAGCGGCTTGCGCGCCTGGAGGCGGTATTCGTCCTCGCTGTGGAAGGCTATGCGCCGATGGCCGGACCGCATCGCCCGCTCGAGATGCGCGTCGTCCTCGATCATCAGGGAGGCTGTGGAGCTCCCCGCGAAAACCTTCACGGCGCAGACTCCGGGCTCGCGCTCGAGCGCGGCGAGTGCGTCGATGTTGGTCTTGGCGCCGGCCACGTACAGGCCGATGTCGCACCAGCTGCGGCCAGCGATGTAGTCGCGTTTCCAGGCGAGGCGCTCGAAATCAGCGATCGGCGGATCGGTGTTGGGCATGTCGAACAGGGTGGCGATCCCGCCCAAAACCGCAGCCCGCGTGCCGCTCTCGATCGTCTCCACGGCCGGATCGCCGGGATCGCGCAGGTGTACATGACTGTCGATCAGGCCCGGCAGGACATGCAAGCCGTCGGCGTCGATCAGCACCTCCGCGGTCGCGCCGATGGGCGCTCCGATGGCTACGATGCACCCATCGCGAACGCCGATATCGGCGACTTCGGCGCTCCAGGGCGTGACGCAGGTGCCGCCGCGGATCAGCAGGTCATAGTGCATCGGCATTCCTCCCTAAGGGGCCGCCCGAAGCAGTACAGCCCCGAGGGCTGCGGCGACGGCCTGCTGACAGGGTTCGACGACCGGGCGCCCGATCGCGCGCTCGACCGCTATCCGGTGGGGCGCCATGCCGGCACAACCGAGCACGATGGCGTCGGCGCCGTCCTGCTCGATCAGGATCCGGGCCGCCGCGATTAGACGTATGCGGATGGCCTCGTCCGCCGTCTCGGCCGCCAGCGCCTCAATCGGCCGGCTGCCGGCATAGCGCTCCCCGAGGCCCATCTGGCGGACCATCCGGCGCTGGCGGCGCACGCTGCCCTCCGACAGCGCCACAATGCCGAAGCGCTCACCGAGGGTGAGCGAGCGAAGGATCCCCCATTCGGCGATGCCCATCACCGGCCGGCCGGCGGCGACCTGGCGGGCGGTCTGCAGACCCGGGTCGCTGAAGCAGGCGATGACGAAGGCGTCCGCCGAATCCTCTGCAATGCGCCGCGCCAGCGGCATCACCACATAATCCGCGTCCTGCCGCGAGGAGATGCTCTCGGGCCCTTCCGGCAGATCCGTCACGGTGATGTCGGGACCGCTCGGCAGGCGCAGCGGCGCCAGCGCCGCATCGATGGCGACCGTCACGGTTCGGGAGGAATTCGGGTTGATCACCAGGATGCGCGCCGGCCTGATGGCGCCGGGATTGGGCATGCCTCCTCCTGTTCGTCCCGCCAAGAGCTGCCTTGCCGCCGACGGACCGATCCCGATCTAGCGAGATTCGGGCCGCGCCACCTTCGACGCTCGCCCGATCGGGCACTGATCTTGCCCCCGGACCCGACCCGGTTAGGAGTTTCTCGATGCACGACAGCGCTGCGGACAAGACGGCCGGCGTAACCCTGGTGAAAGGGGCCCGGTGGGTCGTCGCCTGGGATCCCGACAGCGGCGGCCATGTCTATCGCACCGGCGCGGACGTCGCCTTCGAGGACGGCGCCCTCATCCATGTCGGTCCGAACTACGCGGGGGCCCCGGCCGTCCGGACCGTCGACGCATCCGGCTGCATGATCATGCCCGGGCTCGTGGACATCCACACGCACCTGTTCTCGGAACCGATGAACAAGGGCATGTGGGACGAGGTCGGCAGCCCACGGCTCTACAATACTTCGCTCTACGAGTACTTGCCGATCCTGCGTCCGGATGTGGAGGGCACGCGGGCCGCCTATGGGGTCGCGCTGGCCGAGCTGGCTCTCTCGGGAGTCACGACCGTGTGCGACCTCGCCCTGCCGAGCGAGGGCTGGCTCGACCTCCTCGGAAGCTCGGGCCTGCGAGTCTGCATCGCCCCGATGTTCCGGTCCGGCCGCTGGCTAACCCGGAACGGCCACAGCGTGGAGTACGAATGGGACGAGGTCGCCGGCCGACGCGGCCTGGATCAGGCCCTGGCCGAGATCGAGGGAGCGGAGGCGCATCCGAGCGGACGTCTCTTCGGTATGCTCTGCCCGGCGCAGGTGGACACCTGCACGGCGGAGCTGATGCGAGATGCCCATGCCGAGGCGGTGCGGCGCGACCTGCGCTTCCACACCCATGCAGCGCAGTCCCTGTCGGAGTTCCACGAGATCACCCGCCGCACCGGCATGACGCCGATCGAGTGGCTCGACGATCTGGGGGTGCTCACCGAGCGCACCATCGTGGGCCACGGGATCTTCCTCGACGACCATCCCTGGACCCACTGGCACAGCCCGGGCTCGGACATGCAGCGCTTGGCCGAGCGCGGCGCCACGGTAGCCCATTGCCCGACGGTCTTCGCCCGCCGCGGCATCGCACTCAATCATTTCGGCCGCTACGTCCAAGCCGGCATCAACATGGGCATCGGCACCGATGTCTATCCGCACAACATGCTCGACGAGATGCGCCTTGTCTCGTACCTCGCCCGGGTCGTGGCTGAGAACCCCCGTGACACCCGCGCGGCGGACGTGTTCCACGCCGCCACAATCGGCGGGGCCCGGGCGCTGGGGCGCTCCGATATCGGCCGGCTAATGCCGGGCTGCAAGGCTGACTTCGTGCTCGTGGACTGCGCGCATCCCGCCATGCGGCCGTGCCGCGACCCCGTGCAATCGCTGATCTATTCGGCGGCCGACCGCGCGGTGCGGCAGGTCTTCGTCGATGGCCGCGAGATCGTGCGCGACGGCCGCGTACTGACGGTCGATTACGCGGCCGCCGCCGCAGCCCTTGAGGAAGCGCAAGGTCGCGCGCTCGCGCAGATCCGGCAGCTGGACTGGGCGGGGCGCGGCCCCGACGCCATCGCCCCGCCGACCTTCCCGGGGCTGTGAGGCCTCGGCGCCGCGAGCTTCAGGCGGGCCGCACGTTCCAGAAAGTCGGAAACCCGTCGAGGATCCCGGTGAGGCCGGAGCGATAGGCGGTCGGCTGCAGGTACTGGCCAAGGGGATAGTAGGGCACGTCCTCCATGGCCTGGAGCTGGATGTCCCGGCAGAGGGCGGCGCGCGCCGCCTCGTCCGGGGCCGTGAACCACGCCTCGCGCAGGGCTTCGATCCGCGGCGTCGTGGCCCAGCCGGCATAGCCGGTCTCGCCGGTTCCCCGCAGGGCGATGTAGCCGGCGGGATTGAGCCAATCCGTACCGGACCAGTTCGTGACGAAGGCGCTCCAGCCGCCCTCGGAGACCGGCCCCTTGCGGTTGCGCCGCTGCAGCATCGCGTTGAACTCGACCGCGTAGACCTCGACATTCATGCCGACGCGTTGCAGCAGGTCGGCGGCGACTTGGCCGAGTGCCAGGAGCGGCGCCGAGTTCGACGGCACCATCAGCAGCACGGTCTCGCCGGCATAGCCGGCAGCCTTGAGGTCGGCGCGCACCTGCGCCGGATCGCGTGGCGTCGTGAGCGGCGCGAGCCCGTCCGTCGAGGCCATCGGCGTGTCGGGACAGAAGAAGCCGAGCGGCACGTGGAACAGGCCGGGATCGTCGGCGCCCACGACGCCCTGCATGCAGGAGGTCTGGTCGATCGCCCCCCAGAGCGCCCGCCGGATGGCCGGGTTGTTGAAGGGCGGCTGCAAGTGGTTGACCCGCAGCATCGTCACGAAGCCGGTCGAATCGAGTACGCGGGTGCTCACGCCCTTGGCCGCTTTCAGCAGACCCAGTTGGTCGTGCGAGGCGTATTCCTGCCAATCAGCCTCGCCGGCGATCAGCGCGGAGGTCGCCGTGGAAGTGTCGCCGATGACGCGCCACTCGACTCGGTCGTAGTGGGCGACCTTTGGACCTGAGGTCCAGGTGAGCGGGCCGTCCTTGCGGGGCACGTAGCCCTCGAAGCGGGTGTAGACGGTCCGGTCACCGGGCACCCGCTCGTCCGCCTTGAAGCGGAACGGCCCGGAGCCGATGAGTTCGGGCACCTGTTGGAACGGGTCCGTGACGGCGAGGCGCTCCGGCATCATCGCGCAGACCGGCACCGAGGCTTTGCCCAGCGCGATCGGCAGGAGCGGGAAAGGGCGCTTGAGGTGGAACCGAATGGTCCGATCATCGGGCGCCGACAGCTCTTCCGTCGCCTCCAGGAGCGAGCCACCGAAGGGGTCGCGCTTGGCCCAGCGCCGCAGGGAGGCCACGCAGTCGCGGGCGAGCACACGGGCTCCGTCGTGGAAGAGGAGGCCGTCGCGCAGGGTCAGATCCCAGCGGCGCCCATCCGCCTCGACACGATGGCCATCGACCATCTGGGGCGTGGCGCGGAAAGAGGCGTCCATGCCGTAGAGCGTGTCGAAGACCATGTAGCCATGGTTGCGGGTGATGTACGCGAAGGTCGTGACCGGATCGAGGGTCACGAGGTCCTGCTGCGGGATGAAGCGCAGGGTGGAGGCGGTAGCCGCCCTGACCAGGGCTGGGGCCGCGACCGCGTTGGCGACCACGGCGCCCGCACCCTGCAACAGCGTCCGTCGCTTCATGGAAGACTTCCCGATCTATCTCGGCGTGATCGTTGTGCGTTGATCCCAGCCCGGACCCACCGAGCGATCCAGCTCGCGGGCGCTTGCAGGAATGGGGCCGAACAACGGCGCTTAGATCAGGAGAAAGCGTATTCCGGTCATTCCAAGTGTTAAGGCGCGATCAAGCAAGCCTCACACAACGATCGGGCGTGCTGTGGGATAACATGAGGCGTCAACACGCTACCTTTACTGCGCCGGCATACGCCGCCCGCGCCATCCCCGACTTCTCTGGTCCTAACTGATCCTCTCTATCGGCCGGGTTCAAAGCCAGCCGGTCAGATCACCTGCGCGACGTCATCCAAGCTGTGCCGACCTCAGAAGTCGTGTGCGCTTGGCGCGATCCGATCCAGACCGCATGCGCTGCCGGTCACGTGCTTGCGGATGGGGCCTTCGCGCGCTGCGCTCTCAGGGTATCGGCGATGACGACACCGGTGCGCAGCACGTGCCGATAGGCAATGGCGCCCGCTTCCGTGGCATCGCGCGCGTCGAGAGCCGCGAACAGATCGCGGTGTTCCCGAGCCGATTCCGCCCAACGGCTGCCAGTCGAGAGCGCCCGCAGGCGTGCCCATTGGGCTCGGGCCTGGAGCGGCGCGTGGGCCTCGGCCAATGGCCGGTTGTGGGCGGCCGTCACGATCGTCCGGTGGATCTCTTGGTTGAGGGCGAAATAAGCGTCGAGCACCTTGTCCCGGTGCATGCAATCGAGCCGCGCCTGCTTCTCGCGCAGTTCGTCCAAGAGGGTGTCGGAGATCCGAATCGCTGCGAGTTCCGCGGTCAGCCGCTCGATGCCCGCCAATGCCTCGAACAGTTCGAGGACCTCTTCCGGCTCCCAGTCCGGAACGCGCGCGCTCCGGTTCTGATGCAGCTCGACCAGACCCTCTGCCGCCAGAAGCTTTAGGGCTTCCCGCAACGGCGTGCGGGAAACCCCAAGCGCGATCGAGAGGTCCTTCTCGACCAGGGGTGCGCCCGCCGGCAGCACGCCGCGGACGATCATGTCCTTGAGCCGGCTGGCTGCCCGCTCGTGTAGGCCGGTTCGCGGGAGCGGGGCGGCCGGGACAATCAGGGCCTTGCGGGGGCGGCCCCTTGGGCGTGCGACATCGTCCATCGATTTTCCAACTCTACGCGACCGCTCTACCGCATCCGAGCGCCGGGCCCGTGATCCATTTTTGGCGTCTTTGCGGTTCCGTAACAGGCATTTGCGCAAATTGCATGCAGCATGCAGAAAATACCTTGTTGGTCGGACGCGCCTGGATGATGCTCGCCGCATCGGAGACATATGCGATGGCGGAACCGAACAGGACGACGCGTCTGGGCATGCTCACGCCCTCGTCGAACAGCGTGCTGGAGCCGGTGACCGCGCATCTGCTCGCCGGCTGCGCGCAGGTCAGCGCGCATTTCTCACGCTTCCGGGTCACGCAGATCGGCCTGTCGCAGGCGGCCCTGGGGCAGTTCGACCCCGAGCCGATCCTGATGGCGGCCGAGCTGCTCGCCGATGCCCGGGTGGCGGCGATCCTTTGGAACGGCACCTCCGGCGCGTGGCTGGGCTTCGACGCGGACGAGCGCCTGCGCGACGCGATCGAGGACCGGACCGGTTGCCCCGCCTCCACCGCCGCGCTCGCCTTCCGCGATCTGTTCCGCGCTCGGGGCTATCGCCGGATCGGTCTCGTGACGCCCTATACGGGCGACGTCCAGCGGCAGATCCAGGCGAATTGGGAGGCGGCCGGCCTCGACTGCGCCGCCGAGCGCCATTGCGGCCTGTCAGAGAACTTCGCCTTCGCCACGGTCGGCCCGGAGGCGATCGCCCAGATGGTCCGCGCGGTGGCGGCCGAGGGCGTCGATGCGGTGGCGATCGTCTGCACCAACCTTGCGGGCGCGGCGCTTGCCCCGGCTTTGGAGGCCGAACTCGGCGTGCCGGTCCTCGACTCGGTCGCCGTCACCCTCTGGAAGGGCCTGGACCTCGCCGGCTGCACCCATGCGGATCTCGCCGCGCGGGGCCGCGTGTTCGCGGAGGCCCGGCCGTGAGCGCCGCGGCCGGAGGCGGGACCTCCCTGATCCTCGACGGGATCACCCAGCGCTACGGTACGGCGCTCGCCGTCGACACCGTGACCCTCGACATCAAGGGCGGCGAACTCGTCGCCCTGCTCGGCCCCTCCGGCTGCGGCAAGACCACCCTGCTGCGGGCGGTGGCCGGCTTCCTGAAACCCACGGAGGGGCGCGTCATCATCGGGGGGCAGGCGGTCGATCACCTGCCGCCGAACCGGCGCACCGTCGGCATCGTGTTCCAGAACTACGCCCTGTTCCCCCATATTAGCGTGGCCGAGAACGTCGCCTACGGGCTCGCCGCCCGGGGCGTCGGTCGTGCCGAGCAGAAGGCGCGCGTGGCCGAGATGTTGGCCCTCGTGCGCCTGGAGCATCTGGCCGAGCGCTACCCGCGGGCGATGTCGGGCGGTCAGCAGCAGCGCGTGGCGCTCGCCCGGGCGCTCGCGGTGCGGCCCTCGATCCTGCTCCTCGATGAGCCCTTCGCGGCCCTCGACAAGAATCTGCGCCTCGACATGCAGATCGAGATCAAGCGCATCCAGCGCAGCGCCGGCACCACCACGCTGATCGTCACGCACGACCAGGAGGAGGCCCTGTCGATGGCCGACCGGGTCGCGGTGCTCAATGCCGGCCGCCTGGAGCAGTTCGCCCCGCCGACCGACATCTACGACCGCCCCGAGACGCTGTTCGTCAATACCTTCGTGGGCACGGCCAACGTCCTGCACGGTCAGCTCGCGACCGGGCCGGATGGCGGCCGCGCGGTGGCGCTCGCCGGCGGCGGTCTTCTCCCCACCGTCACCGCCCTGCCAGACGGGACGCGCGTAGCCGCCTGCCTGCGGCCCGAGCACGTCGCCTTCGAAACGGATGGGGAGGGACTCGACGGCGTCGTCGAGATCGGCCTGCCGCTCGGCGCCACGCTGGTCCACGAGATCCGCCTGGACGGCGGCGCACGCCTGAAGACTGCCGAGGCCCGTGCGGCGGGCGCCGGCCCGCGATCGCCCGGCGCGCGCGTGCGCCTGCGCCCGACCGCGCCGGAGCGGGTCGGCGTCTTCCCCGACCCCCGCCACTGAAGCCGAGCCGCCCGGAGATTCCGACCATGATCCTGCACCGCCGCAGCCTCCTCGCCGGCGCCTTAACTCTCGGCGCGACGCAGGCCTTCCCCGGCCTGTCCCACGCGCAGGCCCGCAAGCTCGTCTTCGCGACCTTCACGGGCAGCTGGGAAGAGGCCCACCGGGCGGTGCTGGTCCCGGCCTTCCGTAAGAGCACGGTCGGCGACATCATCCTCGATCCGATGCTCTCGGTCGATCAGATCGCCAAGGTCCAGGCGGCCCGCACCAACCCGCCGATCGACGTGATGCTGCACGATCCCGGTCCCGCGCTCACGGCGATCACCCAGGACCTCGTCGAGCCCTATCCGGTGGCCCAGTCCGCCCACTATGCCGACCTGATCGCGGATGCGCAGGAGCCGATGGGCCCGGCCCCGTTCTTCCAGATCGTTGGGCTGACCTACAATCCCGAGAAGGTGAAGACGCCGCCGACCTCCTGGGCCGATCTGTGGAAACCCGAATACAAGGGCCGGGTCGGCATCACCAACCTGAACTCGACGCTCGGCACCGGCTTCCTCGTGGAGATCGCGCGGATGCACGGGGGCTCGGAGATCAATGTCGAGCCAGGCTTCAAGGCGCTGGAGGCGCTCAAACCCAACCTCGCCGCCGTCGCCGCCAATCCCGGCGCCCTGGCGGCGCTCTACCAGCAGGAGCAGGTCGATATCGGGCCTGGCAATTTCAACGCGATCCAGATCCTGAAAGCCCGCGGCGTGCCGGTGGAGTTCGCCGCGCCGAAGGAAGGCATCATCGCCTTCAAGACAACGATCCACATTGTCAAGAACACCCCCGTGAAGGATCTGGCCTTCAGGCTGATCGAGGCCGCCCTCTCGCCGGAGGTGCAGGCCAAGCTGATGCAGAGCCCCTATCTGATCGTCCCGACCAACCGGAAGGTGGCGATGGACGGCGAGGTCGCGAAGGTTCTGGCCAAGGACGCCGAAGATCTGAAGCGCAAGGCGGTGTTCCAGGATTGGGCCGCGATCAACCACAGCCGCGCAGCCTGGATCGAGCGCTTCAACCGGGAGATCCGGGTGTGACCGCGGTCTTCGCGCCGATGGTGCCTGACCCGGTCGCGGCGCCGGGCCGCCCGGGCCGTCCCTGGATGGCGGCCTACGACATCCGCCTCGCGCTGCCGCTCGGGGCGTTCTTCCTCGTTTTCTTCCTGGCGCCGTTGGCGCTCTTGGTGCTGGTAAGCTTCTACGCCGATCCAGTCATGACCCGCTTCGGCCTCGACCAATACGCCCGGTTCCTGCTCGACCCGTTCTCCCTGCAGGTACTCGGCGCGACCCTGTGGCTCGGCGTCGAGGTCACGGCGCTCACGCTGCTGCTCGGCCTGCCGCTGGCACTGCTCCTCACCTGGGCGCCCGCCCGGCTGCGCGGCCTGCTGACCTTGATCGTGCTGCTGCCGCTGCTTACGAGCGTGGTGGTGCGGACCTTCGCGTGGATCGTGATCCTCGGGCGTCAGGGCATCGTCAACGCGAGCCTCCTGGCCCTCGGGCTGACCGACACGCCGCTGAAGCTGCTCTACACCGAGGGCGGCCTCGTCCTTGCGCTGGCGCAGGTGCAGATGCCCCTGATGGTCCTGCCGCTGGTGACTGCCCTGTCGCGGATCGACCCGAACCTCGCCGACGCCTCGGCGGCTCTCGGGGCTGGGGCGTGGCGCACCTTCCTCCGGGTGACGCTCCCGCTCTGCCTGCCCGGCATCGTGGCCGGCTGCCTGCTCACCTTCGCGGCGGCGATCACCGCCTTCATCACCCAGTCGCTGATCGGCGGCGGGCAGATGCTGTTCATGCCGATGTACCTGTACCAGCAGGCCTCGTCGCTCAACAATTGGCCGTTCGCGGCGGCGATCGCGATCGTCTTCCTCGTGGCGGTGCTGGCCTGCGTGACCGTCTTCAACCTCGTGGGCCGCCTGTCGCGCGGCTACGCGCAAGCCTGAGGGCCGCCGATGAGGACGAGCATGCGGCGCGACTTCGACTGGTTCAGTTTCCACGCTGCCGTGCTGCTGCTCGCCGGGCTCTGCCTCGTCCTGCTCGCGGCGCCGACCGTGATCGTCGTGGTGGTCTCGTTCACCAGCGGCTTCTCCCTGCGCTTCCCGCCGCCCGGCTACTCCCTGCGCTGGTACGCAGCGCTCATGGAGGCGGAGCAGCTTCGGGCCGCCGCCTGGAACAGCCTCGTGGTGGCGGGGTGGACGACCCTGCTGTCGGTGGTGCTGGGCACCGCCGCCGCGCTTGCCATCGCCCGGTCGCCGCGGCTCTTAGCGCGGCTCCTCGACAGCCTGTTCCTGTCGCCGCTCGTCCTGCCGGCCCTGGCCTTCGGGCTCGCCGCGCTGATGCTGTTCAGCCTCGCCGGCATCCCGGTCTCGAAGTTGACCCTCGTCCTCGGCCACACCGTGGTCTGCGTGCCCTTCGTGGTCCGCACCACCGTGGCGGCCCTGTCACAGATGGACCCGGTGCTGCTCGAGAGCTCGACCTCTCTCGGCGCGTCACGCCTGTACACGTTCCGCCGGGTGACCCTTCCGCTGATCCGGCCCGGCATCCTCGCCGGCGGCTTCATCGCCTTCATGGCGAGCTTCGACAACGTCCCGGTCTCGCTGTTCCTGCGCGACGCGGCCACCGACATGCTGCCGATCCGGATGTGGCAAGATCTGGAGGGGCGCCTCGACGTCACGGTGGCGGCGGCTTCCAGCCTGCTGATCCTGGTCACCGTGGTGCTGGCGGTGGTTATGGAACGGGCCGCCGGCCTGTCCCGCCGGTTGGCCGGCTAAGGACGACCACCCATGCGGATCCTGCTCCTCAACCCCAACACCTCGGCGGCCATGACTGCCCGCATGGCCCAGGCGGCCGAGGCGGCCCTCGCCCCCGACGTCCAGATCATCGCGCTCACCGCGGCGACAGGCTTGCCCTACATCGCCAGCCGGGCCGAGGCGCAGCTCGCCGGCGCGGCCGTGCTGGAGACGCTGGCCGCGCATCACGCCGGCCACGACGCGGCGGTGATCGCTGCCTACGGCGATCCCGGGCTGATCGCGGCGCGCGAGTTGTTCGACCTGCCGGTGGTCGGCATGGCCGAGGCCGCGATGCTGACCGCCTGCCAGCTCGGGGCGCGGTTCGCGATCGTGACGTTCTCGCCCGCGCTGCTGCCCTGGTACGAGGATGCCGTGGCGCTGGCCGGTCTGTCGGCGCGCTGCGTCGGCCTCTATGCGGTGCGCCGGCCGTTCCAGGTCGTAACCGCGGTTCAGGACGAACTGCGTCCGGAGATCCTCGCGCTGGCCGAGCGCGCGGTCGCGGACGGGGCCGATGCGGTGATCCTGGCGGGAGCGCCGCTGGCCGGTCTGGCCACCGTCCTGCGCCGGGCGGTGCCGGTTCCGCTGATCGATCCGCTGGCGGCCGCTCTGGGCCAGGCACAGGCGCTGGTGCGGCTCGGGACACCCCCGCCCATGGCCGGGCGCTTCGCCCGTCCGCCTGCGAAACCCGCCACCGGTCTGACCGGTCCGCTCGCTCGGTGGATCGCGCATCGCGAGGGAGAGGCATGACCCGGACCGATCGGATGGGCGATAGCGGCCCGCTCTGGACCCTCTCGGCGACCGACCTGTGCCGCCGTTACGCGGACGGCACGGCGAGTCCCGTCGCGGCCGCGCGGTCCTGCCTGGAGCGCGCCGAGGCCGTGAACCCGACCCTCAACGCCCTCGTCGCCATCGATCCCGACGGGGCGGAGCGCGCCGCCGCGGCGAGCGCGGCGCGCTGGCGGGCGGGCACCCCGCTGAGCCCCCTCGACGGCGTGCCGGTCACCATCAAGGACAGCCTGAACGTCGCGGGCTTCGCGACGCGCTGGGGCAGCCGGCTCTATGCGGACCATGGGGCCGACCAGGACGAGACGCCGGTGCGCCGCCTGCGCGTGGCCGGGGCGGTGATCCTCGCCAAGACCAACGTCCCGGAACTGACCGTCCAGGGCTATACCGGCAACCCGGTCTTCGGCGTCACCCGCAACCCGTGGGATCCGGCCCTGACGCCGGGGGGCTCCAGCGGCGGCGCCGTCGCCGCGGTGGCTGCCGGGATCGGGCCGCTGGCGCTCGGGACGGATGCGGGCGGCTCGATCCGCCGGCCCGCCTCCCATACCGGCCTCGTCGGTTTGAAACCCACCACCGGCCGGGTGCCGCGCCGGGGCGGCCTGCCGCCGATCATGCTCGATCTCGAAGTGGTCGGACCGATGGCCCGCACGGTCCACGACCTCGCGGCGGCGATGCGGATCCTCGGTGCGGCCGATCCGGATTCCGTCGCGCCGAATGGCTTCGGCCCGTTCGGGACCCCTGCGGTGCCGGAGCGCCCGTTGCGGATCTTCTACGTCCCGGCCTTTGGGACCGCCCCGGTCGATCCCGAGATCGCCGACAGCGTCGCCGAGGCGGCCGGGCGCCTGGCCGGCCTGGGGCACCGGGTCGAGACCGGCCGTTTCGACGCAGCGACAGCCATCACGGAAGCATGGCCAATTCTCGGCCAAGCCGGCATCGCCTGGCTGATGCGCGCGCATCCGGGCCGGAGCGACGCGCTGGGTCCCGACATCCGCGCCCTGGCCGAGACCGGCGCGAACCTGTCGGCGGGCGACCTGTTCGACGTGCAGCGGATGGCGCTGGCCCTGCGCCAGGACCTCGCCGCGCTGTTCGCGGGCCACGACCTTATGATGACTCCCACGGCCGCCGCGCTGCCCTGGCCGGCGCAGGAGACCCACCCGGACCGCATCGCCGGCGTGCCCGTAGGTCCCCGGGGTTCGGCGACCTTCACGGGCTTCGTCAACGCCGCGGGCTGCCCCGGGATCTCCATCCCGTGCCGCCCCTCCGGCGCGGGGCTGCCGATCGGATTTCAGCTCGTGGCGCCCTGGGGCGGTGACGAGACCCTCGTCGCGGTGGCCGCCGCCTACGAAGCGGCCCATCCCTGGCCGATGCTCTGGGCGGGCACCGAACCATGACGGGCCTGTCCATCCACGCCGTCGATGCCGCGACCGGTCGAGCGGCCGAAGGTCTGCGCGTGCGCGTTCTGACCGTGGGCGCGCGCGGTGCGGTGATCGCGGAGGGCGAGATCGAGGCTGATGGCACGCTCGCGCATCCAATCGTGCGAACGCGGCTCGCCGCCGGTCTCTACGAGGTCGCGTTCGACATCGGGGATTTCATCGGGGAGGCTGGCGGCGATTTCCTGGATATGGCGTCGATCCGCTTCCGGATCACCAATCCCGCCAGTCATTGCCATTTGCCCCTGAAGTTCACCGCGTTCGGCATAGCCTTGTTCCGCGGCTGCTGAGGCAACACAAGCAACACGCGTGGGACTGGCCTTGGACACCGGGACGGCTCGCCCCGCGCCACACAAAATATGTGCGCCGATAAACCGGTTTCGAAAAGGACGTCGACGGACATCTCCGCCGAACCCGGTGTGGATGCGGTGTGTCCGCTTCAGCCTCTTCGCCACTCCAAACCGGACCAGCGGCTTTCGGCAATATCCGGCCATTCGGTAGGTTTCGTGACGCGGGATACCAGTAAAAATATCCGGATTTTTGTGAAAAGCGGCAGGCCGGGCTGCATCCCGTCGAGGTCAGCACGACAGGCTGTTGCCTGGTGATAAGATCTCAAACGGGCGGGAACGGACCGTCCTCGAGCACCTGGACCTGGACTTGCCCCGCTATTTCACGCTGCTCGGCCTGGTCCGCCGTATCTATCCAAGATGGACGCTGATTCCCGGGCCGCTCGTCAGTTGGCCAGCCGTTCCAAGCTCTCAACCCATTGCCGCGCAGGAGCAGATGGCCAGCCGCGTTCCTCCCGTCGTCGCTGCCCCAGACCGAGCCAAACACGCTCCAGCCGCCCGTGTCGATCGGCTGCAGGCTCGCGGAAGACTGCATGACGCTGCCCCGGCAGGTGAGGACCTCGTCGATATTCACACCATGCTTTGCCATCGATCGCGAAATAAACACTCGGTCCATCATGGCCGTCGAAGCTTTCCGTTTCTACCCGCGGGATATCGATGTCGGCCTGTCGCTTTCGCGCTGGGTGCAACATCACGACCAACAGCGCCACTTCAGCTGCGCATCCGATACCGATAACGGGGAAACCATCATTGTTTTACATTATTTAGCATTGCTGTGATAGACATGAATTGCGCACCTTGATTCTAAATATTACATTTATAAATTTTCATTCCCAGTATATAGTTGCTAATCCAACGGTCCGCCTATTCAACCAGGGAGGCCCATATCAATCTGCCACAGCGCCGACCGTGAGCTGCTCTTTAAAATCGACCGACTAAACAATCAGCGGGCGAGCGTAAAACAGTAAATTAACCATCGAACTGGCCGTATAGTGCTATTGAACGTTAATTAAGCAGGCCGACTCTAAAGCATGGGCAACTTTTGCGCTCGAGGACATGCGAAATGCTGAGCTACGACGTGACAATTCGCCCTGACACGCCGATTTCTCAGATGGGCCTCGTGACATCAATCGATGGTTCGAAGGTCCATCTTCGATTGCTGGGCGGGGAAGGACGTCCGAATGTTCGCGCGACGGTCGGGAATTTCGTTCAGATTCGAGCCGGCGGCGCCATGCTGGTCGGTGTCATTACCGCCTTGTCGTCGGGCGGCGATCGCGGTGGACCATCTGGCGCCTATGCCAGCCTGGATCTGCTGGGCGAACTCATCGTCGAGATGGGCGCGAAGCGGTTCCGCCGCGGCGTCGCCTGCTATCCGGCGATCGGCGACGAGGCTGCCCTGCTCCCACCGGCCGATCTCCGCGTGGTATACGAAGTGTCCGCGTCGAACGTCGCGGCGGTCGGCACATTGGTCCAGGACCCGGATACTGCGGCCTCCATCAAAATCGACGACCTTCTCTCGAAACACTTTGCTGTCCTAGGGACAACAGGCGTCGGAAAATCCAGCGGCGTCGCGGTCATTCTCGACCAAGTCATGCGTTCGCAGAGGACGGTTCGCATCTTCCTGCTCGATGTACACAACGAGTACGCCAATTGCTTTGGCGAACAGGCGAACGTGATCACCCCCCGCAATCTCAAACTTCCATTCTGGTTCTTCAACCTGGAAGAGATCGCTGACGTGATCTACGGCGGCAGACCTCCGGTCGACGAGGAGATCGAAATCTTAGCGGACGTCATTCCGCTCGCGAAGCTCAAGTATGCTCAGTACAAAGAGGCGACCGAGCGACAGACCATCAAGCGCTCGAACGGCAAGAACGCAGGCTACACGGTCGACACGCCGGTTCCGTACGTGCTTCAAGATCTGATCGCATTGATCGATGAGCGGATGGGGCGGTTGGAAAACCGCGTCACGCGGATGCACTACCATCGGCTCATCACGCGGATCGAGGCCATTCGCAACGATCCACGCTACGGTTTCATGTTCGAAAACGCCAACGTCGGCGGCGACATGATGGGCGAGATCCTAGCGCACCTGTTCCGGTTGGAGGCAGGCGGCCGGTCGATGACGATCATGCAACTCGGGGGGCTCCCCATGGAGATCGTCGACGCCGTCGTGTGCGTGCTCTGCCGCCTCGCCTTCGAGTTCGGCATCTGGAGCGAGGGCGCAATCCCGTTGTTGTTCGTGTGCGAGGAAGCCCACCGCTATGCATCCGCCGACCGGTCAATCGGTTTTACGCCGACGCGCCGCGCGCTCTCGCGCATCGCACGCGAAGGCCGCAAGCACGGGGTTTACCTCGGTCTCGTCACGCAGCGCCCGGCCGAACTCGACCCGACGATCATGTCGCAATGCAGCACGCTCTTCGCTATGCGAATGACCAATGATCGTGACCAGGCCTTCCTGGCAGCTGCCGTGTCCGACGCGGTGAACCTGCTCACCTTCGTTCCATCCCTCGGCACCGGTGAGGTCATTGCGTTCGGCGAAGGCGTACCGATGCCGGCGCGGTTCAAGTTTACCCCGCTTCCGCCGGAGCGCCAGCCGCGCAACGATATGAGCGCGCGGCTCATGGACGACGGCGCGGCGATCGCGGCCGCGGGCTTCGTCGGCGCGGTGGTGGAACGCTGGCGCGGGGCCACCATGAGTAAAGCGAGCGGGGTCGATACCGATCAGTCGGTCGCGGCGCGCTTGAGTCGCGACCCGGCCGCCGATGGCGGCAACGGAAGCGCCATCGACCAAGTCCATCGCCGGCTGCTCCGGCGCCCGCTCGACGGCGTCGAACACGCGGCCGAAGCTGGCCTGCGTACTGCCAAGTCCCTCTGGCAGCAGGGGTGATCGTGACCGAGCGATCTGTCACCCATCTGCAGAGCCTGCTGGAAATTGCCATCCAAGCGCTACCTGTCGGGATCGTGGTCCATAACGACCAGGGTCGCTGTATCCTCGCAAACGCCGCTGCCCAAGAGCTCGGACCACGGGCTCTCCATGACCTCCCGAGGGGGGCCCTGCTGCATCCCGACAGGCTCATGGTCGAGCAGGTCGGTGCGCGCATGGTCGAGGCTCAGGCGCAAAGCGTGCTCGTCGAACAGGAGGCCTACACGCTGACGTCCCTGATCGACGTCACGCATCACCACGATTTGCAGCGCGATCTGATCAATCGCGCCTACATCGACGCGCTCACCAGCCTGCCCAACCGGACCATGTTCGAGCAGAGCGTGGAGGATCTCATTGCGCAGGCCGGCCCGACCGACCGGTTCGCCCTCGCCTTCATCGATCTCGACAATTTCAAGCACATCAACGATTATTACAGCCACGCCGCGGGCGATGCCTTGCTGCGCCGAGTATCCGACCGCATCCGTGGCGCCCTGCGCCCCAGCGACATGCTGGCACGCCTTGGCGGTGACGAGTTCGTGCTGCTGCTGAACCCGATCACGGATTGGGCGACGACGTTGGCGGAGATAACGGAGATTTCCGAGCGCCTGAAACAGCCGTGCTTTATCGACGGTCATGAGATCTTCGCGTCGGCGTCGATCGGCCTGAGCCTGTTCCCGGACCACGGCTCGACGTACGAGATCCTCCGCCGCCAAGCCGATAATGCGATGTACCAAGTCAAGGGCTGCGCGAAAGGAGGCGTCAGCCTTTTCGAGGAGACGATGAGCCACATCGCAACCGAGCGCATGGCGGTCGAGCAGCGGTTGCGTCTGGCCATTCGCGATCGCTGCTTCTGTTGCGCCTTCCAGCCCAAAGTCGATATGCGCACGCACGCGGTACTGGGCGTTGAGGTACTCCTACGGTGGCGCGACGAGCTCGGGATGATTCATGCACCGGGAGATTTCATTGGCCTCGCCATCGAGCTCGGTCTGATCAACGAGATAACGCTGCAAATATTATCGGAAACGATTAGCAGCATCCATCGGATCGATGAGATATTTGGGGTCGACGTCACGATAAGTCTTAACATCGCGGCGAAGCAGGCTTGTGACGTTCCGTTCATGACCAAGTTTTGCGAGGCCCTTGGCAAAACCGGCATGGCCGGCCGCTTCGTGCTCGAACTCACTGAAGAGGCCTTCTTCGCAAAGGGTCTGTTCCAACGCGAAGTTCTTCCCTGCATCCGGGCCGTCGGGGCGCGTGTCTCGATCGATGATTTCGGCGTGGGCTACTCGTCACTCGCTGCCCTTGCGGAGATCACCGCCGATGAGCTGAAGATTGACCGGTCGTTCATCACCGACATCCACAACCGACCACGCAGTCAGATTTTGCTCAGAGCCATCGAATCCTTGGGTCTCGCGCTCGGGATGTCGATCGTCGCCGAGGGCGTCGAAACTTACGAGGAGGTCGCTTACCTGCTCGGCGCAACGCAGATCCGTTGCGCGCAAGGCTATTATTTCGCCAAGCCCATGCTGATCGACCAGATTGATATGGCGGATGGGCGGCCTTCGACAGAGCGCGGATCAAATCGGCACAGGCAAACTTTCCGCAGCCGGGCTTATGACGTCCGGAAATGCGCACACCGCTGAAGAGCGCCGATATTTAACGAATAATATCAGCACACCAGTCGGCATCGAATATCTTCATCTGACGAAAGCTTGAGGGTAATCGCGCCAGTGTTGGCGGCGGTGCGGATAAAAGACTCATATTTTGCTCCCCGTCATCACCGGCGATGCTATCGCATTAACGATTGGAGGATTAAGGGTTAGAATTAGTTATAATAATCATTTGTTCATCTGCTATATGTACCTATAACGGCGGTGAAAGCTGCCAAATATAATTTAGATACGACGGCGGTATAAAATATTAGCGATTAGTTCGCCGGCGGCCGTATCTCGGGATGCGGTGCGGCCAAATAATCGAATGAAGTCTCTGAGTTTCGGCAAAGCGAATATGAGCCACACCTATAGAGAGCTTTCCAGGTGTATCCGCCGAGATTTATTGAATACGACCGCCGTTGCACTCGGTCTTGGCTTGCTTCTGACCGGATCAGCCCGCGCTCAAAGCTATCAGGCAGGTGGCGGATCCGTTCCCAACGATAGCAATAATGCGACAGCGATCGGGCCCGGAGCGACAGCCAGCGGTGATCGCTCATTCGCCGGGGGCTACAACGCCAACAGCGGCGGCGCCGACGCAACGGCGATCGGCTCAGGCGCGAGCGGCGGTGGTGCCGGATCGTTCGCCGGTGGGCTCAACGCGTCGGCGGTCGGAGCCGGCGCTGTCGCGATCGGCTCCGGCGCAAAGGCTCAGTCGGCGAAGAAAGTCCAGGGAATTATCAATTACCGCGACAGCAGCGGCACTGGCATAAGCGGTGCCGCGACGGGCGGTAACCCGGCGGGCGGCTCCAACGGCAGCACGACGCCGCCCAACGAGACGTCGGATGCCGGCTCGATCCCGTCGGGTACCGCGCTCGGATTGCGATCGACGGTCAGCACTGGCGGCGGTGTGGCCATTGGCTATAACAATGCTGCGGGCAACGCGGACTACAACTCGACCGCGATTGGAACCAGCAACGCCGCCAACGGCGCCTACGGGGTCGCGATCGGCTACGGCAACACGGCGAATGGTCGTTCGACGTTGTCGCTGGGCACGAACAACCAGGCGTCGGGCGATATCGCCATCGCTCTCGGACGGCAATCCTATGCCGTGGGTGACTTCTCGTTCGCTCAGGGCTTCATCGCCAGTGCCTACGGCCAGGATGCACTGGCCATCGGCCGCCTATCCGTCGCAGGGGAGAACGGCGGTAATTCGACGGCGAGCAACATCGCCATTGGTGACAACACGTCCGCCCAAGGTGGTTCGGCACTGGCAATCGGTAGCGGCGCCAAAGCGTCGTCGAAACAGTCCGTTGCAGTCGGCGCGAACGCCATGGCCCTGCGCGGGACGATCAGCGGCACGGAGGCGTATAGCGGCAACGCATTGAGTTCGGCCAACACGGAATTCTCGGTCGGCGCCTCCGGTACCGAGCGACAGATCACCAACGTGGCGGGTGGCCAGAACGACACCGATGCGGTCAACGTGCGTCAGCTCAGGGGCCTCGGCAACACACTCGGCACCACGCTCGGAAGCACGTTCGACGCTGCATCCAATACGTACACGCCGCCGACTTATTCGTTCGGGTCACAAAAATACAGCACGATTCCTGATCTTGTGGGGGCAGTCGACAGCTTGGCATTGCGCTACGACACGGATGGCGGCGGCAAGCGCTTGACCAGCATTGATCTGACCCGCGGCGGTGCGGTCGGATCGGCGGTTTCGATCAGCGGCCTGGCTCCGGCGACGACGGACAATGGTGCCGTTGCGCTTTCACAATTGCCGCTGCGCTATGCGACCGCGACAAGCCCGACCGTCGCGAACCCAGCCGTGCCGTCGAATGACGTGACCCTGGTCGGTTCGAACACCGGTGAGGCGGTGCTGCTTCACAATGTCGGACGCGGCAATATCACCTCGAGCAACTCGACGGATGCCGTCAATGGCGGCCAACTCTACACGACCAACCAGAAAGTCGCTGCGCTTCAAAACGGCAGCATCGGACTCGTCCAGCAGGATCAGGCCACCCGTACCATCAGCGTCGGGAAGAGCACCGATGGCGCCGTCGTCGATTTCACCGGGACCAATGGTGCCCGTCGGCTCACCGGCCTCTCCGCCGGAACGACCGACAATGACGCGGCAACGCTGGGTCAACTCCGCTCGAGCAGCGACGCGCTGGGCGGCGGCGCAGCGTACGACACGGCGACGGGGGCCTTCACGAAGCCGAGCTACAATGTCGGCGGGCAGATCTACCGCGATGTCGGTTCGGCTCTCGCGGCAAGCAACTCTCTTGCCGTCCAGTACGTACCGGATGGCAGCGGCAACCCGACGAACGTGATTGATCTCGCCAAGGGCGGCAGCACGGCCGTTTCCCTGCGTGGCGTCGCGTCGGGCCTGGTTGCGGCAGGCTCGACCGAGGCCGTCAACGGCGGCCAACTTTACGCGGTCAGTAGCGGCGTTTCCGATCTGCAAAACGGGACCTCGGGTCTCGTGCGACAGGATGCGACGTCGCGCGCCATCTCGATCGGCGGCGCCACGGACGGAACACGGGTGTCTCTTGCCAACCAGAGTGGCACGGCGCGGACTTTGACGGGGGTCGGGGCGGGCCAGATTGCAGCCGGCAGCGTTCAAGCGGTCACCGGCGGCCAGATCTATGCGGTCAGCGCCTCCGTGGCCTCGGTTCTGGGCGGCGGCGCTGGGGTTGCCGGCGATGGGACGCTGATCGCCCCCAGCTATGTAATCCAGGGCACGAGCTACCACAGCGTCGGGAACGCCCTCGGCGGCCTCGACGCGGCGGTAACGAATCTCAGCACCAACGGCAGCCGCTATGTCGCCGTTCGGAGCACCGGCGCTGCGGCACAGGCCATCGGCGCCGACTCCGTCGCGATCGGTCCTGCGGCGTCGGTGACCGCAGACAGGGGCGTCGCCCTCGGGGCGGGTGCGGTGGCCAATCGTGCGGGTATGGCCGGGGCCGCCGAGGCCTTCTCCGGCGTCGCGGTGAACTCGATACAGGGCGCGATCTCGGTCGGCGCCGAGGGGGCGGAACGCCAGATCACCAACGTGGCCGGCGGAACCCAGGACACCGACGCGGTGAATGTGCGCCAAGTCCGAACACTGGGTGCCAACTTGGCCAGCGCGCTGGGTGGCGGGGCCGGCGTCGCAGCGGATGGCAGTGTCACGGCGCCGAGCTACACGATCGGCGGTCAGAGATACGCCAGCGTCGGCGCCGCCCTCGGCGCCGTCGACACGTTCGGGGTCCGATACGACGTCGATCCCTCAACCGGCGGCCGCGGTCAGTCCATGACGCTCGCCGGGAGCGACCCGAACCAGCCGGTATTGATCCGAAACGTTGCGGCGGGCGTGCTCGCCACCGATGGGGCCAATACCGGGCAGGTGGCACAGGCCAGAGCCGAGGCCAACGCCTATACCGACCGAAGCATCGCGGCGGCTTCGGCCGCGAGCGCCGCCTACACCGATGCCGCCGTGGCACCGTTGCAGAAGCAGCTGAGCACCTTCGGCAGTCAGCTGGTCGATCTCAATCGACAAGTCGGCGAGGCTCGCGCGGACGCGCGGCGCGGCGCCGCGATCGGTCTAGCGGCGGCGGCCCTCCGCTTCGACGACCGGCCGGGCAAACTCAGCGTCGCCGCCGGCGGAGGCGCGTGGCGCGGCGAGGCTGCCGCGTCCTTTGGCGTCGGATACACTTTGCCGGACGGGACAGCGCGGGTGAACGCCACCGGTGTCGCGGCGGGCCGCGATTTCGGGATCGGCGCCGGCGCAAGCTTCACCTTGAACTGAGATGCCGAACGTGCGGCTGCCGCGGACGTTATCGTTGCTGGGCTACGCGATCGCGCTCATGATCGGCGCCGGGTTGCTATCGCCGGCTCAGGCGCAGGCGTTCCTGCGCAGCAGCCTCACCGAGGATCAGCCGGTCGCCTCTGTCGCCGAGCCCGCTTACCGAGTGAAGCCCGTCGACGGGGCCCCGGTTGGCCCGGGCATTCGTCGGGTCGTCGAACGGTTCCTGAGCTGGACATCGATTTGCGATGAGGCGAAAGGTCGTCGGGTTTGCAACATCGTGCAATCGATCGCTGCTTCAGACGGCCGTCTTGCGTTTAGCTGGTCGATCGCTGCCACTGCGTCGGGCGAGCCGGTTTTCTTGGTGCGCGCGCCGGTAACGGACTTCCCCGCCCACACGGTCACGCTGGATTTCGGAGGCCGCGAGACCGTGATGCGTCTCACGTCTTGCGACGCCAGTCTTTGCGTCGGCTTCCTGCCGGTCGACCCCATGATGATCCGCCACATCCGTGGCGGGGGTACGGTAAAAATACACTACTGGACTTCAGATGGTCTGCCCAGAGTCGAGATGACATTATCCCTGGATGGACTTGCACGCGCCCTCAGTAGCCTACACGGAACAAGCGCCCGGGCAAAATCGTAGCGCGTCATCGCTCTTATCCCCGCACCCTGGCGGAGGCGGAGTACTTCGAGTTTGAGAAAAGGCCTATCACGGACGCCGCAGCAGGACAGCCGGCGGCAGTACCTCTGACGCGTCGCTGGCCGGTACGTCAGTGACAGCGCCCTGGGCGTCTCAGGCAACGACGAGCTCCGTCAGACCCTGATGCCCCTGCCTTATTCCGACATGGCTCCCTCGGGCAGCCCGCTGGCACGACATTCGTCGGCTCTCGCCGCCAGCTGATAGGCAGGTCAATGCGCTCACGCTTGCGGAAGGGACTGAGATTTGAGCCTTCGGCCCGTCGGCTTCAGGGTCGAGGAGCTGTAAAACCAGCCGGGCAGCAGTGCGCCCATACAGGCCATCCATCTCTATCTCAAGGCCTCCTCAAAGCAGACCTAGTACACTGACTCAGACGGATGGTTCATGGGAGCGGCTGACGGCGGCGAGGATGTCGGTAGCCGGCTTGGTCCAGACGAAGGGTTTGGCGCTCCGGTTGTGCTCGGCGATGTAGCGTTTGATCGTCGCC